>NZ_CP040244.1:6138046-6439696 GCF_005517195.1 Streptomyces vilmorinianum | reverse complement strand
GGTCCTCGATCCGGCGGGCGGGAGCGGCGCCGGCGACGAGCCGAGCGCCTCCCCGTCCCCGGGACAGGAGACCCCGGCGGCCGGGACCACCACGCCGCCGGCCACGGGGGCCACCACGCCGCCCGCCACCGGCGCCGCCAAGCCGCCGGCCACGAAGCCCGCGACCAAGCCCACCACGAAGCCGGCCGGCCAGTAGTCGGGACGGGGAACCACCGGTTCCCCGTCCCTCCCCGCCTCTTCGGCCGTTCCCTCCTCACCACCCCCATGAGCGGACCCCAGCACTCCGCAGAACGAAAGGACACCCCATGTACCTGGCAGCGACGACGCTGAAGGACATGTTCACGGAGATCCAGGAGATCCTCCGCAACGCAGGAACGATGGTCGCGGTGATCGCCCTGCTCATCCTCGGCATCCGGATGCTGATGTCCATGAAGCGTGGCGACGGCATGCGCGAGGCCTTCCAGGGCTTCGGCATGATCGCGCTGGCCGCCCTGATCATCGGTGGCGCGACCGGCCTCGCCGGTGTGCTGATCGGCCTCGGCGGTCAGATCGGTGGCGGTGGCGGTAGCTGAGCCACCCGACCGGGACCGTGCCGTCCCGGCCAAGGAGTGGACCAGGCCGTCGACACAGGTCGACAGAGGTCGGCAGAGGTCGGCAGAGGTCGAGAGAGGTCGCGAGAGAGAGGGGAGTGACCCATGGCGCAGGAAGTACCGGGCGAGCCGGAGCCGATGGTCGCGTACGACCACACGGATCTGCTCAACCGGCCCAAGCGCATCTGGAACTGGGGCAACATCCCGCTCCCCGGACTGCTGTTGCCCGCGCTCGGCGCGGCGTTCGGCTTCGGTGTGGTGTGGATGGTGGCGCTGCTCTCCCTCTCCGCCTTCGTGCCCTTCCTGGGCATGTCGATACTGACGTCGGTGCTCTACTTCGGGCCGCCCGTCGGCGTGTACTTCGTCTGGGGCCGGCCGCTCCCCTCCGCGCTCACCCTCAGCCAGCAGCTGGTGGTGTGGGCCGACTACTGGTGGCAGCCCAAGCGGCTCCAGGGTCTGGCCGCCGACCGTGAGCCGGGGGAGCTGCACTGGCAGGTGATCCTCTGGCAGCCGGGTTCGCGGCGTTGGCAGCAGAGTTACGAGCAGGCGCTGAGCGAGGCCGCGCGACACGGTTCGTCGTACGGCGGTACGGCACCCCCGATTCCCGCACCCGCCGCGCACGCCGACCCCGCGGGATCCTCCGCATCGGTCGTACCCCCGGCGCACACCGCCGCACCCTCCCCCTCCAAGACCGCAGGATGACTCCTCCATGTTCATGATGATCCTTCTGGGCGGGGCGGTCGCCTTCTTCGTGATCGCCATGATCATGGCCGCCTCCTCCTCCAAGGCCAAGGCCGCCAACGGCAACCAGGGCGGCGACGGAAAGTCCGGCTCCGGTTCACGCGGCGGCTCCGGCAACCGCGGCCGCTCCCAGGGCGACCGCGGGCAGGCCCGGCGCGAGGAGATGCGGCTGCCGTACCGCTACGCCGACGACATGATCTTCGTCCACGGCGACTCGGTCTGGACCGGCATCGTCCTGCCCACCTCCATCGACGAGTACCTCAACGCCACCGAGCTGCAGGCGATGGCCGAGGCCCCGGCCCGCGCCCTGCTCAACCTCGCGCGGGGCGACCGGAACGTCGAGTGCCACTACCGCAAGGTGTACCGGCCGATCACCGCCGTCGGCTGGGCCGAGGAGCTCAACGCCGTCGCCTGGGACCCGACCGAGAACTACAAGGCGTACAACTTCCGCAAGGCGGAGTACCAGGAGCGCATCGGGGCGATGCGCGAGCGGAACATCCTGCTGGTCAAGCTGGGTTCGCTGAAGCGCGGTTCCGGTGACGGCAGCGGTGTGCTGCCCGGCGGCGACGACCCGGTCGAGGAGCTGGCCCTGTCCCGTGCCCTGACCGGCGCGGCCGACAAGGCGGCGGCGAGCGCGACCGGTGTCCACGGCGAGTACCTGTCGCCGGGTCTGCTGGCCCAGTGGACCCAGGTGGCGCGTGAGGTGCACGAGAGCCTGGAGAGCCTCGGCGGTACGCCGCTGGCCCGCGAGGAGCTGGTCTGGCTGATCCGCAAGCCCCTCCACGGCGACCTGCCGGTGCCGCCCGAGCCGGTGCTCGGTTCGCGGTCGTGGGGTCCGGACCAGTTCGACCTGGTGGTCGACTTCTCCGGTGAGAACCGCAAGACGCACATCGTGCTGCACCAGTACGACGAGGTCACCGGCGAGCAGCACACCAGCTACACGACGACGCTGGTCGCCGCCAACTGGCCGACGGAGACCCGGTTCCGCCAGTCGACCGCCTGGGCGCGGTACGCGGCGCAGAACGTGGAGTTCCCGGTCGAGATCGACATGCGCTTCACCCTCATCCCGTACATGAAGTTCAAGGATCGCGCCGGAAAGATCAGCGGCAACCTCCTGGACGAGATGAACGACATGGCCAACTCCGGCCGTTCGCCCGACACCAAGCTCGCCAACCAGGTCACCCGCGCCCAGCACCTCGTCGACGACATCGAGGAGCACAAGATGCCGGGCATGGAGGCGCAGATCCGTTTCACGGTCTCCGCGTCCGACCCGGCGGAGCTGGAGCGGCGCCGGCGCATCCTGGAGATGCAGTTCAAGCAGGACCTGAAGGTCACGCTGCTGCGCCCGACGCGTCAGCAGTGGCGGCTGCTCCAGTCGCAGCTGCCGGGCAACGCCCCGAAGCTGCCCATCGCGCCGTACCTGCGGCTGCAGGAGGTGGAGCAGCTCGGCGCCGGGCTGCCGACGGCCGGCACGGAGCTGGGCGACAACCCCGAGCAGCGGTCCGGCAAGAAGCTCGGCTGGGTGGGCAACCTGGTCGGGTGGGCGGGCAAGATGCCGGTCCACTACTCGCTGCACGTCGGCCCGGCCCGTAACGACGGCGGTGGTCTCGCCATCGTCGGCGCGTCCGGTGGTGGAAAGTCGTCGCTGGCGCTGCAGAAGTTCTACGAGGAGTCGGAGTCGGGCGTCCGTTGCCTGGTCATCGACCCGAAGACGGACTTCGCGCAGCTCTGTTACTACCTGGGCTTCGGCGCCCAGGTGAACGATCCGGAGTTCGCGGCGGACGCGGAGCGGGGTGTGCTCGGGACGCCGGAGAGCCGGTTCCAGCCGGTGAACCCGGAGTTCTGGGCGGAGACGGAGGTCGTCGACCTTCTCAAGGGCCAGGCGGGCGTGCTCGATCCGTGGGTGATCGCCCGCGACGTGCCGTCGGGCCGGCTGCTCGCCGAATCGATGCTGCGGGGATTCCTGGGCGACGAGGACTACCAGCGGGTGCGGCTGCCCGTCATCGAGGCGATGGCGACGGTCGTCGGCTGGTACAACTCGGCGATCCGGCAGGCGACGGAGCAGGGCCTGAGCGCGCGGGACGCCGAGGACCGGGTGCCGAGGCCGACGCTGTGGCAGGTCGTCGACGAGGTCGTACGGGCCTATGACCACGCGGTGGCGACGAACGACCGCGAGGCCGCGAAGGACCTGAAGCTGGCGCAGATGCTGCTGACCGAGCTGAGGACGCTGCCGTACGCGCGACTGGCGTTCGCGGAGAAGCCGCAGACCCTGTCGGCGATGCGGAAGCGTCGTACGGTCATCACCCTGCGCGGATTCCAGTCACCCGCGGCCTCCGACCCGCGCAACTGGAACCCGGCCGAGCGGCTCGCGGCGACGGCGCTGATGGCGGTCGTCGAGCTGGGCAGCCAGATGCTGGACGTCGGGTACGAGAAGAACCCGGTGACGGGCGAGATCGGACTGCGTCCGAAGGCGCTGTTCGTGGACGAGGCGTACGTCGTCACGGCGACGGAGAGCGGCCGGGACCTGATGCGCCGGGCGCTGAAGCAGGGCCGTTCGTACCTGGCGGTGACGGTACTGATCACCCAGCAGGCCATCGACCTGGTCCAGATCGAGGACTCCGAGGCGCGCAGCGGTGGCGCGAACCAGATCCACACGGTGTTCGCGTTCAAGCAGAAGTCCGCTCAGGAGGCGTCGCTTGTGGCGCCATTGCTCGGCCGCCCCGAGACCGACGCGAAGGTCGTCGCCGCTCTGCAGGAGCTCCGCACGGGTGTCTGCCTCCAGCGCGACGCGGACAAGCGGGTGGGGACGGTGGCGGTGGACCTGGTCTTCAAGGAGATCCTCGCGGCCACGGACACGAACGGCACGACCCGCCCGTCGAGGCAGGGCGTGAACCCCCCGCTGAGCGTCTGGGACTGGACGTTCCTGCAGGAGACGAACGACCTGGACCCGACGCCGAGCCCGGCCCAGGAAGCCACGGCCGCGGTCTGACCTGCCCCGGCCCGCGAGACCCGATCCGACCCAAGGAGAATTCCATGCGCCTGTCCAAGACCCTCGCTGCTGGAGCCGTCGCGCTGACGGCGCTCGTGACGCTGACGGGGTGCGGGGACGACGGCGGGGATGCCGCCGCCGGTCCGCTGAGCGGCCTGCCGCAGGCGAACACCATGGCCGAACTTCAGAAGTTCATCACGGGGACCGGGGCCCAGTGCAGTGAGCTTCGGCCGTCCGACGTCGACGGCATGATTGATGAATCCAAGGACCCCGCCTGGAGCATCAAAGAACGCGAAGTCTGCGATGACGATCTGATTCTGCTGTTGATCGACGACATGGCGAAGTTCCAGGAGGCCACCGCGAAGGCAGAGGCGAATGGCGGTTTCGGCAGGGACTTCCTGATCGGCCAGAACTTCGCCCTCACCGCCGTCGGCGACGAGGCCAGCCAGCTTCTGATGCAGGGCGGCCTCACGCGCATGTCGTGCAACCCGGGGGACCGAGAGAGCCTCCCCACCGGCTTCACGGCCAAGGACGGCCTGGCCAAGGGCTGCTTCACCACGGACTACATGCCCGACTAGCCGACGCCCACCCCACCCACACGGAGAAGCCGACTCCGGGCACCTCAGCCGCGGTCCATTCCTCATCGCTTGCCACAACCCCAAGGGGAGTTCCATGCGCCTGTCCAAGACCCTCGCAGCCGGAGCCGTCGCGCTGAGCGCGCTCGTGACCCTGACGGGCTGCGGCGACGACGGCGGGGAAGCCGCCAGCGGTCCACTGAGCAACCTGCCGAAGGCGAGCACGATGGCCGACGTCCAGAAGGCCGTCGTGGAGCGCGGGGTCTCGTGCGACCAGCTTCGGAAGAGCAGCCAGGAGAACGACTACATGGAGGATGAGGCCAAGGACCCCGCCTGGGGAATCCAGGAGCGTGCCCTCTGCCAGGACGGCGCGGGCAGGTGGGTCACCATGCTGCTCATCGGTGACATGGCGAAGTTCCAGGGGGCGCTGGCCAAGGGCAGCGGTTCCTTTTCGGTCGGCCAGAACTTCGCGATCTCTGCCGTGAGTGACTACGCCGGCCAGAGCCTGGTGCAGAACGGTCTGCTCGTACTGTCCTGCAACCCGGATCGTCGTGAAAAGGTGCCCAGCGGCTTCGAGATCCACGAGGGTCTGGTCAAGGGCTGCTTCACCACGAATTACGACCTGTAGCCGCTCCCCGCCCCGGTACCCCGGATCCTGGAAGGAAACCTAACCCGTGCGCCGTAGGGCCATGTCACGCGGAACTCGTACCGTCCCCCGCTCGCCGGGCAACCTGGTGCGCGGTGCCGGGCGGATCGTCAGAACAGGCCTGTTCCTCGTTTTCGCGCTGGTCGCGCTGACGCTCTCCGTCCCGAACACGGCGCAGGCCATCGAATTCGACATCAGCTGCAAGGTCACCGGGGATGACAGCTACACCCGCGACAGTCCGGGTGCGAACGGCGAGTCCATCATTCCCGCGGTCAATCAGTGGGAAAAGGATAAGAGTAAACGCGCCAAGAACCTCAATGACACGAGTGGCATGATCACCGGCGCCGTTGAGATGCGCAACAGCCCCGACAGGTACACGTTCTACGAGATCAACGGCATGCGGGGCCTGAACTGGTCCATGACCTTCCTCGGGAGAGGCAACGCCTCCGAACCCAACCCGGATGGCGACGAGGCCGACAAGTGTTCGGTCATGGACATGGTCAACAATGGTGTCGCCAACATGGTCTTCAACGGCACTAAGATTCTTTCTCGTGCGGCCATCTCCATCAAGGAACTGGCTTCGAATCCGAGCCCTCTCAGTGGTCTGTATACGGGGCGTGACAACGCTATTGGCGCGCTGCGGGACAACCTCTTCAAGCCTGCCGTGCCCGCCATGATCCTGCTCACCGGTATCTGGGTGTTCACCAAGTGGCGCCAGCAGCAGATGCGCGAGGTCTGGTCAGGTGTCGGATGGGCCTGCCTGACGACCATCGCCGTAGTCGCCCTGCTTGCCGGTAGCGGTGACAACCGCGACAGCAATTATCACAAGGTCATCGAACAGGCCGACGTCGGCATCGCCAACTTCAACTCGCTGCTGGCCGAGGCGGTCCTGTCGGGCATGTCCGGAGAGCTGCAGTCGCCTTGCGACCTCAACCAGGATGAGAAGACCAATCGAGGGCTTCGCGCCTCGAGTTGCACCATGTACGACACCCTCGTCTTCCGACCCTGGGCCCTGGGCCAGTTCGGGGAAAATGGTGCGAACTGCATCTTCAAGAACGATGGCGACGGTAAGGTCGAGAACGGCACGTGCTTCCCGGACAGCACGGGCACCGAGTGCGACTACGGTCGAGGCGTGCGCTGCGAGGATCTCAGGGTCAAGCACGCCGTGTCGCAGTCCACGACCAACATCGACGAGTTCCCCGAGGATAAGCCGGAGATCGACAAGGAAAAGGAGCAATGGGTCCCCATTCGGATAGACATCGCCGGCGGCACGGGAAAGGGCTATCCGAATCGGGCGAATTCTGTCGCGGACCAGCACGTTTACCCAGTTCCCTTCAATGACTGGGCAGGGCAAAACGCCGGCACTCGCGTCGGACTCGCCTTCTATTCCCTGGTCGCCGCTCTCATCGCCGGCGTCATGGTCATCGTGCTCAGTGCCCTCACTCTGCTCTGGCACGCGGTGACGCTCATCCTGATCATCATGCTGCCGCTGGTCGCCACGATCGGCATCCACCCCTCCCAGCAGAAGCTGCTCAAAGGCTGGCTGCAGACGTTCATCCACAGCTTCGTGCTACGGGCCGGCTTCGGGATCATCCTCACCGTGCTGCTCGTGCTCTACCAGATGATCCTGCCTGCCCGGATCTCGCTGGGCATGCAGCTCCTCATGCTCATCCTCGTCACCGTCGCCGTCGTGATGATGCTCAAGAAGCTCATCGGAGGGGCGTACAGCCCGAAGATCGCCGGAGCTGAGGATGCCCTCGGCGTGGGCGACATGCCGGGTGCGGTGGCCGCGAAGGCCGTTCCGATGATGGGGTCGGTCGCTCGGGGCGGGGCTTCGGTGACCGGCAGGGTGGCCGCGGGAACCGGGCGGGTCGCGGGGGGCGCCGCGAAGCGTGTCGGAGGCATGGTCGGTCGGGGGTTGGACAAGAAGGTCTTCGACGAGAAGCTGCAGAAGGGTGGCTGGCTCGCGATCAACAACTCCAAGCGCCAGCAGCGCAAGAGCGCCTACCAGGCACGTACGGTCCAGCAGGACTCGTACGACAGGGCGGCCTCGAACGCAGACAACGGTCCCGCTTCGGGGGAGACCGCTCAGCAGGCCCCCCGTCGTACCGGCCGCGTCAGTCAGCGCAACACCACTCCGCCCCCGGCTGCGACGCCGGCGCCGCAGCAGCAGCCGGCACCGCAGCCCGTGCCGCAGCAGTCCGCGCCGCCGGCCGCGGCGCCCCGCCCCCCGCGCGTCCAGCCGCCCCAGCAGCCGGTGGTGCAGCAGCCCGCGCAGCCGAACCCGCCGCAGCTGCCCCCGCAGCGGCCGCCGGGTGACGGCAACCGCATGCCCCGATAGGAGGACCGTTCATGTCACGAACCGACTCGGTCGTCGGGGCCGTACGGCGCCTCGTCCGGCAGGAGAAGAGCGACGCCTGGGCCGTTCGGCTGCTGCCCAGGCTCGTCCTCGGGCTCGCCGGGGCGTACACGCTCTTCCTCCTCGCCTCCTCCAGCATGAGCTCGTTCATCACGATCTGCGCGCTGCTGGTGCTCGGCCTGCTGGTGTTCCTGCTGCGCAGGCGCGGCCAGTTGCTCCTGGCGCTCGGGTCGACGGTCCTGACCGCCGCGTTCGCGGGGTATCTCGCGGCCGTGGCGGACATCGCCCGGGGCATTCCGGCCGGGTGGGCGAGCGGGCAGGCCGTCTTCGGGCACTGGGCGATCGCCGGGATGGCGTTGCTCGGCGCGTGGATGGTCAAGGACCATCCCGGGCGGCGCGGTCTCACCGTCGTGATCGCCGACGTCGTGCTCCTCGTGGCGGCCGGCGTGGGGACGGTCGCGCCCCCGGCCGCCGTGCCGCTCGGGTTCGCGGGCGTGGTCGCCGTGCTCATGGTCCGGGGTGGGGGCGCCGCCGCGCTCCGGCGTGTCACGCGGCGGGCCGTGAGGCGCGTCACGCGGCGCGCCAAGGGAGCCTGATGTCACATCAGAAAGCTTCTGACCATCTTGCTTACAGTTCGGAACCGCTTTGCTGTCGCCATTTGCACTGCTCTAGAGTCCCCAGGTATCAAATTTTGCCACGGGGGGCACTTTCATGGTCACAACCATGCGCAGGACTCACGCTGCGTCCATATCGGCAACGCCAGGCGCGGCCGCCGCTTCGCTGCCCTGCCACCGCCGGCCGGACGTCTTCCGGCATCCGCTTCTGGAGAACCCGCCCGTCAGCTCCGCCGAACTGCCCATCCAGGGACGGCGCATCCAGGCCCTGGCCCACGCGGCTCGGCAGCTCTGCGCCTCCTGCCCGCTCCGGCGGGAGTGCCTGGAGGACTCCGTCCTCCGCCCGGATCCGGGCGGGTACCTCGCCGGGACCACCGAGCAGGACCGGCGGCTCATCCGCCGCCGGCTCGGCATCGGCACCCCGCAAGGGGACCTGACGACCCCGGTGGACCTCAGGCAGCGGTCCGCCGACTTCGAGGCCGAACTCGATGCCGTACTGGACGCGTTCGCGCCCGGACACACGTCCCGGCACCTGCGCCCGCGCCCGCGTACGCCGGTCCGGCCGGGGCCGCGGTCCACGGTCCCAACCCAGAAGACACATCACGTAGCAGAGGTATCAATGGCGGCGCCGGCAGGTGAACGGATCACCTTCGCTCTCGACGATCCCGTGCTCGCCGTGCAGCAGGCCGTCCTCACTCCGCTGCTGCTCGCCGCGCTGCCCGCGCTCGAAGCATCCGAGCGGCTCGCCGGGATGCTGGCGCACGCGCCGTCCGCCGGTCTCGCGCCGGAGCTGGCCGAGTCGTGCCGGCGGGCGCGCCTCGGCCTGGAGGCCTGGCGGGCCGAGCAGCCCGAGGACGCTTCCCGCATTCCGGCGGACACCGGGCTCGTCGGCTCGGTCAGCGTCGAGCTCGCGACCAGCGACCCGATCACCGCACTGCGTCAGGACCTCTTCGAGCCTCTGCTGCGGCGGGTCGCGGACTCGATCGTCCGGATCGAGGAGGTCATGTCGGTTCTCATGACCGGGCCGGACGGCGGCATCGACGCGGACACGGGCATGGACCCGAACGCGGATCGCACGAAGGGCGGCGCGTCCGGACGCGCGATGCTGGCGGACCTCCGGGCCGCGCTGCGCGAACTCGCCGCGCACATCGAGGCGTACGAGGCGGTCGCTCCGGCCGCCGGCTTCCCGGCCTCTGGAGGCCCTGGCCGCCCCGGCGCCCCGGACACCGGGGGCGCGGTGGTGCGCGCCCTCCACCCCTCGACGAGCCTGCGCCAGGCCGTGGACCGGGCTGTCGCCTCGCTGCCCGGTCCGTTCACCGCCCGCGACGTGCTGATCGCGCTGCCCCCGGAGGTGTTCCAGGAGTCGGCGAAGTCGATCAGCAACATCCTGTCCGCCATGGTCAAGTCCGCACGGCTCCGGCGCGTGTCCCGTGGTACGTACACCCTTGACCCCACGGAATCCCCCGTCGTTCCGTTCGCCCGTGACGACCTCGCCGAACACTCCTGAAAGGACCTGAGTCGTGCAGCCCACGCCCCCGGCGGCCGAAGTCCGCATCTTCTCGCCCAACGCCGGCCTGATCGACGGCGTCCCCGTCACGGCGCCCCCGTACGGTGACATCCAGGAGGTCGTCATCTCGATCCTCCAGCAGCGCGCCCAGCAGTTCGGCGCGCCGGCCCCGGCATCCATCACCGACGACCGGTACGGCGGCGCGATCCGCCTCCTCATCCACGCGGACGGCACCACCGAAGCCCTGGACTGACCAGCCCAGTCAGAAGCCGTTGTCATACCGATCATGAAGAGAGGGCGGCAGTCATGACCGACAAGCCATCGCTGCGTGACTACATCGACCGCTACGCGGCAGGCGAGATCCCCCGCGACGAGGCACTGGCGACCATCGCCGCCTGGGACTTCGAGGTGGTGTGGTACGCCCCCGAGCCGCCGGGCCAGGACAACACGATGGCCGTGATCAACGAGGCCCGGGAGCTCGGCAAGCTGACGATCGAGGACATCCACGAGATCCTTAGGCGCATTGCGCGGGGAGGTATCAGGACCGACGGGAAGCCGTCGCTGCGTGCGTACATCGAGCGTTACGCGGCGGGCGAGATCCCGCGCGACGAGGCACTGGCGACCATCGCCGCCTGGGACTTCGAGGAGGAGTGGTTCGACCCGATGCACACGGCGCCGACGCATCAGGACAACACCCTGGCCGTGGTCAACCAGGGCTGGGCGCTCGGCCAGCTGACGGATGAAGACATCGAAGTGATCCGGTCGGTTCTCAAGCAACGTGGGTTCTGACCTCAGAACTCCGGTCTGTCTCGGGCAGCGATAGGAATGAAGAGCTCTTGACGGGGGAATACGCTCAGTTCTACGAGGAGCTGCAGCAGCGGATGGGCCCTGGTGGGGACCTGGCGATGGCAGGGGAGTACGACACCAAGAATCGCCATATGGAAGCGGGAGCGTGGACTCGCCAACGTAAAGGTCTGCACGTCGCGCTCATCGAGCGGTTCAAGGAGCAGTGCAAGGGGAAGTCCCGAGACGGTCACGCCGTGCTCTTCACGGGTGGAGCGCCCGGGTCGGGTAAGGGCAGGGCACAGCGCGGTCTATCGCAGTGGGAGGCGCAGGATTCGGCGCTCGGTGACGAGCTGCGGCGCGTGCACGGTGTGAGCCTCGACGACTACGTCGTCCTCGATCCGGACGAATTCAAGGTGCTGCTCTTCGAGCAGGGCGGCGCACCGCAGCTTCCCGCCGGGCTCGACCGGCTGTCCGACGGCCGCCCGCTGTCCCCTTCGGAGAAAGCGTCCCTGGTCCACCGGGAGTCGGGCCATGTCCAGGACCTGATCGAGAAGTGGGCCCGTGGCGAGGGCTACAACCTGCTCTACGACCAGTCCCTGCGGGCCCTCGGGTGGACCGCGAACCTGCTCACGGAACTTCAGCGCGAGGGCTACGACCAGCGTGTGGTGCTGTCGGTGGAGGTCCCCGAGGAGCAGTGCCTGGAGCAGAACGCGTCCCGCTGGCTGGCAGGCCGCCGCGAGTTCGATGCTGGGCGTGACTGGTACGGCGGCCGCATGGCGCCCGAGGGCTTCATCCGTGGCCTGTACGCGAACAGCGGCACGGGCCGTGGCTATTCCATCGGCCGGGAGAACGCCGAGATACTTGCCGAGCAGGGCCTGGCCACCGGGCTGATCACGACCGACCGGGGCGACTTCGGCCCGAAGCCGGCACCGGAGGCAGCGACTCCGGCCGCGAACCGGGCCTTCCAGCAGGGCGATGCCACGGTACGGGTGAGCAGAGGCGCCCAGTTCATGCCCGGCGTGGACATCACCGCCACCCGCGCCCCGACCCCACGAGGCGTCCCCACCCCGACGACTCCCCCTCCGCCCGCGCCGGGCCCCCGGCGCGGCCCCGGCTTCGGTCTCTGACCGACTTCGACAGGGCCGGTGCCGGCGCTTCGGCAGCTGCCACCGGCGCCCTGGCCGCGTTCGTACCTACAAGTGGTCGGACATGCCGGGTCATCCTGGCTGTAGAGGTATTCGCAGGAGTTTGTTGGTTACCGCTCGATGTCCGTGGACTTGGGGGCGGCCTCGATCGTCGGGTTGATCACGCCGTGGGTGCTGGCGCTCGCGGTGCGGCGGGCCGGGACGGTGATGGCGCGGGGCATGGTCACACCGGGCATGAACGCGTTGGCCGGTGTGGGCTGCTTGACCTCGGGCTGTTTGACCTCGGGCTGCTTGGGCACGGTTTGAGCGGGCGCCGGCACCTTCGTTTCGGGCTCCGTGAGCGCTGGTTCGTTGAGTTCGGGCTGCTTGGGCTCCGCAGTCGGTGCGGCCAGCTCCTCGTATTTCTCGACTGCCGACAGTTGTGCGACGGCGGCGGCGAGCGCTTCCTTCTGGTGTTCCGGGACGTGGAGGGTGGCGAGCTTGGCGGCGAACTGGGCGGGGGTCGACGAGTTTGGTTGGTAGTCCTCCCTGCGCAGGTCGCAGCGAACCGCCGGGTCCGCCATCAGGTCGTGCATGTCCGCCGGCAGATGCGCCTGCTGAGGGAAGTCGATCGGGAACCCCACGGCTTCCCTGCCGACACCCTCGGGGCCGACGACCCTCGGCATCTCCGTCCCGCCCAGGATGGATCCGGCACCGATCTCGGCCGCGAAGACCGCGACTGGTCCGGTGGCCGCTTTGGCGTACTCCGCCGAGGCGGCGTCCCATATCTTCGCGGGGGCCTCGTTGACGTAGTCCTCGTCCAGAGCGAACCGGTCAGCGAGTGTCGCTTTCACGTCCTCATCCCACAGCTCGTACGATTCGAGCCTGCGGCCGACCGGTGTGTCCTCCAGGACCTGGTACCCACGGCTCTCGCCGCATGCCTGGGCCAGGAACCGGTGCCCCACCTCACGTGGCGCTCCCTCCGGTTGGGACTTCCAGGACCAGAGGGCGCGGACTTCCCCGCGGTTCTCAGCGGTGGCCGACTCGGTCTTCGCGACACTGGCGCTGAATGCCAGCACGTCAGGGAACTTCGCCGGACCTCCCGCCGCCTGCCAGTCCCTGTACAGGAGGTCGACGGCCTGCCTGACCTTGGCTGGAGGGAGAGGGTCGCGGCCTGCCTTGTACTCCTCCTCAAGGACCATGGCACGCTCGATCTCGGCTTGTGTCGGCGGAGCGAATTCCGTCACAGGCCGCTCTCCAGGAACTCAGCGGGCGGAACCACCCGAAGTGAGATGGCCGAGCCGCCCGGCATGTCGGTGGTCCAGGTGGGGAACGCAATCGTCTGGGACAGCATGATGAACGGCTGTCCTGGAACGCCACTTTCAGGCGCCCAGTAAGCGAATCGATAGGGCTCGCGGTTGAGCACCCGCTCCTCGCGGTCGTTCCAGCACCGGGGGTGAGGGGGCTCGGGGAAGTCGGCGGCATCCCAGGGGCCGGTCCACGTGGGCGCACCGAAAACGCCCTCGGCGGCCTTGAGATACGCCGGCCACGTCTCGGCCGCAGTGTCGAAAACCGCACCGTTCTCCGTGGCGGCGCCAGCTCGCAGCTGCCAGGTGTAGTGCCTCAAGGTCACCAGCGGGCTCCACATTCCGCCCATCCGGTCGTAGAACGTCCAGCGTCCCCCACCCGGCGTCCGCACGCGCAACTGCCGGTCGAACGTCAGCGGCTCCCAGCCGTACCGCCCGCACCATTCGTTGAACTCGTCCGACCCGCCCTGTGGCGGTCCCGACCACACCGACGGCCAGTCGTCGACGGCCCGCATGTTCGCCAGTTCGGCGGCAAGGTCCTGTGGCGTCCGACCGGTGGTCTCCGTCAGCATCTTCATCTCCCTCGTACGTGGTGTGTTCGACCGTACCTCGCCAGAAAATGAAGATCACCAGCACGAAGGGGAAAGCGCGATCGCGCCCATGATGCTGCGGAACCTCGGACCCCCTCCACTCCTACAGGTCGTGGACCACAGCCCCGCCCGCGCGGCACGGCCGCTGTGCACACCGAGCCCCACCGCGCTCACTCCGCCCGCGACTGGGACCCGTCTGCGCTGAGCGCCGGGGTGTGTCAGTCAGCGGACTCGTCGCCCTCGGGATCGCCGACGGGCTGCAGTACGTCGACGACGCACGAGCCCTTTGGCGGCGTCGCCACCGCAGTGAAGGCGTGTACCGTTCCTGGCCGCCCCGCGTCCACGTTCATGGGAGTGCTGCGAGAGCGCGGAAGGTGAGCCCGGTCCGACCCGTATGAGGGTCCCGAAGAGGGAGATCCGTTGCCCCTCTCACCGTAGGTCGAAGTGGTCAGCCTCTCGACACCCCCGCGGACGTCCTCACCGATGTCGCTCGGGCTATGAGTGGGCGTCGTACGTCTCCAGAGGAAGCGGGTCGAAGGGGTAGGCCGTGTGTCCGCCGACCTTGGGGGAGCAGGCCGCGAACGGACCCAGGTCCGTGTCCATGAGCACCCGCAGGTGCGGATCGGCGTGGTGCAGCCACCACGTCGACATGCCCAGGGCCGGATCGTGGCGCAGATGCTCCCAGGCCAGCCACAGGGCGGAGAGCCGCGCCCCGGCCTCGGGGTGCTCCCACCATCGGGGGCACCAGGTGGCGGAGGATCCGTTCACTCGGCGGCAGATCGTCGGGGAGAGGTATTCGGAGACGAAGGCGAAGACGTCCGCGAAGTAGAACTCCACTTCCTCGCCGGTCTCCGGCCCGTCTTGGGGGATCGTGCTCACGTACTGCCCTTTCGTGGGGAGGCTGTCGGTTACCGCTCGATGTCCGTGGACTTGGGGGCGGCCTCGATCGTCGGGTTGATCACGCCGTGGGTGCTGGCGCTCGCGGTGCGGCGGGCCGGGACGGTGATGGCGCGGGGCATGGTCACACCGGGCATGAACGCGTTGGCCGGTGTGGGCTGTTTGACCTCGGGCTGCTTGACCTCGGGCTGCTTGGGCACGGTTTGAGCGGGCGCCGGCACCTTCGCCTCGGGCTCCGTGAGTGTCGGCTCCATGAGCTCGGGCTGTTTCAGCTCGGGTTGCGTGAGCGCCGGTTCCTTGAGCTCGGGCTGCTCGGTCTCCGCCGACGGTGCGGTCAGCTCCTCGTAGCTCTTGGCTGTCGACAGTCTCGCGACCACGGCTTCGAGGGCCGCCTTCTGCCGCTCGGGGACGTCGATGGCGGCGAGCTTCTCGGCGAACTCTTTCGGCGACGACTTCTTTGGGTCGTAGTCCTCCATCCGCATCTGGCACCGCACGGCCTCGTCCGACATCAACCCATCGACTTCCGCAGGAAGATGCTCATGACGGGGAAAGGGGAGTGCGAACCTCACTCCTTCCTTGCCGACGTTCTTGTGCTTGAGAAGCTCCGGCATCTCGGTTGCACCGAGGACGGAGCCCTGGCCGATATCGGCGGCGAAGGCAACGACCGGCCCCGTGGCCTCTTTGGCATAGTGCAGCGAGGCCGTCTTCCAGACCTCCGGAGCGAATTCCTTCATCTCCGCAATGTCCACGCCGAGGTCTCGGGCCAGCGCCTTCTGCACTTCGGGCTGCCACAAGTGGTAGGAGTCAAGCTGTCGGCCTGCTTCTGTGTCCTCCAGCACCTGGTACTGCCGGGACTCACCACATGCCTGCGCGACGAACCTGTGCCCCACTTCCTGCGTCGCGCCTTCCGGCTGGGACCGAAAGGACCAGAACGCGCGGACGTCACCCCGGCCCTCGATGGTGACCGGTCGAGTGGCGGCGACCTCCCTGATGAACGACAGCAGAGGTGGCCTGGTCTGCTCGTCCGGGTATGCCGCTTCCCAGTCCCCCCATATTCGGGCCGTCACTTCCTCCACCTGGTCCGGTGTGCGCGGCTTCGCTGCCTCGTACGCTTCCTCAAGCGCCACGGCACGCGCGAGCTCGGCCGGAGTGGGCGGCGCCACACCCGTCATCGGCGAGCTTCCCGGAACTCGCCGGGCGCGTACACATCAAGAGCGATCGCCGACCCGCCCGCCATGGTGGAGGTCCAGGTCGGGAACGTCACCGACTGGCTCAGCACGATGTACGGCTGCCCGGGAACGTCTCCGCCCGGAGCCCAATACGCGAACTCGTACGGGCGGCGGCTCCGCATACGCGCTTCGCGTCCCTGCCAGTACGACGGATGGGGCGGCTCCGGAAAGTCGGCGGCGTCCCAGGAACCGCTCCACGTGGGCGCGCCCAGGACGCTCGCAGCCGCCTCCAGATGCGTCGGCCAGATCTCGGCGGCGGTCGCGAGGACCGCACTGTTCTCGGCCGGGGAGTCAGCCCTCACCTGCCACGCGTAGTGCGTCAGGCTCTCCACAGGGCTCCACTCGCCGCCCAAGCGGTCGTAGAACGTCCAGTGACCGCCGCTAGGTGTCAGCACTTCCAACTGCCGGTCGAACGTCTGCGGCTCCCAGCCGTACCGCCCGCACCACTCGTCGAACTCCCCGGACCCGCCCTGCGGCGGTCCCGACCACACCGACGGCCAGTCGTCGACGGCCCGCATGTTCGCCAGTTCGGCGGCAAGGTCCTGCGGCGTCCGACCGGTGGTCTCCGTCAGCATCTTCATCTCCCTCGTACGTGGTGTGTTCGACCGTACCTCGCCAGAAAATGAAGATCCCCAGCACGAAGGGGCGAAGACGTCCGTGAAGTAGAGCTCTACTTCCTCGCCGGTCTCCGGCCCGTCTTCGGGGGTCGTGCTCTCGTACGCCCCTTTGTGGGGAGTTTGTTGGTTACCGCTCGATGTCCGTGGACTTGGGGGCGGCCTCGCGGCTGTTTGACCTCGGGCTGCATGATCTCGGGCTGCTCGGTCTCCGCAGCCGGCGCGGTTAGCTCCTTCAGCACCTGGTACCCACGGCTGTCACCGCATGCCTGGGCCAGGAACCGGTGCCCCACTTCACGTAGTGCTCCCTCCGGGCCCTCCCGCCGCCTGCCCATCCCTGTCCTCAAGGACCATGGCACGGTCGATCTCGGCTTGTGTCGGCGGAGCTATCTCCGTCACAGGCCGCTCTCCAGGAACTCAGCGGGCGGATGCACCTCGAGTGAGATGGCCGAGCCGCCCGGCATGTCGGTGGTCCAGGTGCCGAACGTGACCGTCTGGTCCAGCACCATGTACGGCTGTCCTGGAACGCCACTTTCAGGTGCCCAGTAGGCGAATCGGTAGGGCTCGCGGTTGAGCGCCCGCTCCTCGCGGTCGTTCCAGCACCGGGGGTGAGGGGGCTCGGGGAAGTCGGCGGCATCCCAGGGGCCGGTCCACGTGGGCGCACCGAGCACGCCCTCGGCGGCCTTGAGGAATGCCGGCCACGTTTCGTTCACGGTGTCGAAAACCGCACCGTTCTCCGCGGCGGTGTCAGCTCGCAGCTGCCAGGTGTAGTGCCTCAAGGTCACCAGCGGGCTCCACATTCCGCCCATCCGGTCGTAGAACGTCCAGCGTCCCCCACCCGGCGTCCGCACGTGCAACTGCCGGTCGAAGGTCAGCGGCTCCCAGCCGTACCGCCCGCACCACTCGTTGAACTCCCCGGACCCGCCCTGCGGCGGTCCCGACCACACCGACGGCCAGTCGTCGACGGCCCGCATGTTCGCCAGTTCGGCCGCAAGGTCCTGCGGCGTCCGATTGGTTGTCACCGTCAGCACTTTCATCCCCTCGTACGTGGTGTTTTTGACCGTACCTGGTCAGGAAGGGGAGGTTGCCGACACGAACCGGCCAGCTCGATCATGTGCATGAAGGTGCGAAGGTGCGAAGGTGCGAAGGTGCGGAGGTGCGCGGCCGCGGCTCACTCCCGCCCGCTGCTCAGGCCCGTCTTCGCCCCCGCCCCGCACAGCGGGACCACCGTCAGTCCCGGCCGTTGTGGTGTGGCGCGCACCGCCGCCCAGCAGGCCACGCCCGTCGACTCGACGAAGAGCCCCCGTCGTGCCAGGTCCACCTGGGCGGCGTGGAGCTGATCCTCCGTCACAGTCAGGAAGGTTCCGCCCGTCGCCCGTACCGCCCGCAGGATCTGGGCGGCGCGGGGCGGGTTCGGGATCGCGATGCCCTCGGCGAGGGTGGGGTGTACGGGTGCGGGCGCGAGGAGGGCGTCGGCGCCCGCGTGGAACGCCTCGGCCAGTGGGGACACCGCCTCGGCCTGTACGGCGACCAGGGCGGGGCGCGTGTCGACGAGCCCGTGGCCGTACAGCTCCTCGATGGCCAGGGCGGCGCCCAGGAGCAGGGTGCCGTTGCCGACGGGGACCACGAGCGTGTCCGGGAGCACGCCGCCGAGGTCCTCCCAGAGCTCGTACACGTACGTCTTGGTGCCGTGCAGGAAGTGCGGGTTGTAGACATGCGAGGCGTAGAACGTGCCGGGCTCGTCGGCGGCCGCGCGCGCCGCACGCGCGGTGGCCTCACGGTCGCCCGGGACGAGGTTCAGCAGCGCGCCGTGCGCCCGGATCTGCTCCAGCTTCTTCGGGGAGGTGGCCTCCGGTACGAAGACGGTGCAGTCGAGGCCGGCCCGCGCGCAGTAGGCGGCGATCGCCGTGCCCGCGTTGCCGCTGCTGTCGGCGAGGACGCGGCGTGGGGCCAGCCGGCGGGCGAGCTCGGCGAGCATGACCGCGCCGCGGTCCTTGAAGGACAACGTCGGCATGAGGAAGTCGAGTTTGGCCGAAACCGTATCGGTGAGCGGGACCAGGGGCGTGCGGCCCTCGCCGAGGGTCACCTGCGGGGTCTCGGTCGCCAGCGGCAGCACTTCCTCGTAACGCCACAATGAATTCACGCGTGACGCAAGGGACTCGAGTGACACGGGTGCGCCGGCGAACTCCAGATCCCAGGGGCCTCGGCACTGCGGACAACACCAGGTGAGGGCGTCGGCGGGGGCGTGGACCCGGCATCGCGGGCAGACGTAGGCGGTCATGGTCGTCAGCATGGCAGCGGTGTCGCGCACGTGTTAACGGACGCTCGGAGGCCTTGTGTGATTCCTATGGATCCGTCAATCTTTCGCTCGGCAGCCGGACGTTCGAAACGGTGTGGACACCTCGCGTCGTTTTGACATGTCCCTGCCGTTCCCCCACAGCAACGCACCACCTATGAGGAGGATCCCTCACATGTCAGTGATGCGTGACTCGCGGCGCAGACTCGTCGCCGCCAGCGCCATAGCCGTCGCCGCCCTCGCTCTCGGCACCGCCTCCGCTCTCCCGGCCACCGCGGCCGAGGCCGCCCCGGAAGGCGTCATCCAGAACGCCGGGGCACCCGGGACGATCGCGGGCAGCTACATCGTCACCCTGAAGGAGTCCGCCCCGGCGGAGACCTCCAAGGGCCGGGCGGTCGCGGCCAAGCACGGCGCGACGATCAAGAAGACGTACACCTCCGCGCTCAACGGCTACAACGTCGAGCTCTCGGAGACGCAGGCGAAGCAGCTCGCCGCCGACCCAGCGGTCGAGTCCGTCGTGCAGAACCGCGTCTTCACGGTCAGCGGCACGCAGCCCTCCCCGCCGTCCTGGGGCCTGGACCGGATCGACCAGAAGGCCCTCCCGCTGAACCAGAGCTACAGCTACCCGGACACCGCGGGCCAGGGCGTCACGGCGTACATCATCGACACCGGTGTCCGCATCAGCCACAGCGACTTCGGCGGCCGCGCCTTCAACGGCTACGACGCCATCGACAACGACAACGTCGCCCAGGACGGCCACGGCCACGGCACACACGTCGCGGGCACCGTCGCCGGTTCCTCCTACGGTGTCGCCAAGAAGGCCAAGATCGTCGGCGTCCGCGTGCTCAACAACCAGGGCTCCGGCACGACCGCGCAGGTCGTCGCCGGCATCGACTGGGTGACGCGGAACGCCGTCAAGCCGGCCGTCGCCAACATGAGCCTCGGCGGTGGCGTCGACTCGGCCCTCGACACGGCCGTGCGCAACTCGATCGCCTCGGGCGTCACCTACGCCGTGGCGGCGGGCAACGACAACTCCAACGCCTCCAACTACTCGCCCGCGCGGGTCTCCGAGGCCATCACGGTCGGCTCCACGACCAGCAGCGACGCCCGCTCCAGCTTCTCCAACTACGGCAGCGTGCTCGACATCTTCGCCCCGGGCTCCTCCATCACCTCGGCCTGGAACAGCAGCGACACCGCCACCAACACCATCTCCGGTACGTCGATGGCGACCCCGCACGTCGCGGGCGCGGCGGCGGTCTACCTCGGGGACAACCCGACGTCCACCCCGGCGCAGGTGTCGACGGCGCTGACCAACGCCGCCACGACGGGCGTGGTGACCAACCCGGGTACCGGCTCGCCGAACAGGCTGCTGTTCGTCGGTGGGGGCGGCACGACCCCGCCGCCCGGCCCGAAGTTCGAGAACACCGCGGACTACGCCATCGCCGACCACTCGACGGTCGAGTCCCCGGTCACCGTCAGCGGCGTCGCGGGCAACGCGCCCTCCGCGCTGCAGGTGCCTGTGAACATCGTTCACACGTACATCGGTGACCTGCAGGTGCAGCTCATCGCTCCCGACGGTACGGCGTACACGCTGAAGGGCTTCGGCACCGGCGGCAGCTCCGACAACATCAACACCACCTACACGGTCAACGCCTCCTCCGAGGTCGCGAACGGCACGTGGAAGCTGCGGGTGACGGACAACGCGAGCTGGGACACCGGGAAGATCGACTCCTGGGCGCTCCAGTTCTGAACAGCGGTACGTGAGTGAGGGGGCGGTCGCCGACGGGCGGCCGCCCCCTTCGTCGAGCGCTCTCTGTCACCCGGCGAGCAGGGCGCGCATCGCCTCGACCGGCAGAGCCGGGTTGGCGGCCGCCTCCTTGGACAGCTCGTCATCTTCAAGGAGTTGAAGAAGCCGTTCTTGAGGGAGGGCGGGGTTGCGGGCAGCCCCGGCACGCACGCGTGCGTCCGTATCCCGGGTGAGCGCCTCGGCGAGCCCGGGGTCGAGCCCCGGATCGAGCGTGGCCAGCAGGCGTACGGCGGGGTCCTCGGCGGTCCCGAAGCGGGCGCCGAGCCCGCCGACCGGGAACTGCGGCAGCCCGAGGAGCCGGTCGCGGTTCGCCCCCTCGTACTCCAGGTAGCAGCGCAGGAGCAGCTCCGGGGGCGCATCCGGGTGGTACTGCGCGAGGAGGACACGTACCCCCAGGTCGTCGTCGGCGGCGAGGAGTTCGACGATCTCCTCGGGCAGCTCCGGGTTGTGCGCGACGCGACGGCGCAGCAGGGGATGGGCCGACCGGGCGTAGGAGAGGGGTGCCCGGTAGGGATCCGCGCCCAGCCGGACGATCTCATCCGGCTCGACGACGTAGTCGATGGAGGCCCGCTCGGCCTCCGTGAGCTCGGGGCGTACGGAGACGGTGGTACGGACGGCGGGGTCCGCGTCGCGCGCGAGGAGGTCCACCAGGTCGCGGGGGAGGTCCGCCCGCCCCGCGACCTCACGGCGCGTCTTGGCGTCGGCGACCCGGGCTACGTGCGCCACGACGTCCGGTGGGGTGCTGTAGTTGTGCGCGAGGCACCACAGGTCGTCGTCCAGGCGCTCCTGGAGGAGCTCGTCGACGACCGCCCGGGAGAGCCGGCAGTTGACGAGGATGTGGGTGTGGGCGTGCGAACAGGCCCCGGGCAGCGCCCGCAACTGCCGTTCCATCTCCTCCGCGTCGTCCTCCGCCGCCCTCCGCTCGGCGGAGGCGCGGACGTCGGGGTGCGGGTCGGCGAGCAGGGCGGCGCGCCGCTCCTCGGACAACCCGGACCACATCTGCGTTCCGGTCCGCCTGACGGACGCCATGGGGTGCGTGGCGAGCGCGGAGTAGACCCGGGGCGGGATCTGGCCGGAGGAGAAGAGTGACTGCAGGTCGTCGTTCTCGTACGTCGTGAACATCCGGTCGATCACCCAGTCCGGCAGATACCGGGGCCATGTGTCCCACCCCGGTCCGTCGGCCAGCGTGGCCCGCACGAGCCAGTTCTCGTCGTCGACAAGCCGCCCGCGCACGTCCCCCGCCATGTGCGGGTTGCGGGCGAGGGCGCGCCGCACACGGGGCTCCGGATGGGCGAGGATCGCTTCCACCACCTCGTCCGGGAACGCACGTCGTTGCCGGCACAGAGCGGAGATCACGGCCCCGTCCTCGGAGTCGAGGAGCCTCAGGAGTACGTCAGCGGGTGCCGCCGGATTGAGCGCGAGTCCGCTCAGGACCATCAGCGCTTCCCCTCCCCTTTTCGCATCCCCTTCGAATCCCTTCGAATCCCCTTCGAAGACGTCGCCCGGATCGTCGCAGATGTCACCCGCGTACCGTCCCCGCTCCCGGACCACGTACGATGCGCGCGCCCGTTCGCATGTTCGCATCAGCCGCCCCCAACAGGAGCACCGTACTCGTGGAGCCCTCGCAGCCGCCCCAGGATCCTCAGCCGCCGCAGCAGGGCTGGCCCGCGCCTGAGCCGTCGAACCCGTACGGAGCCCCGGTCGGCGGCGCACTCGGTCCCTACGCGCCGTACGGGCCCTACGGACCCGGCGCCGTTCCCGGCCCCTACGGGACCCCGCCGCCCGGCACCAACGGTCTGGCCATCGCCTCCCTCGTCTCCGGCGTCGTCTGCTGCCTGCCGCCCCTCGGCCTGATCTTCGGCCTGATCGCCCTTCCGCAGATCAAGAAGAAGAACCAGACGGGCAAGGGACTCGCGATCGCGGGCATCGTCCTGTCCTCCATCAGCTGCCTCCTGCTGGTCCTCGGGCTGGTCACCGGCGGCTTCGGTGAGGCGTGGAAGGGCTTCAAGGAGGGCATGGACGAGGCGTCGCGCGCGGATTCCGCCTTCTCGCTGCGTACGGGCCAGTGCTACAACGTCGACGGCGACGTGGAGGCGTACACCTCGGACGTCGAGGTCGTCGACTGCGCACAGCCGCACGAGGGCGAGGTCACCGGCGGTTTCTCGCTCAAAGGCTTCACCAAGTGGCCCGGCGACAAGGCGATCGACGACCTCGCGACGGGGCGCTGCGAGACGATCGGCGCGGCGTACGCGATGGACACCTGGGCGTTCCCCGACGACGTCTACGACTTCTACTACTACCCCAGCAGGGCAAGTTGGCGGGCCGGCGACCGCACCGTCACCTGCTCGTTCATCGTCGACGGGGGCGATCCCCTCAAGGGCTCGCTGCGCAGTGACGCGACCACCCTCGACGCCCATCAGTTCCACTTCCTGCGGTCCGTGAACCCCATCGACACGGCCCTGACGATCGAGCCGGAAGAGGACGCGGACGTCGACCTCGCGGTGAACACCGCCTGGGCTCGGGAGGTCCACACCGCTGTCGTCCGCGCGGCCAGGGACCTGAAGACGCACCAGTGGCCGGGGGCTTCCGCCACTCAGGTCGCCGGCCTCGTCAAGGAGTTGGAGGCGTCCGCAGGGGCGTGGGACAAGCTGGCCCTGGCGGCGGACGAGGACGCCTTCTGGGAGCGGTACGACACCGCGTACGACTCCCTGCCCTCGCCCCTCGGCGGCGACGCGCGTACGGCCCTCGGGCTGGCCGGCGGCGAGGAGAGCGCCAAGACGGTCTGACGCGTCTCGCACAGCGAGCGGCGAGCGGCGCACGGCGCACGTCGAGCGGCGAGCGGCGAGCGGCGAGTGGCGAACGGCCGACGGGGCCGGGTCTCCTTCTTCAGGAGACCCGGCCCCGTCGTGTGCGGGCCGGAGCGGTGTGCCGGGTGCCGGCGGCCCGTGACCAGCCGCCGCCCCGCGGCCCACCGTCGGTGGCGGGCCGGCCCGCGGTCTAGCGGCGCCCGAGCCCCCGGTCGACCGCCGTGATCAGCTCGCCGTCGGGGGTGTCCCCGTCAAGCGACCAGAACATCGCGCCGCCGAGCCCCCGCGCGCGCACGTACGCCGACTTGGTGCGCAGCACCTGCGGGTCGTCGTACGTCCACAGGGTCGTCCCGTCGAACAGCCAGGCGTGGCCGTTCCTCCGGTCGCGGTGCACGGTGTACGTCCCCGAGTCCGCGAGCTTCTTGAGCGCCTTGTAGTCCTCGTAGCCGTTCGCCCAGGTCGCCGGGGCGGGGCCGGTCGCCGGCCGGCCGAGGCCGTCGCCGCCGCCCGTGACGCCCGTCCAGCCCTGGCCGTAGAACGGCATGCCCACGACGAGCTTGTGGGCGGGCGCGCCGCGGCGCAGCCAGTCGTTCACGGTCTGGTCGACGCTGAAGTCGTCCTTCGCGAAGAGCGCGGACTGCTGGGCGGTGGTGGACTCCCAGGAGCCGTGGAAGTCGTATCCCTGGAGGTTCACGAAGTCGAGATCCCGCATGATCCGGGGGACTTCGAAGCCCGCGTCGATCTTGGCGGGGGCGGTGGGGACGAACGCGGTCAGTTCGTAGTGCCCGCGCTTCTTCGTCGACCTGGCGTACGCGTCGAGCTGGGTGCGGAACTCCCGTACGAGCGCGGTGAAGTTCTGCTTGTCCTCGGGGCGGAACACCGTGTCGGTGTCGCCCGCCGAGGCCGGCCACTCCCAGTCGAGGTCGATGCCGTCGAAGAGACCCGCGGCGGCTCCCGCGCCGCCACGGGCGCCGTCGGCGGGCAGGTTGCCCTTGATGTAGAGGTCGATGCAGGAGGCGACGAAGGCCTTGCGGGAGGCGGGGGTGCGGGCCGCGTCGGAGAAGTGGGTCGACCAGCTCCAACCGCCCAGCGAGATCAGCACCTTGAGGCCGGGGTGTTTGGCCTTGAGCTCGCGCAGTTGGTTGAAGTTGCCGGCGAGCGGCTGGTCGGCGGTGTCGGCGACGCCGTCCACGGAGCCCGCCGCGTCGAGCGGGCGTACGTAGTCGGCCCAGGCGTCGGCCTCGCCGGGCACGTTGCCCGTGAAGCACTTTCCGTCCGGACTCACGTTGCCGAAGGCGTAGTTGATGTGGGTCAGCTTGGCCGCCGTGCCACTTGTCTCCAGGTCCTTGACCTGGAAGTTCCGTCCGTAGACGCCCCATTGGGTGAAGTAGCCGACCCGCTTGAGCGCGGGTTTCGCCGGGGTGGGGTGGTGGTCGGGGGCGCTCGCGCCGGCCGCCGGCGCGAGCGTGGCGAGCAGACCGAGGGAGACGGCGGCGATCGTCAGCCGGGAAAGGGTTCTACGACGCATGAGGCTCGTTCCTGTGCGTGTGCCGGAAGGGAGCTGTGCTCACAGGAACGTATTGGTCTGGACCATTGGGGTCAAGGCTTCGGTGCGTCATCGATGACTTTCGGCGGCTATACCTGCGGTAAGCGCAGGCGTAAAGGTAAGTCATCACTTCGGGTGAAACTTTGGCCCATGCTTGCGGCTGGACACCGAGGGTTGTCACTCTGTAGCTGTCCGTCAACCTGAGGGGAGTGTCCAGTGACGTTCGGTGAGCAGCCCGCCTATCTGCGTGTGGCGAGCGATCTCCGGGAGAAGATCGCCAACGGCTCGCTTCCGCCGCATACCCGGCTTCCTTCGCAGGCGCGCATCCGCGAGGAGTACGGGGTCTCGGACACTGTGGCGCTGGAGGCCCGCAAGGTGCTGATGGCCGAGGGGCTCGTCGAGGGCCGCTCGGGCTCGGGGACGTACGTACGGGAGAGGCCGGTGCCGCGCCGGATCGCCCGCTCCGGGTACCGGCCGCCGTCCGGCGCCAACCCCTTCCGGCAGGAGCAGGCGGCCGAGGGCGCGCGCGGCACCTGGGAATCCAGCAGCGAGCAGGAGCAGGCGAGCGCCACCGTGGCCGAGCGGCTCGGCATCGAGCCGGGGGAGCGGGTGATGCGCACGCGGTACGTGTACCGGGACGGGGGCGAGCCGATGATGCTCTCCACCTCCTGGGAGCCGCTCGCGGTCACCGGCCGGACGCCCGTGATGCTCCCCGAGGAAGGTCCGTTGGGAGGCTGCGGGGTCGTCGAGCGGATGGCGGCGATCGATGTGGTGGTCGACAACGTGGTGGAGGAGGTCGGCGCCCGCCCGGGGCTCGCTGAGGAGCTTCTCGCGCTGGGCGGTGTGCCCGGCCATGTGGTGATGGTGGTCGAGCGGACGTACTACGCGTCGGGGCGTGCGGTGGAGACGGCCGACGTCGTCGTCCCGGCCGACCGATACCGGATCGCCTACCACCTGCCGGTGCGGTGAAGCCTGTGGGGTGAAGCCTGTGGGGTGAAGCCCGGGGTGTGAAGCCCCGTGGGGTGAAGCCCGGGGCGCGAAGGCGCCGTTTCCCGGAGTTTACGGGGCGTCAACTGTCGTAACCCTCAGGCAATCGCGCGCTGCGACAGATTGTCATGCCCGGCTCCTACCTTCCACGTCCGTACCCGCAACCGGTCGGACGACAGGAGCCCTCATGACGGAAACGGTCACCACCGCCGAGTCCCCGGCGGCCGCCCCGCCTCCCCGCCGCAGCTACGCCAAACTGGCCGCCGACGAGAGCCGCGAGGACTACTCGCTGCGCTATGCGCCGCACTCCTTCCGGCGCTGGTCGCCCTCCATGGTGGCGGGCACCGCTCTCGGCGGCATCGCGTATCTCGCCGACTTCGCCATCGGCGCCTCGATCGTCTTCACCTACGGCTTCACCAGCGGCCTCGCCTCGATCCTCACCGCCGCGGTGATCATCTTCCTCACCGGCATCCCCATCGCCCGGGCCTGCGCGAAGTACGGCCTCGATATGGACCTGGTCACCCGCGGCGCCGGCTTCGGCTACTTCGGCTCCACCCTCACCTCCCTCATCTACGCCTCCTTCACCTTCATCTTCTTCGCGCTCGAGGGCTCGATCATGGCCCAGGCCATGCATCAGGCCGTCGGGCTGCCGGTCGAGATCGGCTACCTGGTCACGACCCTGATCGTGATCCCGATCGTCTTCCGGGGCATGGGCGCGCTCGCGAAGGTGCAGGCATGGACCCAGCCGATCTGGATCATCGGCATGGTGCTGCCCTTCGTCGTGCTCGCCTTCGAGGCCCCGGACGCCTGGGGCGCCTTCGGCTCCTTCGGCGGTACGGAAGGGGCCGGGGCGGGCTTCTCCTGGATCGGCTTCGGCCTCGGCACGGGCGTCGCCCTCTCCCTCATCGCCCAGATCGGCGAGCAGGCCGACTACCTGCGGTTCATGCCGGCCAAGACCGAGGCCAACAAGCGCCGCTGGAACCTCGCCGTGCTCGCCGCCGGCCCCGGCTGGGTGATCATCGGCGCGGCCAAGCAGCTCGGTGGCGCGTTCCTGGCCTTCGTCGCCCTGGAGGCCGTCGGCAAGACCCACGCCCTGGAGCCGATCGCCCCGCAGATCGAGGCGCTCAAGCCCTGGCTCGGCTCCTTCGCCCTGCCCGCGGCGGCGGTCTTCGTCATCGTCTCGCAGATCAAGATCAACGTGACCAACGCCTACAGCGGCTCGCTGTCCTGGTCGAACTTCTTCTCCCGCATCACGCACAAGCACCCCGGCCGGGTCTGGTACATCTTCCTCAACCTCGCCATCGCGCTGACGCTGATGGAGATGAACATGTTCGCGGCGCTGGGCAAGCTGCTCGGCTTCTACTCCAACGTCGGCATCGCCTGGATCGCCGCCGTCGCCGCCGACCTCGTCATCAACAAGCGGGCCGGCTGGAGCCCGCCGTACATCGAGTTCAAGCGCGCCTACCTCTACGCCGTGAACCCGGCCGGCTTCGGCGCCATGGTGATCGCCTCGACCGTCTCGATCCTCGCCTTCTTCGGTCTCTTCGGTACGTACGCGGAGGCGTTCTCGACGTTCATCGCCGCCGGTCTCGCGCTGGTCCTCTGCCCGCTGATCGCCTGGGCGACCAAGGGCAGGTACTACCTGGCCCGCCCCAACCCGGTGAACGGCCCCGACGTCGAGGTCGCGGAGGTGACGGCGACTCATGTCTGCGCGGTCTGCGAGACGGCGTACGAGCTGCCGGACATCGCCGACTGCCCGGTCCAGTCCGGGCCGATCTGCTCGCTGTGCTGCTCCCTGGACGCCGAGTGCGGCGACGTCTGCCGCAAGGACCCGGCGGCGGCCGGTCCGGTCCTGATGCCGGTGCCGACCGTCCCCAGGAGGGCCCCCGAGACGGCCCCCAAGGCCTGATCTTCGGCCTCCCTTCGTCGGTTCCCGGCCGGATCCGTACCTCTTTGTGAAAACCCGTATCCGCTGTGTAAAGGTCAGGCGTAAGGTCGGGCATATGCGGATTGCCATTTCAGGGAGATCCTTAGAGACGTCCGGACCGGCGGAGGGAGAAGCCCGATGACCGACAGTGGCCCTGTCCTTCCCTGGCTGGTCATACGCCAGGACGACAACGGCAACCGCTATCGCGTCGGGCGGTACGCGACAGAGGACGAGGCGCAGAAGGTGGCCGACAGCCTCGACGACCGCGGACACAAGCAGCTCTACTGGGTGGAGCGCATCGGCCAGCCCGCGATCTGACCACCGCGGGTACTCTCCGGCCATGACAGATCGCAGTGCGAGCGACCGCGTGGGCGACCGCGTGGTCGTGGTCGCCGGAGCCGTGTACGACCGGGGGCGTCTGCTGGCCGCGCGCCGCAGCGCCCCCGCCGAGCTGGCGGGGCGCTGGGAGTTGCCCGGCGGCAAGCAGGAGCCGGGCGAGAGTGCCCAGGAGGCCCTGGTTCGGGAGTTGCGCGAGGAGCTCGGCGTGGAGACGGAGCCGGGTGAGCGCATCCCCGGGGAGTGGCCGCTGAAGCCCGGCTACGTACTCCAGGTGTGGACCGCCCGGCTGCTCTCCGGCGAACCGCGCCCGCTGCAGGACCACGACGAGCTGCGCTGGCTGGCCCGCCGGGAGCTGGACTCCGTCGACTGGCTCGACCAGGACCGGCCCGCCGTCGCCGAGGCCGCGCGGCGGCTGCCGGCCGTCCCCGCGGACGGAGTGCGCGGCTGACGCTCTACGCCGTTCGTGCCACCGTGCGCCCGCTGGTCCACTCCCCGCGATATCCCGCCCTGAATATCGGGTATGTGCTGACTAACCCCCCGAAATAGGACGTGGGCCTTCCTTCTGGTGATGGGCTGGGGAAGTGATCGGGCGTGATCGACACCGAAGGCGACTGCGCCGAGTGGAACTTCCCGGCGGAGGCCAATGCCGTACGTACGGCGCGTCACGCGGTGCGCGACACGCTCCGTGCCTGGCGGATCGACACAGCGGTCGGTGATGTCACGGTCCTGCTGGTGAGCGAGCTGGTGACCAATTCCCTGCGCTACGCCTCCGGCCCCATCGGCGTCCGGCTGGTGCACCTCCAGCCGGACGGGGGCGACACCGCCCACCTCCCCGCCCTTCTCGTGGAAGTCTCCGATCCGCTTCCGGATCCGCCCACCGAACGCGCCGCCGGCCCCGATGACGAAGGCGGTCGCGGACTCCAGCTCGTGGCCTGTTCTGCTCGCCGCTGGGGTACACGCAAGGGCAGGACGGGCAAGACGGTGTGGTTCGAGCTGGCCCTGCCGGGTGAGTAAAGAGGGGTAGGGACGATCAACGGGGGCTCGGCCGGAAATGAACGAGACCAGCCTGTGATCGTGAACGTCGTGCCGTCGGGGGCCGTAGTGCTGAATACTGCGGGCATGGCCGGTCCGGTGCGGTGAGCTGGAGGGGACGGTCGCGTGAGCGAGATACCTGAGACGGCGAGCGGCGTCGTGTGGCAGAGCAGCCCGCCTGGCTCGATCTATGACTACATTCGAGTCGCCTCTTTCTCGATAGGGCCCGACGGGCTCGTCGACCAGTGGAGCCGACGGGCCGTCGAGCTCTTCGGCGTGCCCGCCGAACAGGCGATGGGCAAGGATCCGGTCGAGGCCTTCATGCCCGCCGACCTGCGGGAGCGTGGCCGTCGCCGGGTCGCGCAGATCCTCGACGGCAAGGAGTGGACGGGCCTCGTCCCCTTCCGCATTCCCGGGCAGGACCGCCGCGAGGGAATCGCCGAGATGTACGTCATGCCGAGCCAGACCCCGGCGGGGGAGCGGGCCGCGCTGTGCATCGTCGTCGACGTCCGCGCCCTGCGGCACATCGAGACCGACCTCGCCGCCTCGCAGGCTATTTTCGGCCAATCCCCCTTCGGCTTTCTCCTCTTCGGCACCGACCTCACCGTCAAGCGGGCCAATCAGCGCTTCGCCGCCGTCTTCGGCGGATCTGCCGACGACCACCGGGGCCGTACCGTCCACGACTACCTCACGCGCCCCGAGGCCGAGCGGATGACCGCCGCCCTCCAGCGCGTCCTGGAGACGGGCGAGTCCGTCACCGAGCTGCAGATCGTCGGAGCCCCTCCCGGCACCAGGGAGCGGCGCCACTGGTCGATCAACCTCTACCGCGTGCACAGTGGCTCCGGCCGCCCCGTCGGCGTCGCCGGACTCGGCATCGACGTGACCCGCCGCCACAACGCCGCCCGGGAGGCGGCCAGTGCCCGCCGCAACCTCGCCCTGCTCAACGAGGCCGGCGCCCGCATCGGCAACTCCCTCGACCTGGAGGCCACCGCCCGCGAACTGCTCGCCGTCGCCGTCCCCGGCTTCTGCGACCTGGCCTCCGTCGACCTCTACCAGGGCCTGCTGACCGGAGACGAGGCCCCGCCCGGACGGTGGGGGACCTCCCACGACGTCGGCTACGGGGCCGGCAGCGCCGAGCTGCGCAGGGTCGCCTTCGCCAGCGCCGTCTCCGACACCCCGCTCCGCACGCCCGACCCGGCCGACGGCACCGGCGAGGACGCCGGCTGCTGCGGCCCCGGGCCCGTCGAGGTCGGGTCCGTCCACCGCTACCCGTTCAACTCGCCCTGCGCCGGAGCGCTGCGCACCCGACAGGTGAGGACGGTCCCCGGCGGCGACGGCAGCCTCGTCCACTCCACCCTCGTCGTGCCGATGGTCGCCCACGACACCGTCGTCGGCCTCGTCCAGTTCTCCCGTACCAAGGGCAGCGAGTCCTTCGGGGAACGGGACCGCGCCCTCGCCGTCGAGCTCGCCGCCCGCGCGGCGGTCTGCATCGACAACGCCCGCCTCTACCGCCGCGAACACGAGCGGGCCCTCATCCTGCAGCGCAGCCTGCTCCCGCCCGGCGACCCCGAGGCCGCGGGCCTGGACATCGCCTGCCGCTACCTCCCCGGCACCACCGCCACCGAGGTCGGCGGCGACTGGTTCGACGTCATCGAACTCCCCGGCCACCGCACCGCACTGGTCATCGGGGACGTCATGGGCCGCGGGCTGCGCGCCGCCGTGGCCATGGGCGAACTGCGCACCGCCGTCCGCACCCTGGCCCAGCTCGACCTCGAACCCGCCGAGGTCCTCTCCCACCTCGACGAGATCGCCCGCGGACTCGGCGCCCCCGCGGGCGCCCAGCAGAGCGCCCGCGCCCACAAGGCCCGTGGGCCGGAACTCTCCGAGGTCTACCTCGCCACCTGCGTCTACGCCGTCTACGACCCCGTCACCCGGCGCTGCACCTTCGCCAACGCCGGCCATCTGCCCCCGGTCCTCGTCGAACCAGGCGAGAAGGCCCTGCTGCTCGACGTGCCCCCGGGGATGCCGCTCGGTGTCGGCGGCGAACCCTTCGAGGAGGTGGAGGTCGAACTGCCCGAGGGCTCGCTGCTCGCCCTCTACACCGACGGACTCGTCGAGTCCCGCGACCATCCTCTCGACGAGGGGCTGTGCGCCTTCCGCAGCGCGCTCACGGACGCGGCGCTTCCTCTCGAGGACGTCTGCGACCGCGTCCTGACCACCCTCGACACCCAGCACGGCGAGGACGACATCGCCCTGCTCATGGCCCGTATCCAGGGACTGCCGGGCGACGCGGTGGGGGACTGGCGGCTGTCCAGGGAACCCCGCTCGGTCGGCCGGGCCCGCGAACTGGCCCGCGCCCAGCTCACCGCCTGGGGCCTCGAACCGCTGGTGGACACCGTCGAACTGCTCGTCAGCGAACTGGTCACCAACGCCCTGCGCTACGGCGAGGGCGAGATCCGGCTGCGGCTGCTGCGCGACCGCACCCTGGTCTGCGAGGTCTGGGACGCCGGCCTGGTCCAGCCGAGGCGCCGCCGGGCCCGGGACACCGACGAGGGCGGCCGCGGACTGCAGCTGGTCGGACTCCTCAGCGAGGCCTGGGGCTCGCGCCGCACGCCCCGCGGCAAGACCGTCTGGTTCGAACTGCCCCTGCCGGACGGCGACGACGTCGCCGAACCGACCGTGGAGCAGCTGCTGAGCATGTTCTGACCAGTGCCGCACCATCCCGCGGGCCCGGCCGCACACCGCCCGGGCCCGCCGCAGGGCGACTCCTAGCCCTTGAGCGCCGCGAGCCGCGCCTCGATCTCCGCGCTGTCGCCGAGAGCGTCCAACTGCTCGAACTGGGCGTCCAGCGAGGAGGCGGCCAGCTCCTGCTTGCCCATCGCCTTCGCCTCCTCGCGGCGCACCTTGTCCTCGAACCGGCTCAGCTCGCTCGTCGGGTCCAGGACGTCGATGTTCTTCACCGCGTCCATCATCTGGTTCTGCGCCCGGGCGGACGTGGCCCGCGCCACCAGCTCGTCGCGCTTCGCCCCGAGCGCGTCCAGCTTGGCCTTCATCTGCTCCAGACCGCTCTTGAGCTTCTCCACCACCTCGGTCTGCGCGGCGATCGTCGGCTCGGCCGTCCTCGCCTCCTTCTCCGACTGGAGCTGGCGTCCCAGCGCCACCTTCGCCAGGTTGTCGAACCGGTCCGCCTCCGCCGTCTGCCCGCCGGCCCGCAGCCCGTCCGCCTTCCTGCTCGCGGCCAGGGCCTTCTCGCCCCACTCCTTCGCCGCGTCCACGTCCTCCTGGTGGTCCTGCTCCATCAGGCGCAGATTGCCGATGGTCGCCGCCACCGCCTGCTCCGCCTCCGCGATGTTGCCGGTGTAGTCGCGGATCAGCTGGTCGAGCATCTTCTGCGGGTCCTCGGCCTGGTCCAGCAGGGCGTTGATGTTGGCCTTCGCCAGCTGGGCGACCCGGCCGAGGACGGTCTGCTTGGTCATGCTTGTTCTCCTTGGACGCGATGCGCGTGACATGGTCAGAAACGGCCGCCGCCGCCCAGCCGGCCGCGCGTGCCGCCGCCGCCGAAGCTGCCGGGCCCGCCGCCGAAACCTCCACCCCCGAAACCTCCACCACCGAAACCCCCTCCGCCTCTGCCGGAGCCTCCGGAGCCTCCTCCGGAACCTCCGCCGAACAGTCCGCCGAGGATGATGCCGCCGAGCACCGCACCGCCGAGCCCGCCGCCGCCTCCTCCTGCCTCTGTTACACCGCCCAGGCCGTTCGGGTTCCCGAACATGCGGACGTCCTGCTCGGCGAGGTCCTGTGCCCGCCGCGCCAGCGCGTCCGCCTGCTGGGCCTCGGCGAGCGCGGCCTGCGGGTCCCCGGCGGCCGCGAGGTCCGTGGCCTTCTCCAGCCGGCGCTGCGCCTCGGCCAGCCGGGTACGGGCCTCCGCTCCGACGGCCCCGCGATGCGTCGTGATGTAGTCGGTGGCCGCCCCGATCGTGGAACGGGCGGTCAGCATCGCCTGGTCGAGGAGCGCGCGGGCGCGCCGCGTGCCCGACTCGCGCTCCCGCGCGCCCTCCAGCGCCTCGTCGAGCGCCGCGTCGGCCTCCTCGACCCGGCGCAGCGCGTCGATCGGGTCGTAGTGGCCCGCCTCCACCATCTGCCGTACGTCGGCGACGACCGACTCCGCGCGGGCGATACGGCCCCGCAGGTCGGCGGTGGAGACCCCCTCGGGCGTCCCCTCCAGCAGGCCGTGCGCGTCGGCGAGGTCGGCCTCGGTCTCGGTGAGCGCGTTGGGCAGAGCGCCCACGGCCTCCGCGAGTTCCTGGGCCCGCCGGTCGACGGCCTCGCCGAGCCGGGACGCCTGGTCGACGGCGCCCTCGGCCGCGCGGATGTGGACCGCCGCGACGCCGTTGTCGCCCGTGTCGACGGACTGCCGGGCCTGGTTCAGATGGGTCGTCGCGAACACCAGCCGGTCCTTGGCCTGTTCGACGGCGCTCGCGACGGGGGAGGCCGCCGACTCGGCGTATCGCTCCCGCATCGCGGCCAGCGCCGCCTCCGCCGTGCTCACCCGCCCGGTCTGTTCGCGGAACGCGGCCTCGGCGGTGGTCAGGGCCTGCGGGGCGTTGCGCTCCAGGGCCCGCAGGCGGTCGAAGTCCTCGGACTCCGCGTCCAGCCGGGTGTTCGCCTCGGCGCAGCGCCCGAGGATCTCGTCGAGCATCGAGCGGCGGGTCGCGTCGTCCTCCGGGAACGCGTCGTCGAGCTGCTGCCGCAGCCGGAACGCGGCCGTCAGCTCCTCCTTCGCGAACGCCACCGCCTCGGTGAACGGCTGCACCGCCTCCTCGCCGAACTGGGCGGTCGCGAAGCCGAGTTCCTCCTGGCTCGTACGGACGGCGTCGTCGGTGGCGACCAGAGCGTGCCGGGCCTGCCCGTCCAGATCGGACAGCGGGAGCTCCGCCGGCTCCTTCGGTGTGCCCCGGCCAGGCGCGCCCCGGCCCGGTTCGCCCTTCGGCTTCGTGACGGGTGGCCGGCTCTGCCGGCGGCGCTTGGTCCAGGCGTACGCCGCGACGGCGCCCGCCACACCGACGAGGACGACCGGGAGGATGAGGTCCGACCCGGGGCTTCCCTCGTCGGCCGCGGTGCCGGGGTCGGCGGCGCCGGGGGTGATGGTGGGTGCGGGCACGGGCTCACCGGCGAGCACGGCGTCGTAGCCGTTCGCCGCGCCGATCGCGGCTCCGGCCCAGTCGTTCCGGCGCAGCGCGGGCTCGATCGCGGTCTGTGCCACGTCGTCGAGCTGTGCCTGGGTGAAGCGGGAGCCGGTGTCCGCCGAGTAGCCGTACTGCCGGTCGTGCGTGGCCACCGCGAGCAGGACGTCGTTGACGCCCAGGCCGTTGCGGTCGGCCGTGGCGTCGGCCCAGCTCTGGGCCTGCCGGCCGGAGAAGTCCCGTACGTAGACGACGAAGAGCTGGACCCTCTGGTCGTCGTAGAGCCGGTCGAGGGCCCGGACGACCGCGCTGCGCCGGTCACCCAGCGCGTCCACCGTGTCGGTGATCTGCCCTTCGCGGGACAGCACGACGGGGTCGTCGGCACGGGCGTCGTGAACGGCGGGCACGACCAGCCACCACGCCGCCACCAGCACCGCGAGGAGGGCTCGGGTGGCTATTCGCGTCACATGGGGAGGTTATGTCCCGTACTGTCCCCTCGCGACCCGGCGGAAACCGTTTCGCCGGGCCCGACGTCACTGTCGGTAGCCACATCTAAGGTGGCGATCACACCACGACGACGATCTTGGGGGGCTCCGGTGGGCGGACGTGTACGAGGCTGGTGGCGGCGGGGACGCTGGGTCGTTCTCGGCCTCGTCCTGCTTCTGGTCCTGCCTCCGGCAGGCAGCGCCCTCGCGCTGCGGATCAACTACGCGGGCGACCTGCGCGAGGGGACGCAGAGCCGCGGCAAGGACGCCATCTGGCTGGGCCATGCCTGGGTGGACGGGCGGAAGAAGGACGCCGACCTCGCGGCGTTCGCCGCCCGGATCAAGGGGACCGGGATACGCGACCTCTACGTCCACGCCGGTCCGCTGGAGCACGACGGCACCCTTCCCGCGGCCCGCTACCCCCGCGCGAAGTGGCTGATCGAGAGCGTGCACCGGACGATGCCCGGGATACGGGTGCACGCGTGGCTGGGAGACATCCTGGCCACCGAGGGACCTGAGGGGCTGCGGCTGGAGAACGCGGTCTCGCGGGCGGCCGTCGTGGGCTCGGCCCGGCAGATCCTGGACGCCGGCTTCGACGGCGTCCACTTCGACCTGGAGCCCCTGCTCTCGGACGACGGGAACTACCTGTCCCTGCTCGACGACCTGGGCGAGCTGACGAGGGCCCGCAAGGTGCCTCTCTCCGTCGCCGCCCACCAGATCGACCCGCTGCCGGCCGCCCACACGGTGAACGGCGCGCTCAGCGGCAGCGAGAAGTGGTGGTCGCAGGAGTTCTTCGGGCAGGTCGCCCGCCGCGTCGACCAGATAGCCGTCATGTCGTACGACACCTGGATGCCGCTGGAGAGTCTGTACGGCGGTTACGTCGCCCAGCAGACCAGCCTCGCCCTCGAGGTCACGCCGGAGGACACCGACCTCCTCATGGGCCTGCCGTTCTTCCACGAGGACGACCTCGGCCACCACGACTCGGCGGAGACCGTCGCGGCGGCGATCCGCGGCACCCGGCTGGGCCTGGGGCGCACGGACCCCGACCGCGAACGGTTCGGCGTCGCGCTCTACGTCGACTTCGCCGCGAAGGAGGGCGACTGGGCGGCCTACCGCGAGGGCTGGCACTGACCGGGGGCGGAATGCACCCCGCCAGAGATCCGGCCAGAGATCCGGCCAGAGACCCGGCCAGAGACCCCCGGCCAGAGGAGGCACCCCACCCAAGGGACCCGCGGCCTACTCTCCCCGCCTGCGGATCTTGTTCCCCAGCCACACCAGCGGGTCGTACTTCCGGTCGACGGCCCGCTCCTTCAGCGGGATCAGCGCGTTGTCGGTGATCTTGATGTTCTCCGGGCACACCTCGGTGCAGCACTTCGTGATGTTGCAGTACCCGAGCCCGTGCTCGTCCTGCGCGGTCCGCTTCCGGTCGAGGCCCGCCTCCGGGGCGGCGTCCAGCGGGTGCATGTCCAGTTCGGCCACCCGCATCAGGAAGCGGGGCCCGGCGAACGCCGTCTTGTTCTCCTCGTGGTCCCGCACCACATGGCAGGTGTCCTGGCACAGGAAGCACTCGATGCACTTGCGGAACTCCTGCGAGCGCTCCACGTCCATCTGCCGCATCCGGTACTCGCCCGGAGCGAGCCCCTCCGGCGGCACGAAGGCCGGGATCTCGCGCGCCTTCGCGTAGTTGAAGGACACGTCCGTCACCAGGTCGCGCACCACGGGGAAGGCCCGCAGGGGCGTGACGGTGATGGTCTCCGTACGGTCGAAGACCGACATCCGGGTCATGCACATCAGGCGCGGACGGCCGTTGATCTCGGCGGAGCACGAACCGCACTTGCCTGCCTTGCAGTTCCAGCGCACAGCGAGATCCGGTGCCTGTGTGGCCTGCAACCGGTGGATGATGTCGAGCACGACCTCGCCGTCGTTCACCTCGACCGTGAAATCCCGCAGGTCCCCGCCGCCCGTATCGCCGCGCCACACCTTGAAGGCGGCCTGATAGCTGCTCATTCGTAGAGCTCCTCTTCGGCCAGGTACTTGCCCAGCTCCTCCTTCTCGAAGAGGGCGAGCAGGTCGGCTCGGATGGGTTCCGTACGGGTCCGCTCCAGGGCGACCGCGGCCGGACCGCCGTCGTCCACCAGGTGGCACAGCAGGTTCACCGGCCGCCACTCCCGGTCCATCGACGGGTAGTCCTCCCGGGTGTGCCCGCCGCGGCTCTCGGTCCGCGCCAGCGCCGCCCGGGCCACGCACTCGCTCACCAGGAGCATGTTGCGCAGGTCGAGCGCCAGGTGCCAGCCGGGGTTGAACTGCCGGTGCCCCTCGACCCCGGCCCGCCGCGCCCGCTCGCGCAGCTCCGCGATCCGCTCCAGGGCCTCGGCCATCTCGCCCTCCCGCCGGATGATGCCGACGAGGTCGTTCATCGTCTGCTGGAGCTCCTGGTGCAGCGTGTACGGGTTCTCGGCGGACGGCTCCCCGGACGCGCCGAACGGGGCCAGCGCCTCGGCGGCCGCGGCCTCGATCCCCGCCTCCGCCTCGATCCCCGCCTCCGCCACCACCGTCCGGCCGACGCCGGTCGCGTACTCGGCCGCGTGCCACCCCGCCCGCCGCCCGAAGACCAGCAGGTCGGAGAGCGAGTTGCCGCCCAGCCGGTTGGAGCCGTGCATGCCGCCCGCGACCTCACCGGCCGCGTAGAGCCCCGGGACGCCCACCGTCGCCGCCGTGTCCGAGTCGACCGCGACGCCGCCCATCACGTAGTGGCAGGTCGGCCCGACCTCCATGGCCTCCGCCGTGATGTCCACGTCCGCCAGCTCCTTGAACTGGTGGTACATCGACGGAAGCCGCCGCTTGATCACCTCGGCGGGCATCCGCGTCGACACGTCCAGGAACACCCCGCCGTGCGGCGAGCCCCGCCCAGCCTTCACCTCGGCGTTGATGGCCCGCGCCACCTCGTCGCGCGGCAGCAGCTCGGGCGGGCGCCGGTTGTTCTCCGGATCCTCGTACCAGCGGTCGCCCTCCTCCTCCGTCTGCGCGTACTTCTCCTTGAAGACGTCGGGGACGTAGTCGAACATGAACCGCTTGCCCTCGGAGTTGCGCAGCACACCGCCGTCGCCGCGCACCGATTCGGTGACCAGGATCCCCTTCACGGACGGCGGCCAGACCATCCCGGTCGGATGGAACTGCACGAACTCCATGTTCACCAGCGGCGCGCCCGCGAGCAGCGCGAGGGCGTGCCCGTCGCCGGTGTACTCCCACGAGTTGGAGGTCACCTTGAAGGACTTGCCGATCCCGCCGGTCGCCAGGATCACCGCCGGCGCCTCCAGGACGAAGAAGCGGCCGGTCTCCCGCTCGTAGCAGAACACCCCGGTGACCCGGCCGCCGTCGTCCTTGAGGACCCGGGTGACCGTGCACTCCTGGAAGACCTTCAGCCGGGCCTCGTAGTCCCCGGTCTCGCGGTGGTCCTCCTGCTGCAGGGCGACGGTCTTCTGCTGGAGCGTGCGGATCAGCTCCAGGCCGGTCCGGTCGCCGACGTGCGCGAGCCGCGGGTACTCGTGACCGCCGAAGTTGCGCTGGGAGATCCGGCCGTCCGGCGTGCGGTCGAAGAGCGCGCCCCAGGCCTCCAGCTCCCACACCCGCTCGGGAGCCTCGCGCGCGTGCAGCTCGGCCATCCGCCACTGGTTGAGGAACTTCCCGCCGCGCATGGTGTCGCGGAAGTGGACCTGCCAGTTGTCGTGGGCGTTGACGTTGGCCATGGACGCGGCAATGCCCCCTTCGGCCATCACCGTGTGGGCCTTGCCGAAGAGCGACTTGCAGATCACCGCCGTACGGGCGCCGCGCTCGCGCGCCTCGATCGCCGCGCGCAGCCCGGCGCCCCCCGCGCCGACCACGACCACGTCCCACTGCTGCCGTTCGACTTGGGCCATGTCAGAAGATCCTCGGGTCGTCGAAGGTGCCGGTGGCGAGCAGGTACACGTACAGGTCGCAGAGCGCGACCGTGATCAACGAGGCCCAGGCGAGCAGCATGTGGCGGGCGTTCAGCTTCCCGACCAGAGTCCACAGGCGGTAGCGCACCGGATGCCGGGAGAAGTGCCGGAGCCGCCCGCCGACGATGTGCCGGCAGGAGTGGCAGGAGAGCGTGTACGCCCAGATCAGCACGATGTTGACCAGGAAGATCACGGTCCCCAGGCCCGCGTGGCCCCAGGCGTAGGAGGCGTCCCGGAAGGTCAGCGCGGTGTCGTAGGTGAGGATCGCGGCGACCGGGAGCGCGGCGTAGAAGAAGTACCGGTGGATGTTCTGCAGGATCAGCGGGAAGCGGGTCTCACCGGTGTACGTCGTGTGCGGTTCGGCGACCGCGCAGGCCGGGGGCGAGGCCCAGAAACCCCGGTAGTACGCCTTGCGGTAGTAGTAGCAGGTCAGCCGGAAGCCGAGCGGGAAGACCAGGATCAGCAGGGCGGGGGAGAGGCCCCACCAGCTGCCGAAGATCTCCCAGTTGGGCCCGTCCTTCATCGGGACGCAGTTCTCCGCGAGACAGGGCGAGTAGAACGGCGAGACGTAAGGCGCGGCGTAGTAGTCGCTGTTGGCTAACGCCCGCCAGGTCGAGTAGACGACGAAGGCGAGCAGTCCGGCGGCGGTGGCCGCGGGCGCCAGCCACCAGCGGTCCGTACGCAGATGGCGGGGGGCGATGGCCGCACGTGTCGGACCATGCACCCCCGCGCCGAGAGAAGGCGGTTCGGTTCCTGTGGCCAACGTCGGTCTCCTAGGGGGCGTGCCGGTCGCGTGCTCCCAGGCCCTCGTCGTCCGTATCCGTCCACAGCCCGCTGTCGTACGGGGTGTCGGGGATCGTCACGAGGTTCTCGGCCGGGGCCTTGGGCGGCGGCGAGGTGACGCCCCGCTCCGCCGCGAGGCTGCGTTCGAGCTGTCCGACCGTACGGACCAGGTCTTCCAGGCAGCGCTTGACGGCCGCCAAATCATCCTGAAGGGACATGGATTGCCCTCACTTCCGCGATTGCGGGTGGCGAACACGCGCCTGTGAGTGTCGCGCGTCACATCCCGCTTGTGAAGCCATGTGTACGGGATTCCACTCGTCCGGAGAGCCGCGCCGCCCGGTGATTGGGCCGCACGGGTGGGGTTTGGCCGCCGTGCCGCCGTGTCGCCGTCGCCGGATCCGATCCTTCCTTTTCAGTGTATGAGCAATAGGTGTGATCATCCCCAAATGGCATAAAACTGGACGAAGGGGTACAAGTCATGTCCCAGGTCGGCGCCCCTCGCGGGAGGACATGCTCCAGGAGCCCCCGCTCCCGCACGCTCCGCTCCGTCGCCACCCTCACGAGCGCGGTGCTCGCCGTCTCCGTCCTGGCCGGATGCAGCTCCGGCGACCCGGCCGACGAGGCCCGGCCCGCCGCCCCGGACCACGCGCCCGCGGCGCGCGACCAGGTCGCCGACGGCGGGACGCTGAACTGGGCCGTGGACGCGATGCCCACCACGCTCAACGCCTTCCAGGCCGACGCCGACGGCAGCACCTCGCGCATCACCGGGGCCGTACTCCCCTCCCTCTACACCCTCGACGAGCGCGGCAGGCCCCAGCGGAACCCGGACTACCTGGAGTCCGCCCAGGTGGTCGAGACGGAGCCCAAGCAGGTCGTCCTCTACAAGCTCAACCAGCAGGCCGTCTGGAGCGACGGCCGGGAGATCGGCGCCCCCGACTTCGTCGCCCAGTGGCGCGCCCTCAGCGGCCGGGACACCGCGTACTGGACCGCACGCAACTCCGGGTACGAGCGCATCGAGAAGATCGAGCGCGGCAAGAACGACCTGGAGGTGCGGGTCACCTTCGCCAAGCCGTACGCCGACTGGCAGTCCCTCTTCACCCCCCTCTACCCGAAGGAGGTGATGGGGTCCCCGAACAGCTTCAACGACGGCGCGCGCACGACCCTGAAGTCGACCGCAGGACCGTTCCTGCTGAAGGCGACCGACCGCAAGGCCGGCACCGTCACGCTCGCCCGCAACCCCCGCTGGTGGGGCCAGGCCGCCAAGCTCGACCAGCTCGTCCTGAAGGCCGTACCCCGCGCCGACCGCATCGCCGCGCTCGCCGCCGGCAACCTCGATCTGGCCGAAATCGATCGGGCCGCCGCGGACCGCATCGCGCTCGCGGTACGGGACGCCCGCGCCGGCCGGAACGGCTCGCAGGCGCTCGCGCACGGCCCCGGCGCCGCGATCACCCCGTCGGCGGCCCTGAAGTCCTGGGCGCTCGCGTACGGCTCCGACGAAGAGCGGGCGGAGGTCGTTCAGACCGCCCGGAAGAAGAACCAGCAGGCCATCGAGCGGTACGCGGCCGAGCAGCGGGCGCTCGGGAAGCTCGTGGTGCGCAAGTCGCTGGAGCCCGTGTACACGCAGCTCTCGCTGAACGGCGAGTCCGGCCCGCTCGCCGACGAGCGGGTACGCAGGGCGGTGGCCCGCGCGCTCGACCGCCGGGAACTGGCCGAATCCGTACTCAAGCCGCTGGGGCTGCCCGCCGAGCCGCCCGGCAGTCACCTGGCCCTGGCGGGGCAGGCGGCGTACGCGGACGGCAGCGACGCGCTCGGCGACCAGGACACCAAGGAGGCGCGGGCGCTGCTCGCGGACGCGGGCTGGGTGCCGGGCGGCGCGAACAAGAAGCCGGCCGGGACGAAGGCCGGCAGCGAGGCGGAGGGCGCCGAGAAGAAGGACGCCGAGAAGAAGGACGCCGAGAAGAAGCCGGGCGAGAAGCCGAGCGAGAAGCCGAGCGCGAAGGCAGGGGAGAAGCAGGGCGCCAAGCCCGGCGGGGAGAAGGACCCGGGGGCCGACGCCGCCTCCAACGACGGCCTCTACGTCGTCGGCGACGACAAGCCGGGAGGCACCGCCGCCCGCGAGGACGGCAAGGCCGGCGAGCCCGTCATCGGCGCCGCGGGCCCCGAGAACGGCACCAACATCCTCGCCCCGGCCTCCGGCGCGGCCCTGCAGACCGCAGCGCTGCTGCGCCAGGCCGCCGCTCTGAACCGCGACACCGGTACCGGCAGCGGCACCGACACCGGTGCCGGCACCGCCTCCGGCACCACGACCGAGGCCAAGGGCCAGAACCCGGCCAGGCCCGACCAGGGCGTCCCCGGTGCCTACGCCCCGCGCGGCACCGCCGCCCCCGCCCCCGCCCCCGCCGTCCCGGCGGCCGAGACCCAGGCCCTGGGCAAGGACGGCAAGCCGCTCAGCCTGCGCTTCGTCCTCCCCTCCGGCCCCGGCTCGGAGTCGCTCCGCACGGTCGGCGACAGGATCGTCCGGATGCTCGACGAGGTCGGCATCCGGACCGAGATCACCAAGGTCGCCGACGAGAGCTTCTTCAAGGACCACATCGCCTCCGGCGACTACGACCTGGCCCTCTACTCATGGCCCGCGTCCGCCTTCCCCGCGACCGACGCCCGGCCGATCTTCGCCAAGCCCGAGCCCGCCTCGGACGGCTCCCTCCTGGTCGAGCAGAACTACGCCCGGGTCGGCACCGACCGTATCGACCAACTGTTCGATCAGGCGGTGGCCACGCTCGACGAGGAGGAGGCCCGCGAGCTGGTCCGCCAGGCCGACGCCCGGATCTGGGCCGCCGCCGGATCGATTCCCCTCTATCAGCGCCCCCAGCTGGTGGCGGCCAAGCCCGAGGTGGTGAACGCCGGCGCCTGGGGCTTCGCGGCCCCCCGCTACCAGGACATCGGGTTCAAGAAGCCCGAATCGACCAAGGGCGCGGAGCGCAACACCGGGAAATAGCCGAAAGTTCTGATCACAACCTCAGATGCAGCTCAAGTTCCTTGCCCGCCGGTGATCCCGGCGGGCAGGATCACGTCCGGCCCCTTGACCCGGCCGGCTCGATCACGCATCAGCAGTGCCCCCAGTGCCACCCAGCGCCCCCAGCGCTTCCTTCGCTCCCAGTGCATCGCATCACAGAGGCATCCCAAAACCTCCTAGTAGACCCTCTCGAATCCGGGCGGGGAAGCCCCTTGCGCGGCGGCCCCGTACCATAGGACATAGCCGTGGCGCGTCCGCCCGGCGGGCGTAAGAGGAACTGACGCCGCATCCCACGATCCGAGAGAAGCGCAAGCACCCATGCCCACGCGCCACGACATCCGTAACGTCGCCATCGTCGCCCACGTCGACCATGGCAAGACGACCATCGTCGACGCCATGCTCAAGCAGGCCGGTGCCTTCGCCGCCCACCAGCAGCTCGACGACCGCATGATGGACTCGAACGACCTGGAGCGTGAGAAGGGCATCACGATCCTCGCCAAGAACACGGCGGTGAAGTATCACCCCAAGGACGGCGGGGCCCCGATCACGATCAACATCATCGACACCCCCGGCCACGCCGACTTCGGTGGCGAGGTCGAGCGCGGTCTGTCGATGGTGGACGCGGTCGTCCTCCTCGTGGACGCCTCCGAGGGTCCGCTCCCGCAGACCCGCTTCGTGCTGCGCAAGGCCCTCCAGCAGCGCAAGCCCGTCATCCTCTGCATCAACAAGACGGACCGCCCGGACTCCCGGATCGACGAGGTCGTCAACGAGACCTACGACCTCTTCCTCGACCTGGACGCGGACGAGGACCAGATCGAGTTCCCGATCGTCTACGCCTGCGGCCGCGACGGCATCGCCTCGCTGACCAAGCCGGCGGACGGCACGGTCCCGCAGGACTCCGAGAACCTGGAGCCGTTCTTCTCCACGATCCTGGAGCACGTCCCGGCCCCGTCGTACGACGAGGAGGCCCCCCTCCAGGCGCACGTCACCAACCTGGACGCCGACAACTTCCTCGGCCGCATCGCGCTGCTCCGCGTCGAGCAGGGCGAGCTGCGCAAGGGCCAGACGGTCGCGTGGATCAAGCGGGACGGCACGATCTCCAACGTCCGCATCACCGAGCTGATGATGACCGAGGCGCTGACCCGCAAGCCGGCCGAGGTCGCCGGCCCCGGTGACATCTGCGCCGTCGCCGGTATCCCGGACATCATGATCGGCGAGACCCTGGCCGACCCGGAGAACCCGATCGCGCTGCCGCTGATCACGGTCGACCAGCCCGCCATCTCCATGACCATCGGTACGAACACCTCGCCGCTCGTCGGCCGCGGTGGCACCGGCAAGGGCGCGGACGCCAAGTCCGCCGTGAAGGACCGCAAGGTCACCGCCCGCCAGGTCAAGGACCGTCTGGACCGCGAGCTCGTCGGTAACGTCTCGCTCCGCGTCCTCGACACCGAGCGTCCGGACGCCTGGGAGGTCCAGGGCCGTGGTGAGCTCGCGCTCGCCATCCTGGTCGAGCAGATGCGCCGTGAGGGCTTCGAGCTCACCATCGGCAAGCCGCAGGTCGTCACCAAGGAGGTCGACGGCAAGATCCACGAGCCCGTCGAGCGCCTGACGGTCGACGTGCCCGAGGAGCACATGGGCGCGGTCACGCAGCTCATGGGCGTCCGCAAGGGCCGCATGGACAACATGTCCAACCACGGCTCCGGCTGGGTCCGCATGGAGTTCGTCGTCCCGTCCCGCGGCCTCATCGGCTTCCGTACGGAGTTCCTGACCAACACCCGCGGTACGGGTATCGCCCACTCGATCCACGAGGGCCACGAGCCGTGGTTCGGCCAGCTCACCACCCGTAACAACGGCTCGCTGGTCGCGGACCGCGCGGGTGCGGTCACCGGCTTCGCCATGACCAACCTGCAGGAGCGCGGTGTGCTCTTCGTCGACCCCGGCACCGAGGTGTACGAGGGCATGATCGTCGGCGAGAACTCCCGCTCCGACGACATGGACGTGAACATCACCAAGGAGAAGAAGCTCACCAACATGCGCTCCGCCTCGGCCGACTCCTTCGAGGCGATCGTGCCGCCGCGCAAGCTCTCCCTGGAGCAGTCGCTGGAGTTCTGCCGCGACGACGAGTGCGTCGAGGTGACCCCGGAGGCCGTGCGCATCCGTAAGGTCGTCCTGGACCAGAAGGAGCGCGGCCGCTCGGCCTCGCGCGCCAAGAACGGCTGACGCGTCGCCGACACACGGCTGACATAGCGTCAGAGACAAGGTCCGGCTCCCCGCACGCAGTGTGGGGAGCCGGACCTTTCGTCAAATCGGTTTCAAGGTCACAGTGTCCGGATATCGAGCGTCGCTCTCCGGAACGTGTGTTAACGGTCCGTTTCGCGGGTGTCTGTCTGTGATCGCTTTGTCCGGATTTCGGTCTCAAGGCCCCTGATGATGTTGCCAAAACGAGACCGCTTAAGTGTGGTTTACAGCTCGGCCGTACTTACTGATCGTTTCAGAATGAAGCGCTTGGCCAGAGAGTTAGGCGCTGCGATGATGCGAACTCGACTGGGCGGTGGGGGACGGGGACACCAGATGACGCGGTGGCAGCTCTTGCAGGGAGACGTCCTGGTCGGTGAGCTCAGTGAGTACGGCTGTGATCAGCCGTTCTTCCTGGCGCGCTTCACCCCGGGACCTGGCTGGGAGAGCGTGAGGCCGTTGTTCGAGGCATGGGCGACCTACAGGGGCCCGGACCCGGATGGGCTCAGGTTCGTCTCCCTGGCCAAGCCGTTGCAGGATTTGGGGCTCACACTGGCTCCGGTTGACGGCCAGCAGACTCCGTTGCAGCTCTTCAAGGACTGCATGGTGCGTATCAATGGGGCTGAAGCCCACCTCCGCTACTGACCGAGCAATTGGCCGTTCGTGGGAGTCGGCGCAGGCATATGAGGCTGCAGGCCAGGTCGAGCAGGCCCTGGTGGATGTCAGTGCGTCGTTCGTAGCGGGTGCGGAGTCGTTTGAACTGGTGCAGCCAGGCGAAGGTGCGCTCGACGACCCAGCGCACCTTGCCCAGTCCGGAGCCGTGAGCGACGCCGCGTCGGGCGATCAGCGGTTTGATGCCGCGCTTCCACAGCAGGCGGCGGTACTTGTCGAAGTCGTAGCCCCGGTCGGCATACAGGCGCCGGGGCTTGCGGCGTGGACGTCCCCGCCTGCCCCGGATCGACGGGACGGCGTCGAGCAGCGGCAGGAGCTGGGTGACGTCGTGCCGGTTGCCGCCGGTGAGCGTGACGGCAAGCGGGGTTCCGTGCCGGTCGACGATCAGGTGATGCTTGGAACCGGGGCGGGCACGGTCGACGGGCGAGGGCCGACGTGATCCCCCTTTGAGGGCCCGGACATGTGATCCGTCCACGGAGCAGTCGTCCAGGTCCAGCAAGTCGGCGCGGCGCAGTTCGGTCAGCAGGGCGGCGTGCAGGCGTGGCCAGACGCCGGCCTCGGTCCAGTCCCGCAACCGGCGCCAGGCCGTCACCCCTGAACAGCCCACGGTCTCGGCCGGGACGTCGCGCCAGGCGACGCCGGTCCGCAGAACGTACATGATGCCCGCGAGAGCCGCCCGGTCCGGAACGCGAAGCCGCCCGGGATGCCGGCGGCGCCGTTCGGGGCGGGCGGCAGCAGCGGGGCCACCCGCTCCCACAGGTCGTCAGGAACAAGATCAGCACGCACCCGGACACCCTGCCGACCAAGATCGGCAAGTGCAAGACCCGCAGCTCAACTCATTCTGAAACGATCAGTTAATAGTTGGCTGCATTGAGCTCGGGTCAATGGGTCACGCACTGTGGGGAGTGCCGACTCACGAGCACACTCGGGGCACCTGAGTGAATCGCCGTCAGGGGTGTCGGCGTACTCGAAGTGCCCCCTCTTGTAGTGACAAAAGTGGACTCATGAGGAGGAACCCATGCGCGGTGCCAAGAGCGCCAAGTGGGTAGTGGGCGCGATCGTCGTCGCCCTGGCAGCGACCGCCTGTGGCGGGGGTAAGAGCGACGGTGGCAGCGACGCCAAGGGCGCTGTGGACCCGAACGGGATCTTCTCCATCGAGCTCGGTGAGCCGGAGAAGCCCCTGCTCACCGGTGACACGATGGAGTCCAACGGCTCCGCCGTCATGGCCGGCCTGTTCTCGACCCTGGTCGACTACAAGGCCGACGGCTCGCTGGAGATGATCAACGCCGAGTCGGTCACCACCACCGACTCGAAGACCTGGACCGTCAAGCTCAAGTCGGGCTGGACCTTCCACGACGGCACCCCGGTGACCTCGAAGTCCTTCGTGGACGCGTGGAACTGGAACGCCAACATCACGAACGCCCAGGGTCTGGCGTCCTGGTTCGCCGACATCAAGGGCTTCGAGAAGCTCCACCCGGAGGCGGAGGGCGCCAAGCCGACCGCCGACAAGCTCGACGGCCTCAAGGTCGTCGACGACAACACCTTCACCATCGAGCTCACGAAGGCCGTTCCGTACTTCGGCCACAAGCTCGCCTACATCGTCTTCGCTCCGCTCCCGGAGTCCTTCTACAAGGACCCGGCCGCGGGCGGCGAGAAGCCGGTCGGCAACGGTCCCTACAAGTTCAAGAGCTGGGACCACAAGAAGCAGATCGAGATCGTCCGCTTCGACGGCTACAAGGGCCCGAACAAGGCGAAGAACGGCGGTGTGGTCTTCAAGAACTACACCACCGTCGAGGCCGCCTACGAGGACCTGAAGTCGGGCAACGTCGACGTCCTGCGGACGATCGGCCCGAAGGACCTCCCGGTCTACCGTCAGGACCTCGGCGACCGCGCCGTGGACCAGGCGTACTCCGCCATCCAGACGCTCGCCATCGCCTTCTACGCCGACCAGTGGAAGAAGCCGAAGCAGGTCGACCCGCGCGTCATCCAGGGTCTGTCCATGGCGATCGACCGCGCCACCATCACCAAGACGGTGCTCAACGGCACCCGTGAGCCCGCCACCGGCTGGGTCGCCAAGGGTGTTCTCGGCTACCAGCCGAACGCGGTCGAGGTCACCAAGTTCGACCCGGCCAAGGCCAAGGAGCTCATCAAGGCCGGCGGCGGCGTCCCGAACAACGAGATCTTCATCCAGTTCAACGCGGATGGCGGTCACAAGGAGTGGGTCGACGCGGTCTGCAACAGCATCACGCAGGCGACCCAGGTCAAGTGCACCGGCGACAGCAAGCCGGACTTCCAGGCCGACCTGACCGCTCGTAAGAGCAAGCAGGTCAAGTCGATCTACCGCTCCGGCTGGGTGCTCGACTACCCGGTCAACGCCAACTTCATCAGCGACCTGTTCCGCACGGGCGCGGGTGGCAACCAGGGCGGCTTCTCCAACGCGGAGCTGGACGCCAAGATCGCGGCCGCCGACACCGCCGCCACGCTCGACGAGTCGGTGAAGGCGTACCAGGCCATCGAGAAGGACCTGGTCAACTACATGCCGTCGATCCCGCTCTGGTACTACAAGGTCAACGCGGGCTACTCGGAGAAGGTCTCCGGCGTTCAGTACGGCCAGGACGGCGACCCGATCCTGACCGGCGTCGAGGTCAAGAAGTAATCACCCACACGTAGTCCGCAAGCCGCTGCGGGGCTGACGAACGAACCGTCGGCCCCGCCCCGGCGCCTTACGCAGTGGCTGGGGGGCCCTTCCGTGGTGCCCGCGTCCCATCGGGGCGCGATCGCCGGGGGAGGGCCTGTCGGCTGCCGCCGTCACATCTCAACGGAGGCATGATGGGGCGTTATGTCGCACGACGACTGCTCCAGATGATCCCGGTATTCCTCGGGACGACCCTGCTGATCTTCCTCATGGTCTACAGCCTGCCCGGCGACCCCGTGGCGGGGCTGTTCGGCGACAAGGGTGTCGATCCGGCGACGCTCGCCGCGAAGAAGAAGGAACTGGGACTGGATCTGCCACTCTGGCAGCAGTACTGGAACTACATGACCAATATCATCCTGCACTTCGACTTCGGGACGCAGATCCGTAACGGGCGCCCGGTCACCGAAGTGCTGGGTGACGCGTTCCCCATCACCCTGCAGCTCGCCGCGCTGGCCTTCGCCTTCGAGATGATCTTCGGTCTCGGCCTCGGCGTCATCGCCGGTCTGCGGGCGGGGCGCCTGGCCGACAACGCCGTCCTGATCTTCACGCTGCTGATCATCTCGATCCCGGTCTTCGTGCTCGGCTTCATCGTCAAGATGGTGTTCGCCTTCGAGCTGGGCTGGATCGCGCCGAACGTCAGCAACGAGCAGCTGTGGTCCGAGCTGATCGCGCCCGCCATCGTGCTCGGCGGTCTCTCCCTCGCCTACGTCGCGCGGCTCACCCGCACGTCCATGGCGGAGAACCTGCGCGCCGACTACATGCGTACGGCCGTCGCCAAGGGCCTCCCGAAGCGGCGCGTCATCGGTGTCCACCTGATGCGCAACTCGATGATCCCCGTCGTCACCTTCCTCGGCACCGACATCGGCGCCCTGATGGGCGGCGCGATCGTCACCGAGCGCATCTTCAACGTCAAGGGTGTCGGCGGTCTGATCGCCGAGTCGATCACCCGGCGTGAAGGTACGACCCTGGTCGGCCTCGTCACCATCCTGGTGATCATCTACCTCGTCACCAGCCTGCTCATCGACCTGCTGTACGCGGTCCTGGACCCGAGGATCCGTTATGCCTGACGTGACCAAGACCGCAGCCACCGCTGTCGAGGACGCCGTCGCACCCCCCTCCGCGGCGGAGCCCACCCCGCCGGCGAAGAAGGAGAAGGCCCGCAGCCTCTGGGGCGACGCCTGGGCGGACCTGCGCCGCAACCCGTACTTCATCGTCGCGTCGGTGCTGATCTTCTTCCTGCTGACGATCGCCGCCTTCCCGACGCTGTTCACCAGCGCCTCGCCCACGACCGGCGACCTCGTCAAGCACTTCCTGGGCAAGCCCGAACTGGGCCAGATCGGCTCCGAGGGCTGGCTCGGCTACGACCAGCAGGGCCGCTCCGTCTACGCCCGGCTGATCTACGGCACGCGTGCCTCGGTCATCGTCGGCATCTGCGTCACCGCGATGGTCACCGTCGTCGGCGGCATCATGGGCATGCTCGCCGGCTACTTCGGCGGTGTCATCGACGCGATCCTCTCCCGGATCACCGACATCTTCTTCGGCATCCCGTTCCTGCTCGGCGCCATGGTCGTGCTGCAGTCCTTCGTCGACCGCACCGTCTGGGTGGTCGTCTTCGCCCTGGCGTTCCTCGGCTGGACCCAGATGGCCCGTGTCATGCGCGGTGCCGTGATCACCGTCAAGCAGGCCGACTACGTCCACGCGGCGAAGGCGCTCGGCGCCGGCACGACCCGGATCCTGTTCCGGCACATCCTGCCGAACGCCATGGCTCCGGTCATCGTCGTCGCGACCATCGCCCTGGGCGGCTACATCTCCGCCGAGGCCACCCTGTCGTACCTCGGCCTGGGCCTGGCGGCCCCGACCGTCTCCTGGGGTGTGGACATCTCCACCGGTGTCGACCAGATCCGCGTCGCGCAGCACATCCTGCTGTACCCGTCGATCATGCTCAGCATCACCGTTCTGGCGTTCATCATGCTCGGCGAAGCCGTCCGCAACGCCCTCGACCCCAAGCTGCGCTGAGGAGGGCGTACAACGTGAGCATCATCGACAAGACCGCGAGCGTCCCCGCTCCGCGCGAGGGCAACGAATACAACGGGCCGCTGCTCGAAGTCCGCGACCTGCACGTGGAGTTCCACACCCGCGACGGTGTCGCCAAGGCGGTCAACGGCGTCAACTACAGCGTGAGCGCGGGCGAGACGCTGGCCGTGCTCGGCGAGTCCGGCTCCGGCAAGTCCGTCACCGCGCAGGCCATCATGGGCATCCTCGACATGCCGCCCGGCAAGATCCCGCAGGGCGAGATCTTCTTCCGCGGCGAGGACATGCTCAAGATGTCCTACGAGGAGCGCCGGAAGATCCGCGGCCGGAAGATCGCGATGATCTTCCAGGACGCGCTGTCCTCCCTCAACCCGGTCCTCACCGTCGGCTACCAGCTCGGCGAGATGTTCCGGGTGCACCACGGCCTGTCCAAGAAGGCGGCCAAGGCCAAGGCCATCGAGCTGATGGACAAGGTCAAGATCCCCGCCGCCGCGGCGCGGGTCAACGACTACCCCCACCAGTTCTCCGGCGGTATGCGCCAGCGCATCATGATCGCCATGGCGCTCGCCCTGGAGCCGGACCTGATCATCGCGGACGAGCCCACCACGGCGCTCGACGTGACGGTCCAGGCCCAGGTCATGGACCTCCTCGCGGAGCTCCAGCGCGAATACAACATGGGCCTGATCCTGATCACCCACGACCTCGGCGTCGTCGCCGACGTCGCGGACAAGATCGCGGTCATGTACGCCGGCCGGATCGTCGAGCAGGCGCCGGTGCACGAGCTGTACAAGCGCCCCGCCCACCCGTACACCCGGGGTCTGCTCGACTCGATCCCGCGCCTGGACCAGAAGGGCCAGGAGCTGTACGCGATCAAGGGCCTGCCGCCCAACCTGCTCCGTGTGCCCACCGGTTGCGCCTTCAACCCGCGCTGCCCCAAGGCCGACGACATCTGCCGCACGGAGATCCCGGCGCTCGCGCCGGTGACCGAGCAGGACGGCACGGAGCTGCCGGGCCGCGGCAGCGCCTGCCACTTCTGGAAGGAGACGATCCATGGCTGAGCTCAGCAAGAACGGTGAGGCCGCGGACGCGACTCCGAACGTCACCGAGGTGCACACGGTGGACGCCGCGAGCGAGGCGGAGGCCGTAGCCGCCCTCGAGGCGCCGGTCGAGCGCGGTGAGCCGATCCTGCAGGTGCGCAACCTGGTCAAGCACTTCCCGCTGACCCAGGGCATCCTGTTCAAGAAGCAGGTCGGCGCGGTCAAGGCCGTGGACGGGGTCTCCTTCGACCTCTACCAGGGCGAGACCCTCGGCATCGTCGGCGAGTCCGGCTGTGGCAAGTCCACCGTCGCCAAGCTACTGATGAACCTGGAGCGTGCCACCGCGGGCGAGGTCTTCTACAAGGGCCAGGACATCACCAAGCTGTCCGGGCGCGCGCTGAAGGCCGTCCGCCGGAACATCCAGATGGTGTTCCAGGACCCGTACACCTCGCTCAACCCGCGTATGACCGTGGGCGACATCATCGGCGAGCCCTTCGACATCCACCCCGAGGTGGCCCCGAAGGGCGACCGGCGCCGCAAGGTGCAGGAGCTGCTCGATGTGGTCGGTCTGAACCCCGAGTACATCAACCGCTACCCGCACCAGTTCTCCGGCGGTCAGCGCCAGCGCATCGGCATCGCCCGAGGCCTCGCGCTCAACCCGGAGATCATCATCTGCGACGAGCCGGTCTCGGCCCTGGACGTCTCCGTCCAGGCGCAGGTCATCAACCTGATGGAGAAGCTGCAGGACGAGTTCAACCTCTCCTACGTCTTCATCGCGCACGACCTGTCGATCGTCCGGCACATCTCCGACCGGGTCGGCGTGATGTACCTCGGCAAGATGGCCGAGATCGGTACGGACTCGCAGATCTACGACCACCCGACGCACCCCTACACCCAGGCGCTGCTGTCGGCGGTCCCGGTCCCGGACCCGGAGGCCCGTGAGGGCCGCGAGCGGATCATCCTCACCGGTGACGTCCCCTCGCCGGCCAACCCGCCGTCGGGCTGCCGCTTCCGCACCCGATGCTGGAAGGCGCAGGAGAAGTGCTCGACCGAGGTTCCGCTCCTCGCCATCCCGGAGCGCTTCCAGGGTCTGGACACCCTGGCCGCGCACGAGTCGGCGTGCCACTTCGCCGAGGAGAAGGACGTCGTGCACGCGTCCTGACGCCCGCTCGATCTCCTGATCCGCTGATCTCCTGATCACCAAGGCCGGTCCCCGGCGCCCTCCCGGCGCCGGGGACCGGCCTTTGCGGGTCGTCCAACCCTGAACGGGTGCGGACGGAGTGCGCCGTGTCCCGTTCGAGGTGATATTGGGGCCTAAGTCACGCTCAGGACACTCAGGAGGCACCTCATGCGCGGAGCCACCCACGCCAAGTGGGCCGCACTCGCCGTCGCCGTCGCCCTCACGGCCACGGCCTGCGGCGGGGGAGACGACGGCGGAGGTGGTGGCGCCGACGGCATCGTGAGTTCCTCGTGGGGCGACCCGCAGAACCCCCTGGAGCCGGCGAACACCAACGAGGTCCAGGGCGGCAAGGTCCTCTCCATGATCTTCCGCGGTCTCAAACAGTACGACCCGAAGACCGGCGAGGCCCTGAACATGCTCGCCGAGAACATCGAGACGACCGACTCGACCAACTTCACGATCGTCGTGAAGGACGGCTGGACCTTCTCCAACGGCGAGAAAGTGACCGCCAAGTCCTTCGTGGACGCCTGGAACTACGGCGCCCATCTGAAGAACAACCAGAAGAACGCCTCCTTCTTCGGCCAGATCGAGGGCTACGACCAGGTCCACCCCGAGAGCGGCGAGGCCACCGCCGAGACCATGTCCGGCCTCAAGGTCGTCAACGACACGACCTTCACGGTCAAGCTCACCCAGAAGTTCTCGACCTGGCCCGAGACCCTCGGCTACGCCGCCTTCGCCCCGCTGCCCTCGACGTTCTTCAGCGACCACGACGCCTGGCTCTCCAAGCCCGTCGGCAACGGCCCGTACACCGTCGACTCGTACGCCAAGGGCTCCCAGATGGAGCTGAAGCGCTGGGACGGCTACCCCGGCAACGACAAGGCACAGAACGGCGGCGTGACCCTCAAGGTCTACACCGACAACAACACCGCCTACACCGATCTGACGGCCGGCAACCTCGACCTCGTCGACGACGTGCCCGCCTCCCAGCTCAAGAACGTCCAGGCGGACCTCGGCGACCGGTACATCAACACCCCCGCCGGCATCATCCAGACCCTCGGCTTCCCGTTCTACGACCCCGCCTGGAACAAGCCCGGCCAGGAGAAACTCCGCCAGGGCCTGTCCATGGCGATCAACCGCCAGCAGATCACCGAGACGATCTTCCAGAAGACCCGCACCCCCGCCGTCGACTGGACCTCCCCGGTCCTCGGCGAGGAGGGCGGCTTCAGCGAGCTCTGCGGCGACTTCTGCGAGTACAACGCGGACGAGGCCAAGAAGCTGGTCGCAGAGGGCGGCGGCATCCCCGGCGGCACGATGACGATCTCGTACAACGCCGACACCGGCTCCCACAAGGAGTGGGTGGACGCCGTGTGCAACTCCATCAACAACGCGCTCGGCAACAACAGGGCCTGCGTCGGCAACCCGATCGGCACCTTCGCCGACTTCCGCAGCCAGGTCAGCACGCAGAAGATGAAGGGCCCGTTCCGCGCCGGCTGGCAGATGGACTACCCGCTCATCCAGAACTTCCTCCAGCCGCTCTACTACACCAACGCCTCGTCCAACGACGGCAAGTGGAGCAATCAGGACTTCGACAGGCTCGTCAACCAGGCCAACGCCGAGTCCGACACGGCGAAGGCCGTCGAGACCTTCCAGCAGGCCGAGGAAGTCCTGCGGGACGACATGGGCGCCATCCCGCTCTGGTACCAGAACGGCAGCGCCGGCTACTCGGAGCGGATCTCCGACGTGACCCTGAACCCCTTCAGCGTCCCCGTCTACAACGAGATCAAGGTCTCCTGACGCAGGTCGGCTGCGTACGGCCCGGCCCGGCGCTCCCCAGCGCGCCGGGCCGTACGCCTTCCCCACACCCCCGGAGCCCCTCATGGGACGTTATGTGATCCGGCGTCTGCTGCAGATGATCCCGGTCTTCATCGGCGCCACGCTGCTGATCTTCCTGATGGTGAACGTGATGGGCGACCCCATCGCCGGCCTCTGCGGCGACCGTGCCTGCGACCCGGCGACCGCCGCCCAGCTGGAGAAGGAGTTCGGCCTCGACAAGCCCGTCTGGCAGCAATACCTGATCTACATGGGCAACCTCTTCACCGGCGACTTCGGTACGGCCTTCAACGGCCAGCCGGTGACCGAGTTGATGGCCAGCGCCTTCCCCGTCACCATCCGGCTCACCATCGTCGCGATCCTCTTCGAGATCGTCATCGGCATCAGCCTCGGCGTCCTGACGGGCCTGAAGCGCGGCCGTCCCGTCGACACCACCGTGCTGCTGCTGACGCTCGTCGTCCTCTCCGTCCCGACCTTCGTCACCGGTCTGCTGCTCCAGCTGCTGCTCGGCGTGGAGTGGGGCTGGATCAAGCCCGCCGTCTCGTCCGACGCCCCCTTCAACGAGCTGATCGTCCCCGGCCTGGTCCTCGCCTCCGTGTCCCTCGCGTACGTCACCCGGCTCACCCGGACCTCGATCGCCGAGAACAAGCGCGCCGACTACGTCCGAACCGCCGTCGCCAAGGGCCTGCCGCGCCAACGGGTCATCACCCGCCATCTGCTGCGCAACTCGCTCATCCCGGTGGTCACCTTCATCGGCGCCGACATCGGCGCGCTGATGGGCGGAGCCATCGTCACCGAGCGGATCTTCAACATCCATGGCGTCGGCTACCAGCTCTACCAGGGCATCGTCCGCCAGAACACCCAGACCGTCGTCGGCTTCGTGACCGTCCTCGTCATCGTCTTCCTGGTGGCCAACCTGCTCGTCGACCTCCTGTACGCCGTCCTTGACCCGAGGATCCGCTATGCCTGAGCCGCTTGTGCCGTTCGACGACGGCCGTGCGATCGACCACACCGGTGCCGGAGCCCCGAACGATCTCGCGATGGAGGAAGGCGAGTCCCTGGAGAAGACCCCCGGCGGCCCCCTGGGCACAGGCCCCGCAAGCAAACCCCGCTCCCTTTGGTCCGACGCCTGGCACGACCTGCGGCGCAACCCGGTCTTCATCATCTCGGGCCTGATCATCCTCTTCCTGGTGATCATCGCGATCTGGCCCCAGCTGATCGCCGGCGGCGACCCCCTCCAGTGCGATCTCGCCAAGGCGCAGGAAGGCTCCCAGCCCGGCCACCCCTTCGGCTTCAACGGCCAGGGCTGCGATGTGTACACGCGTACGGTGTACGGTGCCAGGGCCTCCGTGCAGGTCGGAGTGTTCGCCACCCTCGGAGTCACCATCCTCGGCGGCGTCCTCGGCGGCCTGGCCGGCTTCTACGGCGGTGGCTGGGACGGGCTCCTCTCCCGGCTCACCGACGTCTTCTTCGCCATCCCGGTCGTCCTCGGCGGTCTGGTCCTGCTGTCGGTCGTCACCAGCACCACCGTCTGGCCCGTCATCGGCTTCATGGTGCTGCTCGGCTGGCCCCAGCTCTCCCGCATCGCCCGCGGCTCGGTCATCACCGCCAAGCAGAACGACTACGTCCAGGCGGCCCGGGCACTCGGCGCCTCCAACTCCCGCCTCCTGCTGCGCCACATCACTCCCAACGCGCTGGCGCCGGTCATCGTCGTCGCGACCATCGCCCTCGGCACGTTCATCTCCCTGGAGGCGACCCTGTCCTTCCTCGGTGTCGGGCTGAAGCCGCCGACCGTCTCCTGGGGCATCGACATCTCCTCGGCCTCGCCGTACATCCGCAACGCCCCGCACATGCTGCTCTGGCCGGCGGGCGCGCTCGCCATCACCGTGCTCGCGTTCATCATGCTCGGCGACGCGGTGCGCGACGCCCTCGACCCGAAGCTGAGGTAGGCGCCCATGCTGCTCGAAGTGCACGACCTGCACGTGGAGTTCCACACCCGGGACGGCGTGGCCAAGGCGGTCAACGGGGTCAGCTACTCGGTCGACGAGGGCGAGACGCTGGCCGTGCTCGGCGAGTCCGGCTCCGGCAAGTCCGTCACCGCCCAGGCCGTCATGGGCATCCTCGACATCCCGCCGGGGAAGATCACCGGCGGTGAGATCCGCTTCCAGGGCCAGGACCTGCTGAAGCTCAAGGAGGACGAGCGGCGCAAGGTCCGCGGCGCGAAGATGGCGATGATCTTCCAGGACGCGCTGTCCTCCCTCAACCCCGTCATCAGCGTCGGCGACCAGCTCGGCGAGATGTTCCAGGTCCACCGGGGGATGTCGCGCAAGGACTCCCGGGCCAAGGCTGTCGAGCTCATGGACCGGGTGCGCATCCCGGCGGCCAAGGAGAGGGTCGGGCAGTACCCCCACCAGTTCTCCGGCGGCATGCGCCAGCGCATCATGATCGCGATGGCGCTCTCCCTCGAACCGGACCTGATCATCGCCGACGAGCCCACCACGGCCCTCGACGTCACCGTCCAGGCCCAGGTGATGGAGCTCCTGGCCGAGCTCCAGCGCGAGCTCAACATGGGCCTCATCCTCATCACCCACGACCTCGGCGTCGTCGCCGACGTCGCCGACAAGATCGCGGTGATGTACGCCGGCCGGATCGTCGAGACCGCCCCCGTCCACGAGATCTACAAGGCACCCGCTCATCCCTACACCCGGGGCCTGCTCGACTCGATCCCGCGGCTGGACCAGAAGGGCCAGGAGCTGTACGCGATCAAGGGCCTCCCCCCGAACCTGCTGGCCATCCCGCCGGGCTGCTCCTTCAACCCGCGCTGCCCGCTGGCCCGGGACCGGTGCCGCGTCGAGGAGCCGCCGCTGTACGAGGTGTCGGAGGAACGCCGCAGCGCGTGTCACTACTGGCAGGAGGCCATCCGTGGCTGAACCGATTCTCGAGGTCCGGGACCTGCACAAGCATTACCCGCTGACCCAGGGCGTCATCTTCAAGAAACAGGTCGGCGCGGTCAAGGCCGTCGACGGCGTCGACTTCGACCTGGCGGCGGGAGAGACCCTGGGCATCGTCGGAGAGTCCGGCTGCGGCAAGTCCACCGTGGCCAAGATGCTGGTCAACCTGGAGAGCCCGACCTCGGGGTCGATCCGCTACAAGGGCGACGACATCACCAAGCTGGCGCCGCGGGCCCTGCGGGCGGTCCGCCGGAACATCCAGATGGTGTTCCAGGACCCGTACACCTCGCTCAACCCGCGCATGACGGTCGGCGACATCATCGGAGAGCCGTACGAGATCCACCCCGAGGTGGCCCCGAAGGGCGACCGGCGGCGCAAGGTCCAGGACCTGCTGGACGTCGTCGGCCTCAACCCGGAGTACATCAACCGCTATCCGCACCAGTTCTCCGGCGGCCAGCGCCAGCGCATCGGCATCGCCCGCGGCCTGGCCCTCCAGCCGGAGATCATCGTCGCCGACGAGCCGGTCTCGGCGCTCGACGTCTCCGTCCAGGCCCAGGTGGTGAACCTCCTGGCGAAGCTCCAGGACGAGTTCTCGCTCAGCTTCGTCTTCATCGCGCACGACCTGTCGATCGTCCGGCACATCTCCGACCGGGTCGGCGTCATGTACCTCGGCCGGATCATCGAGATCGGCACGGACGCGGAGATCTACGACCACCCGACGCACCCCTACACCCAGGCGCTGCTCTCGGCGGTCCCGGTGCCCGACCCGGACGCCCGGGAGCACCGCGAGCGCATCATCCTCAGCGGCGACGTGCCCTCCCCGGCCAACATCCCCTCCGGCTGCCGCTTCCGCACCCGCTGCTGGAAGGCGCAGGAACGGTGCGCGCTGGAGGTCCCCCTGCTGGCCGTTCCGGCGGTCTTCCGGCTGACGGACTCCCCGGCGAAGCACGACTCCGCCTGCCACTTCGCGGAGGAGAAGCAGGTGGTCCCGACGGAGGAGGAGCCGGAGGAGCCGGAGTAAGCGGCTTAACGCGCAGGCAACTTGGCCGACCCCACTCCGATATACGAACACGCCAAGCTCGACAGCGTACGGCCGTGCGGGTGCCGTAGGCCGGCCGGGACGCGCCATGTCGTCCCGGCCGGCCGCCCGCCCCGCTTTCTTTCGGCTCGGTTCACCTCCGGGGCGCCTTGTGCGTGCGTCGACGGTCGATCGTGCTCGATCCCTCGTTCCTCGGGACCTCCGCGCGTTCTCCCTTTCGACGCACGCGCGCCCCTTCGGCTCACTCGCCAGGGCGCCCCGTCCCTCCGGGGGCTGCGCGCGCTCGGGGCTGTTCCCCCGGCGCTCCCCCTACCTTCGGTGGGGGACCCCATTCGGTTCACTCGCCGGACCGGCGTTCGTACGTGACGGGCACACACCCCGCCCGCATATGCGGAACCGCTTGTTTCGGGCGGACGCAACCGTGAGTATCGGCTTCGTGACAGTGACTCGCGCAGCACGTCTCACCGGCGCCGCCCTCTCCGTCGCGCTCGCCCTGACCGCCGCCGTCTGGATCGTCCGGGATCTCGCCGCCACCGGATCGCCCGCCGAACTCGCCTGGTTATGGGCCGGCGATCACCGCTTCCTCCTGCAGAGCCGGACCGCCACCTCCGGGCTCGACCCGCTCCTCCTCCTCGTCCACCTCGCCACCGCCGTCGCCGCCCTCCGCTCCCCGCTCGCCGCCTCCGCCCTCGCCGCCTCCGGGGCCGTCACGCTCGCGCTGCGGATCCCCGGACTCTGGGCCACGTCCGCCGGCACGGCCGCCCTCGTCACCACGCTCGTCGACCTCGCCCTCGCCGCGGCCCTCCTCGTGACCGCCGCCGTCGGCCGCCGGCCCGCCGATTCCACGTACGAGCCCCTCCCGGCCCGCCCGCGCCCCGGACCCGCCGTCGCCGCCGGCGTCCTCCTGCTGGCCGCCGGCCTCGCCTGGACGGCCTGGGAGGTCCACTGGGCGCTCGAGTTCCCCGCCGAGGTCACCGTCGACCGGTACACCGGCGGCCGCTCCCTGCTCGCGCCGCTGCTCGCACCCCCGCCCGGCTGGCTCAGCGCCGTCCTCGTCCTGCTCCTGCTGACCGCCGCCGGCAGCGCGTTCGCCCGGCCCCCGTACTCCCGCCCGCTCGGCCTCGTCGCCGGGGCGCTGCTGTGGGGCGGGGGACTCATGGGCGTCGCCGTGGCCGTACGGTACGAGCTCTTCGCGCGCTTCCCCGACCTCTCCGGCGTCCAGCAACTCACCTTCCTCACCTCGCTGTTCGAGATGCTCGCCGGAGCCGCCGTGCTCGCCGTCCTGGCGGCGCCGGGCGAGCGCCGGGTCGCGCCCGCCCCGCCCGGCACCCCGGCCCTGGCTCCCGCCCCGCCCTCCCCGCGCCCGCCCGGCTGGTGAGCGCCGTGACGCATGCGACCAACGGACCTACGTGACCTACGGGCCTACGTGACCTACGGACCTACGTGACCTACGGGCCTACGTGACCTACGGGGCCAGTCCCAGCGAGCGCCTCAGGAACTCCACCTGGAGCAGGAGCAGGTTCTCCGCCACCTGCTCCTGCGGCGTCATGTGCGTCACGCCCGTCAGCGGCAGCACCTCATGGGGCCGCCCCGCCGCGAGCAGCGCCGAGGACAGCCGCAGCGTATGGGCCATCACCACGTTGTCGTCCGCCAGACCATGGATGATCATCAGCGGCCGCGCCGGGTCCTCCGGCGCCGAGAGACCGTCGTCGGTGACGAGCGAGTTCGCCGCGTACACCTCCGGACCGTCCTGCGGCATCCCCAGATACCGCTCCGTGTAGTGCGTGTCGTACAGCCGGAAGTCGGTCACCGGCGCCCCCGCGATCGCGGCGTGGAACACATCCGGCCGCCGCAGCACCCCGAGCGCGGCGAGATAACCGCCGTACGACCAGCCCCGGATCGCCACCCGCCCCAGATCGAGCGGGAAGTCCTTCGCCAGCGCGTGCAGCGCCTCGATCTGGTCGTCGAGGGTCGGCGTCAGATCGTCCCGGATCGCCTTCTCCCAGGCGGGGGACCGGCCGGGCGCGCCGCGCCCGTCGGCCACGATCACCGCGAAGCCCTGGTCGGCGAACCACTGTGACGTCAGATGCGGGTTGTGCGCGGCGACCACCCGCTGGCCGTGCGGACCGCCGTACGGATCCATCAGGACCGGGAGAAGTCCGTCACCTTCCCCGTACCCCGAGGGGAGCAGGACGGCGCACGGAATCCGCCGTGCGCCCCCCTCCAGGAGGCGCACCCTGGCGGAGAGCACCGGAGTCTCCGCGTGCGAGGCGATCACCGCCACCTGCTCGCCGTCGCGCAGCACCCGCGCGACGCTCCCCGGCGTGTCGGGCCGGGCGGAGGACAGCACGGTCACCGCCCCGCCGCGCACCGCCGAATGCACCCCGACCCCCTCCGAGACCCGCTCCACGCCCAGCTCGTTGACCCGGTAGACATGGATCTCCCCGGTCTCCGGCTCCGCCGCCTCCTCGCCGGCCGACGCCGCCACCAGGACGTCGTTCTCCCCGATGTCGAGGACGCTTCTGAGGTGGAGCGCCCCACCCGTCAGCGCCCGGTCCCCGACCGCAAGGACCCGGGCGCCCCCCTCGTCGGCGATACGGACCAGCCGCCCGTCCGGAGCCCAGGCCGGCACCCCCGGCAGCAGCTCCAGCCACACCGGGTCCTCGTCCACATGCACCGTCCGGGTCGCCCCGGTCGTCGTGTCCACCGCCAGATGCAGCTGAGTCCGCTGGTCACGCGCCTGTACGAGAATCAGCGGAGCCCCGTCCGCCGACCAGTGCACCCGGGCCAGATACGGATACCGCTCCCGGTCCCACGTGACCTCCGTCCGCTCACCAGCCAGATCCACCACGTAGAGCCACACGTCCGCGTTCGGCGTCCCCGCCGCCGGATACGCCACCACCTGCGGCTCGCGGTCCGGATGCGCCGGGTCCGAGATCCACCACCGCCGCACCGCACGGTCGTGCGCCCGCGCCACCAGCAGCCGTTCCGAGTCCGGTGACCACCAGTAGCCCCGGGAGCGCCCCATCTCCTCGGCCGCGACGAACTCCGCGAGACCGTACGTGGTGTGCGCGTCCTCCGGCTCCGCGAGCGCCCGGTCCCCCTCCCCGTCCGCGCCCGTCACCCGCAGCGCGCCCTTCGCCACGTAGGCCACGTGCCGCCCGTCCGGCGACGGCCGCGGGTCGATCACCGGCCCGGGCACCTCGAGCTCCCGCGCGGTCCCGGCCCGCAGCTCCGCCGCGAACAGCCGCCCCGAGAGCGCGAACGCCGCCAACTCCACGGCGCTGTCCACCGCGTAGGCCACGATCCCGCCCGAGCCCTCCCGGCTCCGTTCCCGCCGGGCCCGCTCCTCGGCCGACAACTCCTCGGCCGCGCCCGCGAGCAGCGTCTCCGGGTCGGCCGCGAGCCGCTCCTCGGGCTCGCCCTCGCGGCCTTCGAGATCGAGGACCCAGAGCGCGTGCGAGCGGTCCGTGCCCGAAGCCGAGCGCAGGAACACCACCCGCTCACCGTCGGGGGAGACCGTGAACGCACGGGGGACGCCCAGGGTGAAGCGCTGCGTCCGGGCGTACTGACGAGGGAACGAGAGCGGGAACGACCGCTGTTGCCTGGAGGTCATGCGACCGAACCTAGCGCTGTGCGCCCCCCTGTGCCCCCGTACACCATCAATGCGGAGCCACACATAGTTATGATCCGTAGCGCTAGGTGGGTAGGGGACACCTGACATCTGGCACATGCTCGCCGACCTGACCGTCCGAATATCCAACCGAAGAAGTGTGGAGGTGAACCGCCGTGGCACTCTCGATTTCGGCGGTGGTGCTGCTGGCGATCGTCGTCTTCCTGCTGATCCGGAAATCCGGGCTCAAGGCTGGACATGCGGCGGTCTGCGCGCTCCTGGGCTTCTACCTGGCGAGCTCGTCCATCGCCCCGTCCATCAGCACCCTCACCACGAATGTGGCGGGCATGATCGGCGGCCTCAAGTTCTGACCTGCCGGGCCGACTGTCGGGCCGGCGTCCCGATCCCGGCCCCGCCTCGTAGGGTGGGGCCATGACGGTTCTCCCAGCCCGTCGTCTGCTCCTGGTGCACGCGCACCCGGACGACGAGTCGATCAACAACGGCGCCACGATGGCCAGGTACGCGGCCGAGGGCGCCCAGGTCACCCTGGTGACCTGCACGCTCGGCGAGGAGGGCGAGGTCATCCCGCCCGAGCTCGCCCACCTCGCACCCGACCGGGAGGACCGGCTGGGCGACCATCGCGTCGGCGAGCTCGCCGACGCGATGAAGGAACTCGGCGTCACCGACCACCGCTTCCTCGGCGGCCCCGGCCGCTTCCGCGACTCCGGAATGATGGGAGTCGAGCAGAACCGGCGCGAGAACGCCTTCTGGAACACGGACGTCGACACCGCCGCCCCGTACCTCGTCGAGGTGATCCGCGAGACCCGCCCGCAGGTCCTGGTGACCTACGACCCCGACGGCGGCTACGGCCACCCCGACCACATCCAGGCCCACCGCGTCGCCATGCGCGCCGCGGAGCTGGCGGCGGACGCCTCGTACCGTCCCGAGCTCGGCCCGGCGCACGCGATCGCGAAGATCTACTGGAACCGGGTCCCGCGCCCGGTCGCCGAGGCCGCCTTCGCCCGGCTGCGCGCCGAGGGCGCCGGCTTCCCCGGCATCGCCGACGTCGGCGACGTACCGGGCGTGGTCGAGGAGTCCCTCATCACTGCCGAGATCGACGGCGGCACGGCGTACGCGGCCCGCAAGACCGCCGCGATGCGGGCGCATGCCACACAAATCGCCGTCGAGGGCCCCTTCTTCGCGCTCTCGAACGATCTGGGACAGCCGATCTTCACCACGGAGTACTACCAGTTGGTCAGTGGTACGCCGGGCGCACCGGCGGGCGCGCGCGAGACCGACCTGTTCGCGGGCGTGACCGCATGAGTATCCGGATTGTCTGGTACGCGGTCTTCCTCGTCCTCGGAGCGCTGGTCGGAGCGGCCGGCTCGCTCGCCCAAGCCGCCTGGGTCCCGGGCGGGTTGATCCTCGCGCTGCTCGCCACCGCCGGCGTCTTCTACGGCGGACTGCGGGCCACCGACACACAGCTCGGGATCGCCGCCCCGGGTGTGGGCTGGCTCGTCACGATCGTGCTGCTCAGCCTCGGACGGCCGGAAGGGGACGGGGTCTTCGGTGGCGGGATCGTCGAGATGATCTACATTCTCGGTGGCATGGGCATCGCTGTGATGTGTGCCACGATGTCGCGGCTTCCTCGACCGGCCCCGTGAACAGGCCGACTTGAGTGGAGCTTCGGCGAAGGGTGCCCGGACTTCGGCCGGAATGCCCCTTGCTCGATCCCCGGCCGTCGGGTGCCTGGCGGCGACGGCCAGTATGGTGGTGCGCGCCGCCGAGCCGCCCGGGTACACGAGCACTAGCAAGAGCGGGCGGTGGAGCCAACCGGGAGAACCTGCTTTGAGTCGTGAAACTGGTCGAGAGACTGACAGTTCGTCCTCCGGCGCCCAGGGGCGCGGTGGAGCCGCGTACCCCTCGGGTACACCGCCGTACGGATCCCGCCAGTATCCGTCGCTCCACCCCACGCAGGACACGCACGAGGAGACCGCGCCCGCCGCGCCCGCTCCGCCGCTGCCGGAGGAGCCGAAGACCGAGACCACGCTGACGACGCGGATCCGGATCAACATCCCGGGTTCGCGGCCGATCCCGCCCGTGGTGGTCCGCACGCCGGTCGCGGAAGCGCAGGCGGAGGCGCAGTCGCAGGCCGCCTCGGAGCCCGAGCCGGTGGTGGAGCCGGAGCCCGAGGCGCCGGCCCCGGTGGAGCCCCCGAAGGCGGAGGAGAAGCCGGCCAGCGACTGGTTCGCCCCGCGCAAGCCGGCCACCCCGGCCGCGCCTGCCGCGCCCTCCGGTCCGGCTGGGCCTTCCGCCCCGGCCGCGCCCGCCGCTCCTTCTGCGTCGGCCGCTCCCTCCGCGCTGTCCTCTCTCGATGCGCCCTCGGGCCCCGGTGCTGGTGCTGGTGCCCGTCCCGGTGCCGGTTCCGGTGCCCGTCCTGGCGCCGGTGCGCCCGGGCGTACGCCTCCGGCCGGCGTGAGGCCCCCGTCCAAGGGTGGCCCGGCCCGCGGCTCCGGTTTCGCCGGCCCCGCGACCGGCGCGATCCCGACCGTCGGCGGCGCCTCGATCTCGGCCACCCCCTCCGCCGGCAAGCCGTCGTACCTCGCGACACCGCAGGACGAGCCCACGTACGGCACGCCCGCGGGCGACCCGTTCTACGCGGGCCCCCCGCAGCCCCCGACCGGCCCGACGAGCGGCCCGGTCACCGGCAGCAGCCCCATCGGCTCCCCGGCGGGCGGCGCACCGCGCATGTCCGACGACACCGCCGTCCTCACCCCGCAGCCCCCGGCGCCCGCCGCCCCGGCCTCCGGGCCGCTGTCCCCGTTCGCCCCGGGCGCCTCGTCCGACGGCGGCCGTGGCCACGTCTCCGGTGACACGCTCACCAGCGGCATCCCGGTCGTGCCCCCGGCCCCGGAGCCCGGCTTCTCGGCCCCGGAGGTCATGGGCGGCGCCCCGGCGCCTGCCGCTCCGCGCCCCGCACGTCCTTCCCCCGCCTCGCGCCCCGCCTCCGCCGCCCCGGCGAAGAAGGGCCGCTCCAAGCTCGTCCTCGTCGGTGCGGGCGTGTTCGGCCTCCTCGGTGTCGCCTACGGCGCCGGACTGCTCCTCAACCACTCCGACGTCCCCAAGGGCACGACCGTCCTCGGCGTCGACATCGGCGGCGGTACGAAGGACGAGGCGGTCAACAAGCTGGAGAGCACCCTCGGCAAGCGCGCCCACGCGCCGCTCCAGCTCAGCGTCGGCGGGAAGAAGGTCGAGCTCGCCCCGGACAAGGCGGGCCTCGCCCTCGACAGCCAGGAGACCGTCCGCGCCGCCGCGGGCAGCGACTACAACCCCGTCTCCGTGATCGGCTCACTCTTCGGCGGAGAGCGCGTCGCCGAGCCGAAGCTCCCGGTCGACGAGGAGAAGCTGGCCGTCGCCCTCAGGGACGTCTCCGGCGCGTCCGGCTCGGCCACCGAGGGCACGATCGTCTTCTCCCCGGGCAAGGTCACGGCGGTGGAGGGCAAGCCGGGCAAGGGCCTGGACGTCGGCCGTTCGATGATCTTCGTCAAGGACGCGTTCCGCGCCCAGGTCCAGACGGGCCAGTCGAACGTCGTCGAGCTGCCCGTGGTCACCCGGCAGCCCACGATCACCAAGACGGAGCTCGACCGGGCGATGAAGGAGTTCGCCCAGCCCGCGATGTCGGACCTGATCACGATCAAGGCGGGGACGAAGGAGATCAAGTTCGGCCCGGCGCGGTCCCTGCCGAAGATCCTCTCCATGAAGGCCGTCAACGGCCGCCTGATCGAGGTCTACGACAAGAAGGCGATCGACGAGCTCCTCGACGGCGTCTTCGACGGCATCATGATCACCAAGGGCGACGGCAAGAAGCACCAGGTCTCCGCCGACGACGTCGCCTTCGTGATGCGCGACGCCCTGATGGGCAAGACCCCGGCCGAGCGAACGAAGACCATCGACCTGGACCCGCAGGGCTGACGCTCCGTACGGGGCGAACGAGAGGACCCACCCGGCACGACCGGGTGGGTCTCGTCGCGCATTTAGACCCGGAGCGGAAGTACCGAGTGGCCGCCGGGCAGCACATCCAGATAGGCCTGGATGTCGTCCGGATCCGACGTGGCGACGGCTGCCGCCCCGACTTGCGTGGCAGTGAGCGCCACCAGCCCGTCAAGGGGATCAGGCCGCTTCTTCGAAGGGAGAGAGGCCTCCCCGATGAGCTCGCCCACGCGGCGCCACTCCGCCTCTGTGTAGCAGCAGATGACCGCGCAGTCTTTGAGGGCGCGCGCGAGGTGGGCTTTGCTGGTGCCGCCCCGCCATGCTTGGGCGATGACGGGAGCGGGGACGACGGGCAGTCCGTGCAGGCCGAATTCTCTGTGTCGGGGGGTCGTGAGGCCGGGCCGAGGGGTCGCGAGGGCGATCAGCATGCCCGCGTCGTAGACGACGTCCCCCAGCGTGCTGAGGTCAGGGCAGGTGGGGCATCCGATGTTCACGCGGCGGCACCTCGGCGGCGAGCGGCTGAGAGGGCCCGGGCCGCCGCGATCTCGGCTTCCACGCGCGTGACTTCCGCCGGGTCGAGGTCTTCCACCGGCGGCCACTCCAGCGATTCCGCTTCGGCCTCGGCCGCCGCGATGCGGGCGTCGATCTCGGCGAAGGCGGCGGCCACCTCGGCCAGCCGCTTGGCCTCCTTGCGCCCCGCCATCACGAGGAAGGCGGACACGTCGAGGCCGTTCTCGGCCGCGATCTTGCGGATCAGCTCGGCGTCTTCGGACTTGAGGCTGATGGAGATACGCGTCTTGGCCATGTCATCAACGTAACACGTCGTATTACGCATCGATAGGGGTTCCTTTCCTGAGTGCGGCGCGGGCGAGAGCCGGGCCGAAGGTGGCGGGGGAGGGGTGGTCGAGCGGGCTGGTCGCGGAGCTCTCGCGGCAGGTCTCGCAGATCTCCTCGTCGGCCAGGGGCCGGAACAAGAACGGCTGGGTGTGCCGGCCGCTCTCGCACTCGCGCAGGGTGGCCAACCGGGGCGGCGGTGCGGGCATGGGCGGTGGGGCGACCGGAGGCACCTCGCGCAGGATGTACCGCAGGAGGCCGCCGGGGCGGTGGATGGTGCTGCCCCGCCCTGGCAGGCAACGGGTGATGGCATCCCGTACGGACTCGGCCACGTGCCCCGCCTCGAGCCAGCGGGCCGCGAGACCCGCAAGCTCGGGCAGCATGGCGCGGGGGATGCTCAGCCGGGCGTCGAGGGACGGCAGGGCCTCCACCAGTCGCCGCGCCTCGGGGACCTCGGGCGGGGGAGGGTTGGAGGTGTTCTCCCCGGAGGTCTTCTCTGGATGACGGCCGACGGCCCGTACCGTCGGCTCACCGGCGGCCGGACGGGTGTCCGCCGGAGGTCCGCACCTCAGCGTCGAGGCCTCGGCCGGGCTGAGCGGCACGTTGGAGACAAGCTGCCGGGTGGCCCAGAGTCCGCGTGCGCCCTGCTCGCGCCACTCGTGGAGATAGCCGGCGGCCTTCAACTGCCCCTTGGCGCGCAGGAAGGCGACCTTGCGGATGCCCGCCCGTTCGGCGGTCTTGGAGAGCGGCTCGTCGACCCCGTCGGGGAGGGAGAGCTGCCAGCAGAGGAGCCGTACGGCGTCCGCGTTGAGGTCCGGGTGGCGCAGGATCTCGTGGGGGATCTGGGTGAAGCGCCGCGCAGGCGCGATAACATGCCGAAGCATTCCGGGTGCTCCTTGCTAAGCACTCGAAGTGAAGGCCCTCGCTGCTGGCTGCAACCAGCTCGGGGGCCGCTTTGCGCTCACCGTACCGCAACCTCCGTGACCGGCCCGTCACTTGATGTGATGAAGCAGCGGGTGCAACGGCACGGCGGCCAGCGCAGAACCGATTCGACCGGCACTTCTCCCCGCCGGGGCGTAAATCTCCTGGTCCCGGACCAGGTCCGGCCCCCGTCCCGGGAGACGCGGAGCGTCATCACCACTCGCCCCCGTACCGCAGCTGCTTCGCCCGGAGCCAGTCCTGGATCTCCTGGGCCTCGACGGGCGAGGCGGCCCGCAGGTCCTCGGCCCGGATCGTCGCGACGAAGTGCGTGAACCGCACGCGCCGATGGGCGCCGTCCACTCCGATGACCTTGCCGGGGCCGTAGACGTCGGTGCCGCGGTGGGCGACGTACGCGCCCGGGGCGTGGGGGCTTTCCATCATGCGCCTTTCGCTCTGTGTGTGGGTCCGGTCACACAGTGGCGTGGTCGGCGTTACGCTCGATAGGGGGCTTTGCGTGACAACGCGACCAGCACATGGGGGTGTTGACCATGGCGATCGAGGACAACCCGGAGTCCCGCCGCAAGTACGGCGAGGAACTGAAGCGGCGGCGGGAGGCGGCGGGCCTGACGCAGGAGAGGCTGAGCGAACTGACGATCATCAGCCGAACCCACCTGGCCCACATGGAGGCGGGGAGACGACGCCCGGACGTGGCGGACGCGAGGCGGCTGGACCGGGTGTTGGAGGCGGGGGGTTTCTTCGAGCGGTTCCTGCCGACGCTGGACGGGAAGGCGGTGGCGGAGCACTTCGCGGAGGCGCTGGAGTTCGAGGGCCAGGCGACGGTGATTCGCGTGTACGGCCAGACGCTGATCCCCGGCATCCTCCAGACCCGGGCGTATGCCGAGGACGTGCTCAGCACGGGACCCGAACCACAGAGCGACGAGGAGCGTGACAAGCTCCTGGTCACAAGGCTTGAGCGAGCGCGCATCCTGGAGAACTTCGACTCTCCGATGGTCTGGACGATCCTGGACGAGGCCGTAATCCGAAGGAACATCGGCGGGCCGGCGGTAATGTGCGAGCAACTGCGGCACATCGTGCGGTTGGCGGAGCGGCGCCGTATCCGCGTGCACGTCCTGCCGTTCAGCGCGGGCGCTCACGCCCTGCTGGAGGGCTTCGTCTCGCTCATGTGGTTCGAGGACCAGCCCCCGATCGCGTACGTGGAAGGGCTCAACAGCGGCCGCGTCTGGGAGAATCCGGCCATGGTTCGCGAATGCCAGCTGGACTACGATCACGCTCTGGGTGACGCGCTCTCCCATAGCGAGTCGCTAGCTCTGATCAGGACTGTCGCGGAGGAATACGAGCATGCAGCACGGTAATTACGCCAACGCCTGGCGCAAGTCCTCGTACAGCGGCGGCGACAGCGGCAACTGCCTCGAAGTGAACGAGGCGTACGCCACCTGGCGCAAGTCCTCCTACAGCGGCGGCAGCAGCGGCGACTGCCTCGAAGTGAACGACGCCTGCACCGCCTGCGTCCCCGTCCGCGACAGCAAGAACCCCACCGGCCCCGCCGTCGTCTTCGCCACCACCGCCTGGGCGGCGTTCGTCGACGGGGTGAAGGGATCACTCGGGCATCGCTGACACGGCGGTCTTGGCGATCGTCCTGGCCTCCTGTTCGCAGGCTCCGTAGGGGTGCCGGTCGCCGGTCAGCATGACCCAGACCACGAGGTTGCCGTCGCGGACGTTCAGGGAGCAGTACCTGTCCGAGGCGGACGCGTCCCAGTGCGCCTCGTCGCCGAAGTCGAGACTCTCGTCTCGGCGGCCCGGGGAGGCCTCCTTGTCGAAGGCCTCGTCCTGGCGTTCCGTCGCGTTCCCGTTCGTGTCGGCGGTCCGTCGCAGGGTCCATCGGACGACCGCGTGCGGGGTGACTGCCCAGTTCGCCACGACATCTTCCTCGTACCAGGAGCAGCGGGTCACCGTGACAGGGCCGTTCTGCACGTTGATGTCCTCGCTCTTCAGCCGGTCCGGCAGGGGAAGCTTCGGGGCCGCGTCCTCGCAGACCGGCACCTTCGCGTACTTGTCGGGCGGACCCTCGTTCCGGAGCATCAGATACGTGCCGACTCCCGCACCTGCCAGGGCGAGCGCACCTGTGGCGACGAGGGCCACGAGCCTGCCGTGCCTTCGATGAGGGCGGGAGGGTGCAGGCGCGGGTGAATGGGCCGTCGCCGTGACGGTCTCGGCGTCCGGGGCGGGTACCGGTTCGGGTTCGGGCGGCGACGGGGTGGACGTACGCTCCTGGGCCACGCTTTCGTCGCCACCCCCGCCCAGCACTGCTTCCAGGCGGTCCTTCTGGTCGGCGATCAGCCGGTGGACCACGGGCGGCCACGGCCGGGCCGCAGGAGAGACCGGGCCCAGCAGGCCGTGGAGCTCGGTCAGGGTCGGTCGGGCCGTCGGGTCCTTGGCGAGGCACCGGGCCACGATCTCGCGCAGTTCCTCCGGCACCTTGTCGAGGTCGGGCTCGGCATGGACGACGTTGGAGAGCGTCTTGAAGACCGAGTCGGCGGCGAACGGCGCGCGGCCGGTCGCCGCGAGGGCGAGGACCGAGCCGAGCGAGAACACATCGCTCGCCGGGGTGAGTTCCGCGCTTTCGGCCTGCTCGGGCGACATGAACGGAGGTGAGCCGATCACCCAGCCGGTCTGTGTCAGCGCGGTCGCCCCCAGGGGCTCCGCCGCCCGGGCGATGCCGAAGTCGATCACGCGGACGCCGTCCTCGGCGAGCAGGACGTTCTCCGGTTTGAGGTCGCGGTGGATGAGGCCCGCCCGGTGGATCTCGTGCAGCGCCGTCACCAGCCCCACCGCCAGTCGGCGCACGGTCTCCGCCGGCAGCGCCCCGGTGGCCTCCACCGCCGCGCCCAGCGAGGGGCCGGCGACGAACACCGAGGCCAGCCAGGGGAGATCGGCGTCCGCGTCGGCGTCCATCACGGCGGCCGTATAGGCGCCCGAGACCTTGCCCGAGGCGGCGACCTCGCGTCGGAACCGGGTTCGGAAGCCGTCCTCGGCGGCGAACCGGTGGTGCACCTGCTTGACGGCGGCGAGGCGTCCGTCAGGAGCCGCGCCGAGAAACACCCGCCCCATGCCGCCACTGCCGAGCTCGGTGAGCAGACGGTACGGCCCGGCTTCCGTCGGCATGGATGCATCGAGCGGCCTCATACCGGGTCCCCCTCGTTCTCCCCTGAACGCGGACGATCTTATGGCCCGTGCCCCTCCGACGGCCGGCCAACCCCCCATCATCCCCCGCTGGTTCCGGGTCGGAACGGTTCGACGGGGGAGCCAGGGTCTCGGGGCGCGTGGTGCTCGTGGGTTTCTGGTTCGGCCGGTTGGGGGGCGTGGCCGCCGGGACGGCCGGGGATCGCTGCCCTGTGTGGGCGGGGTGCGGGTGTGTGGGTGGGGGCCGGGAATTCGGGTCCGGCCGGCCCCGCGTCCGCCTTGATCGCGTGCGGGCTGACAAGGCGTACGCCTCCCGGAAGAACCGGGCATGCCTGCGCCGCCGGGGGATCCGCTGCACCATCCCGGACAAGGCAGACCAGGCGCGCAACCGTCAGAAGCTCGGCTCGCGCGGCGGTCGGTCTCCGCATTTCGACTCGGTGGACTCTCGCGAGCGTCATGCGGTCGAGTGCGGGATCAACCGCCTCAAGAGGAACCGCGCTGTCGCCACCCGGTACGACAACTCGCGGTCCGCTACGAGACGACCGTGGTGGTCGCGGCCATCAACGAATGGCTGTGACCGCCACGTGGCCACATCTCAAGCCCACACCGCTTTGACCACGGCGTGGCCTGCCGAAGCCGCCTGCCCGTAGAACTCTTGGAGGTCCCTGTGGTGGTCGAGGTATTCCTCCCTGGTCCCGCCAAGGACACTGAACCTGGCACCGACAACGTTCCACAGCGCGTCGAAAGAGACAGTCGTAAGAAAACGCGCGGCCTGTGACACCCCCGGCGGCTCCAGAAGCATCAGCGGAGGATCGGAGGGGTCGGCGCCGGCGCTGTGGGGCACGGGGCGGCCGCCGTAGATCGGCAGATTCCAAGGCTCGTCGGCGTCTGCATAGCGCGCATCGGCTACAGAGTAGAGGTCGCTGACAGCGTCCCAGCCCTTGTTGATCGAGTGCGCGATGCCCGCTTCGTACTCGGCGATGTCGTTTTCCCAAGCCTCAGACATGAACGCGGCCAGCCAGGCGTGGTCGTCCCGGATCTCGGACTCAGCCACGGCACGAAAGTGCAGGTAGATGCTCACTACGACGAATCCCTCAGCTCGACGACCCACCTGTCGGGGCGAACGGGCAGAACCTACTTGAGGGCACTGACAACCACGTGTCGCCGATAGCGGCTTGCGCCATCCGGCAGGTCTTTCCCTTCACGGCCTAGTTCAGCAGCGCCCGCGCGGCCTGCGCCCTGTTCCTGATCGACGCCGCCGCGCTCGGTTCGACCGCGTCCACGACCGTGGCGTACGCCTCCATCTCCGCCGCCCCCGCCAGGAACTCGCCCCGCTGCACCAGCAGCTCGGCGTGTTCGTAGCGCAGCCGCGCCGGGTGGGAGGGGAGCAGGAGGGAGAGTTCCACCGCCCACAGCGCGACCTCCGAGCGCTCCGGCCGGGGCGCGGCCCAGGCGCGGATGTTGTTCAGGATGCGCAGCACGATGTCCAGGGGGTCCGTCGGGCGGAGCATCGACGGCTCCAGGGGCTCGCCCGTCGCGCCCGCCACCAGCAGTTCCGCGTCCATGCCCGTCATCGCCCGGCCGCCCGCGAAGGGGTCCGCCAGGACCTGGTCCGCCGGGTCGCCGAAGCCGACCACGAAGTGGCCCGGGAGGCCGAGCCCGTACACCGGCGCACCCGCCCGGCGGGCCACCTCCATCCAGACCACCGAGAGGAGGATCGGCAGGCCGCGGCGGCGCCGCAGGACCTCGTGGAGCAGGGAGGACTCCAGGCGCTGGTAGTCGGCCGGGACACCCTGGAAGCCGTACCGTCCGCCGAGCAGCCGCGCCAGGGCCGCAACCCAGCCCGCCGGGTCCCGCACGCCGTACGGGAGCTCGCCTGCCAGCCGGTCCAGCTCGATCTCCGCCGCGTCGAGATCGGCCTCGGTCACGTCCGGGTCCGCCTCGGCGCCGATCAGCAGACAGAGCCGCGCGAGGTCCGGACGTCGCGAGCGGGCCTCGTTCGCGAACTCCCGCCGCCAGTCGGTCACGCTGGTCACGTCGGTCACGCCTCCGCCGCTCGGTAGTGGTGGTAGTGGTGATGGACCGCGAAGCCCATGCCCTCGTACAGCGCCCGGGCCCCGGCGTTGTCCGTCTCGACCTGGAGCCAGGCCGCCGAGGCGCCCTCGTCCAGGGCCTGCCGGGCGAGCGCCGTCATGACGGCCGTGGCCAGGCCCTGGCGCCGGTACGCGGGGTCGACCTCCACCGCCATGAATCCGGCCCAGCGACCGTCCACCACACAGCGTCCGATCGCCGCCGGTACCTCTCCGGTGCCCGGTACGGACGCGAACCACACACTCGGACCGCTGGAGAGGACGCTCAGCACATGGGGGCCGGGCACATCGGAGCGGTTGTAGAGGTGGAGCCAGGACGCGTCCGGGGACCGGGATAGCCGGACGGTGGAGATGTCCGCGTCGAGGTCGGCGATCGGGGCGAGGCCGGCGATCCGTACCTCCGCCGAGACCTCCCGACGCCAGCCGTGCCGCTCCAGCTCCGCGCAGAGCAGCTCCTGCGTGCCCTCGGCGCCGGTCGCGGCCTGGACGTACGCGGGAAGGCCGCGGGCCGCGTACCAGGCCCGTACCCGCTCAAGGGCCTCGTCCAGCGGCACGCCCGGGTCTCCGAGGGGAAGGACGGAGTTGGCCCGGCGCGTGAACCCCGCCGCCGCCCGCAGCGTCCACGCTCCGAGCGCCTCGCTCTCCACCGGCTCCCACGCGCGCGCGGTGACCCGCGCCAGCTCCTCGAAGGAGGCCGCCGGGCCGCGCCTGCGGGCCGGGGCGGCGGGCACGACCTTGCCCGCGACCAGGGCGGATTCCGCGATCCGGACACGTTCACCGGTCCGGCGTGTGATCAGCAGCACACCTTCGTCCCAGGATGTGAGAACGCCGACCGCGTCGGTGAACTTCGCGCCGGGGGCAGCCACGTCCGTCACGTACCGAACTGAGACACGTTTTCCCACGTCAGCGCGGGTAATACGTACGTCAAGGCGCCCTCCAGCGGTGAATTCCACAGCTTCTCCGCCCCTCCTGTTCGGATCGTCCCCAAGAACGGAGATACTAGGGGCGGGCATCGACGACGCCGCGCTCCCGCGCAGACCAGCCCTACCGAGGAGGAACGACAGCGTGACCTACGTCATCGCGCAGCCTTGTGTCGACGTCAAGGACAAGGCTTGCATCGAGGAGTGCCCCGTCGACTGCATCTACGAGGGCTCCCGGTCCTTGTACATCCACCCGGACGAATGCGTCGACTGTGGTGCTTGTGAGCCGGTGTGCCCGGTCGAGGCCATCTTCTACGAGGACGACACCCCGGAGGAGTGGAAGGACTACTACAAGGCGAACGTCGAGTTCTTCGACGAGCTCGGTTCGCCCGGTGGTGCCTCCAAGCTCGGCCTGATCGAGCGCGACCACCCCTTCATCGCCGCTCTGCCGCCGCAGAACGGCTGATCAACCCGCCCTCGGTCCCGTACGGCCTCGCCCGCTGTACGGGACCGACGCGTTTCCCGTACGTACGAGGAAGTGAGCCAACTCGTGAGCGCAGTCTCGGGCGCCGTCTCTTCGCGCCTGCCCGTCTTCCCCTGGGACAAGCTGGAGCCGTACAAGAAGACGGCGGCCGCCCACCCGGACGGCATCGTGGACCTGTCCGTGGGCACGCCGGTCGACCCGGTGCCGGAGCTGATCCAGCGGGCGCTGGTCGCGGCGGCCGACTCCCCGGGCTATCCCACGGTGTGGGGCACCACCGAGCTGCGGGACGCGCTGACGGGCTGGTGCGAGCGGCGCCTGGGCGCGGTCGGTTTCACGCACCGGAACGTGCTGCCGGTCGTCGGCTCCAAGGAGCTGGTGGCCTGGCTGCCGACCCAGCTGGGGCTCGGGGCCGGGGACAAGGTCGCCTACCCGCGGCTCGCCTACCCGACGTACGAGGTCGGCGCGCGGCTCTGCGGCGCCGAGCCCGTCGTCTACGACGACCCCACCGAGCTCGACCCGGCCGGTCTGAAGCTGCTCTGGCTCAACTCGCCGTCCAACCCGACCGGCAAGGTCCTCGGCAAGGACGAGCTGGTCCGGATCGTGGCCTGGGCGCGTGAGCACGGCGTGCTGGTCTTCTCCGACGAGTGCTACCTGGAGCTTGGCTGGGAGGCCGACCCGGTCTCCGTCCTGCACCCGGATGTCTGCGGCGGCTCGTACGAGGGAATCGTCGCCGTCCACTCGCTCTCCAAGCGCTCCAACCTGGCCGGCTACCGCGCCGCGTTCATCGCGGGCGACGCGGCCGTCCTCGGGGAGCTGCTGCAGATCCGCAAGCACGGCGGGATGATGACGGCCGCGCCGGTGCAGGCGGCGACGGTGGCGGCGCTCGGCGACGACGCGCACGTGGCCGAGCAGCGCGAGCGGTACGCGGCCCGGCGGGCGGCCCTGCGGACCGCCCTGGAGGCGCACGGCTTCCGGATCGAGCACAGCGAGGCGAGCCTCTACCTGTGGGCGACCCGGGACGAGCCGTGCTGGGAGACGGTGGCGTACCTGGCCGAGAAGGGCATCCTGGTCGCGCCCGGCGACTTCTACGGGGCGGCGGGGGAGCGGTTCATCCGCGTGGCCTTCACCGCGACCGACGAGCGCGTCGAGGCGGCGGTCAAGCGCCTGGGCTGAGCAGCCGCGTGTGTGTACGCGAAGGGGCCCGGGGAGCACATGCTCCCCGGGCCCCTTCGCGTACGTGTGACCGGTGGGTCAGCCGCCGATCGGCAGGCCGCCCATCAGGCCGCCGGTGGGCAGGCTGCCCACGGCGCCACCGGTCGGGGCCTCGGCGCTCTCGGTGGCCGCGCCGGCGGTCTCGCCGAGGACCTCGCCCGCCTCGCCCGCGACCTTCTTCGCGGTCGGGGTGGCGCTCTTGCCGGCCTTGCCGACGGTCTTGCCGGCCTTGTCGACGCTCTTGCCGCCGGTCTTGCCGACCACGTCGGTCGTGGCCTGCGAGGCGCCGTCGACGGTGTTGCCGAGGCTCGCGCTGTCGACGGCGGTCAGACCGGAGAGGGCCCCGGTCGGCGCGAGGCTGTGGTCCATGGCGCTTGCGGAGCCGGCCGCACCGACCACGGGGGTTGCTCCGGCCGCGACGAGGAGTGCGGCGCGGGCGATCCGACGGGTCAGGGGGAGGGACATGGTGCTCCTTAGACGGAGAGGACGTTCTGACGTCGTGAACAACCGCCTTGGGGGAGGGAGAGGTTGCGGCGAACAAAGGTAAAGGATCGGTAACGCATCGCATTATCGGGCGGGGAGAAAGCGGACGAAGGCGCCGAAGATCCAACCGTGCCGAACCGTCACTTCCCTTGTCCCGCAAGGGGGTGGAGGAGCGGCGAGAGGGGCGTCGGCGCCGTCGGGCGTGGATGCCCCGGACGGGTGAAGTTCCGTACGGGTGCCCGGATGGCCAAAGCTCGGCCGTCGCACTCCGCCGGCGCGCACTCCGCCGGCGCGCACTCCGCCGGTGCGCGCCCGGCTACCGCGCGAGACGGATGCGGACGGTGCCGTCCCCGGCGGCGGCGGCCGTCTTCGTCCACGTCCCCGAGGCATCGCTCGCGCGCCAGAGCTTGTCCGCGTACGCGACTTCCACGATCCGCAGCGCGTCCGCACGCGCCACCGCCCAGTGGGCGAGCTCCCAGCCGCGCCGCGCGTCCGTGCCGCCGGTCGCGAGGACGGGCACGGAGAGCAGATCGGGGGTGGCGCCCGCGTGCACGCCGGAGCGCCCCGCGCTCCCCGCGCCCTGGGTCGCCGCCTTCGGCGCGGCCTTCTCGCCGAACGCCCGGACCAGCTCCGCCCGCACCTTCGCCGGATCGCCCGGCAGCCCCTTCTTCGCCGGGCTCGCCGTACAGCTGAGGGACGCCGCCGAGCGGCCGGTGAGCGCGGCCGCCAGCAGCGCCGCGTCCGGCTCGTGCTTCGCGTACGCCTGCGGGAAACCGCTGCGCTGCACCTTCTGCGCCGCCACCGTCAGCGGCAGCCGCGAATAGCCCGGAACCTTGTCGAGTCCCTCGTAGAACTTCCCCGAGGAGTACACCGGGTCCATGATCTGCTCCGGAGTGCCCCAGCCCTGCGAGGGACGCTGCTGGAAGAGGCCGAGCGAATCCCGGTCGCCGTGCGCGATGTTCCGCAGCGCGGACTCCTGGAGCGCCGTGGCCAGGGCGATCGTCACCGCCCGCTCCGGCATCCGGCGGGTCGTGCCGACGGCGGAGATGGTGGCGGCGTTCGACGCCTGCTCCGGTGTGAACGTGTAGGTGTGCCCGCCGGTGCCCACGACGCACCGCGGGGCTCCCCTGGAGCCCGTCACGTGGTGCACGGCCACATAGGCGGCCAGACCGAGGAGCACGGCGAAGGCGGCCGTGAACCTGGTCAGGCGGCCGCTGCGGGAGGTACGGGTGGGCTCGGACACGGGCCCACCGTACTGGAGGCCGGGTTAGGGTCGGCACATGGCTGACTACGCACCCCTCGACCTGACGCTGGACGGTCCGGCGCTCACCGCCGCGCTCGTCGACTTCCCCTCCGTCAGCGGGACCGAGAAGCCGCTCGCCGACGCCATCGAGCAGGCCCTGCGCGCCCTGCCGCACCTCACCGTCGACCGCCACGGCAACAACGTCGTGGCCCGTACGCGGCTCGGCCGCGCGGAGCGCGTGGTCCTCGCCGGGCACATCGACACCGTGCCGATCGCCGACAACGTGCCCTCGCGCCTCGACGAGAACGGCATCCTCTGGGGCTGCGGCACCTCCGACATGAAGTCGGGCGTCGCCGTCCAGCTCCGGATCGCCGCCACCGTCCCCGAGCCCAACCGCGACCTCACGTTCGTCTTCTACGACAACGAGGAGGTCGCCGCCGACCTCAACGGCCTGGGGAAGGTCGCCGAGGCGCACCCCGACTGGCTGGAGGGCGACTTCGCCGTCCTCCTGGAGCCCTCCAGCGGCCAGGTCGAGGGCGGCTGCCAGGGCACGCTGCGGGTCTTCCTGCGTACGGAGGGCGAGCGCGCCCACTCCGCGCGCTCCTGGATGGGCTCCAACGCCATCCACGCCGCCGCCCCGATCCTCGCCCGGCTCGCCGCGTACGAGCCCCGCAAGCCGGTCATCGACGGCCTGGAGTACCACGAGGGCCTCAACGCGGTGCGGATCGAGGGCGGCGTCGCCAACAACGTCATCCCCGACGCCTGCACGGTCGTCGTCAACTACCGCTACGCCCCCGACCGCTCCCCGGCCGAGGCCCTGGCGCACGTCCACGAGGTCTTCGCCGACTGCGGGGTCGCCGAGTTCGTGGTCGACGACGAGAGCCCCGGCGCCCTGCCCGGCCTCTCGCACCCGGCGGCGGCCGCCTTCATGAAGGCCGTCGGCGGCACCGCCCAGCCCAAGTTCGGCTGGACGGACGTGTCCCGCTTCAGCGCGGTCGGCGTGCCCGCCGTCAACTACGGTCCCGGTGACCCTCTGTACGCGCACAAGCGCGACGAGCACGTGGCCGTCGAGACGATCAGGCACTGCGAGGACCGGCTCCGCGACTGGCTTACTGCCTGACAGCCGGAATTTCGCTTTTTGTCACGCCTGTGGACCTACGCTGACCGGACTGGAAGATCGATCGTCGGATCGATGGATCGGTGGAGGGAGCAGGCCATGGGTATCCCCGAGGGAGCGTCGAAGCCCGAGGAGCAGCGGCTGGGACCGGTGTTCAGGCGCCGCGATCAGGTCCAGGCGGGCACCACGGATCAGCGTCTGCTGGACACCGAGGGCGACTCGGAGTGGGTGCACACCGACCCCTGGCGGGTCATGCGCATCCAGTCCGAGTTCGTGGAGGGCTTCGGCGCGCTCGCCGAACTGCCGAGCGCGATCAGCGTCTTCGGCTCGGCCCGCACAAAGCCGGGCTCGCCGGAGTACGAGGCGGGCGTCCGTATCGGCCGCGCGCTGGTCGAGGCCGGCTTCGCGGTGATCACGGGCGGCGGCCCGGGGTCGATGGAGGCGGCGAACAAGGGCGCGCGGGAGGCCAACGGCATCTCGGTGGGCCTGGGCATCGAGCTCCCCTTCGAGCAGGGGATCAACCCGCACGTCGACATCGGCGTGAACTTCCGCTACTTCTTCGTCCGCAAGACGATGTTCGTGAAGTACGCGCAGGGCTTCGTGGTCCTCCCCGGCGGCCTCGGCACCCTGGACGAGCTCTTCGAGGCGCTCACGCTGGTCCAGACGCGGAAGGTGACCCGCTTCCCGATCGTGCTCTTCGGTACGGAGTACTGGGGCGGCCTCGTCGACTGGCTGCGCGACTCGGTCGTGGCGGGCGGCAAGGCGTCGGAACGGGACCTGCTGCTCTTCCACGTGACGGACGACGTGGAGGAGACGGTGGCCATGGTGTCGAAGGAGATCGGCCACTGACAGGCCCGTTGTGGGCATCTGTTCCTCCCCCGGACTTCGTCCGGGGGTGCCGCCAGGCGGAACGGGTGGGCACAACCCACGGGACCGGGTGCCATGGCTTGGGCCCCGGCCCCGAGGGCCTGCCTCAGGCGAGGCCCCGCCGCGCCACCGCCGGGGGCCGGTGCCCGGCGATGGACGCGACCATGTCCAGCACCTGGCGCGTCTCGGCCACCTCGTGCACCCGGTACACCCGCGCACCCAGCCACGCGGACACCGCCGTCGTCGCCAGAGTGCCGAGCACCCGCTCCTTCACCGGCCGGTCCAGCGTCTCCCCGACGAAGTCCTTGTTCGACAGGGACACCAGCACCGGCCACCCCGTCCGCGCCATCTCGCCGAGGCGCCGGGTCGCCTCCAGGCTGTGGCGGGTGTTCTTCCCGAAGTCGTGACCCGGGTCGATCATGATCCCGTCCCGGCGCACCCCCAGGTCGACCGCCCGCTCGGCGAGACCCACGGTGACCCGCAGGATGTCGGCCATCACGTCCTCGTACTCGACCCGGTGCGGCCGCGTGCGCGGCTCCGCGCCCCCCGCGTGGGTGCAGACGAGGCCGGCGCCGTACCGGGCGGCGACCTCCGCGAGGCGCGGATCCACGCCGCCCCACGCGTCGTTGAGGACGTCCGCGCCGGCCTCGCAGACCGCCTCGCCGACATCGGCGCGCCAGGTGTCGACGCTGATGACGACGTCCGGGTGGCGCCGCCGTACCTCCGCGACGAAACCGACCGTGCGGCGCGCCTCCTCCTCGGCCGTGACCTCCTCGCCGGGGCCCGCCTTCACGCCGCCGATGTCGATGATGGCGGCGCCCTCGGCCACCGCCTGCTCGACGCGGGCGAGGGCGGGCTCGTCGCGGAAGGTGGCGCCCTGGTCGTAGAAGGAATCGGGCGTCCGGTTCACGATCGCCATGATCACCGGCTCGTGCGGCCCGAATTCACGCCGTCCCAAGCGCAGCATCCCGTATGTCCTCCCTCGCGTCCGTTCGCCTGCGACCCTAACTGTCGGTCGCGCATGGCACGATCGACTCGGGACGGTTTCCACTCCGGGGAGAGGCGCGCTGGTGTTCTGGTTTTTGCTGATCGCGATGGTCGTGGTCGTCGCTGCGGTCACCCTCGCGGTGGTCGGCGGAGGGGACAGCGAGGTGCTGCCCGAGGTGGCGCCTGAGCAGTTGGTGGACCCGCTGCCCACCGGCCGGCCGGTCGACCGCGACGACATCGAGGAGCTCCGGCTGCCGGTGACCGCGCGGGGGTACCGCATGGCGGACGTGGACGACGTCCTGGGACGCCTGGCCGCGGAGCTCGCCGAGCGGGACGAGCGGATCGCGGAGCTCGAGGCGGCGCTGGCCGCGGGCGGCGGCCGGCCGGGACCTTCGATGCGGAAGGACGACGGCCAGTGACCGGCGGGGCGATCCCGGGACCGGACGGGCGGCTCCGCTGCCCGTGGGGCCTGTCGACCGAGGACTACGTCACGTACCACGACGAGGAGTGGGGCCGGCCGGTCCACGGGGATGACGCGCTGTTCGAGCGCCTCTGCCTTGAGGCCTTCCAGTCCGGTCTGTCGTGGATCACGATCCTGCGCCGCCGCGAGGGCTTCCGCCGGGCCTTCGCCGACTTCAAGATCGCCGCGGTGGCGGAGTTCGGCGAGGCGGACCGGGAGCGTCTCCTCGCGGACGAGGGCATCATCCGCAACCGCGCGAAGATCGACGCGACGATGGCGAACGCCAGGACGCTCCTCGGGTGGGCCCCCGGCGAACTGGACGCCCTGATCTGGTCCTACGCCCCGGACCCGGTGACCCGCCCGGTCCCGCGGACGATCGGCGACGTCCCGGCCGTGACGGACGAGTCGACCGCCCTGTCCAAGGCCCTGAAGAAGCGCGGCGTGCGGTTCGTGGGCCCGACGACGGCGTACGCCCTGATGCAGGCCTGCGGCCTGGTCGACGACCACGTGGCCGGGTGCGTGGCCCGGGGCGCCCGCTAAGGCGCTCCCGGGGGCCCCACGCCCCTTCAGGGGCGCGGGGAAGGCGCGACCAGCCACCGGACTGCCCGCACCTTCCGCGGGGCGCTCAGCGGCCCACGTACCGCGGCTTCTCCTTCGCGAGGAAAGCCTGGACCGCGATCGTGTGGTCCTCCGACGCGCCCGCCTCCGTCTGGAGCTCGTCCTCCTTCTCCAGCGCCTCCGCGAGCGAGTGGTCCGCGCCGTACGCCATCGACGCCTTCAGCGCCGCGTACGCCACCGTCGGACCCTCGGCCAGCGCGCGGGCCACCTTCAGGGCCTCCTGCGCGAGGTCGGCGGCGGGCACCAGCTTGTTCACGATGCCGAGCTCGTACGCCTCCTGGGCGCTGATCGAGCGCGGGAAGAGGAGCAGGTCGGACGCCCGGCTCGCGCCGATCAGCCGGGGCAGCGTCCACGACATGCCGGAGTCGGCGGTCAGCGCGACCCCCGCGAAGGACGTGTTGAACGCGGCGGTGTCGGCGACCACGCGGTAGTCCGCCGCCAGCGCGAAGCCGAAGCCCGCCCCCGCCGCGACGCCGTTCACGCCCGCCACCACCGGCTTCTTCATACCGGTCAGTGCCTTCACGATCGGGTTGTAGTGGTCCCGCACGGTGTTCATCGTGTCCCGCGACCCGGACTCCTTGTCCGACATCAGCAGGCCCACGTGCTCCTTGAGGTCCTGGCCCACACAGAACGCCCGGTCGCCCGCCGCCGTCAGCAGTACCGCCCGTACGGCCGTGTCCGCCGCCGCCGCTTCCGCCGCGTCCCGCAGCGCGACCTTCGCCTCGACGTTCATCGCGTTCATGGCCTCGGGCCGGTTGAGCGTGATCGTGGCGAGTCCGTCGGTCACTTCGTACAGCACGGTGTCGGCCATCGCGGCTTCCCTTCGCGTCTTTGCGTCCCTGTCCCGCTCAGCATGGCGGAGATCACGCACCCCGCACATGTGACCTGCGTCAAAGGCCGACGGCGAAGTGGCGGCGAAGTATCGCAGGCCGATCGCCGAAATAGGCGGTTTTGCGGAAGCGCGTTGCGCAAGCGATGCAACCCGATGTTGGTCATCGGGTCCTGTGATGCGGGATAATGACCTGGAAGCAATGTGTTCGATGCCGGTGACGTGTGCTCCCGATCAGGGGCCGTCGGCTGACGAAGAGCTGGTTTCAGGAAGGGGAACAAGCATGGCGGCCATGAAGCCGCGGACGGGCGACGGCCCGCTCGAGGTGACCAAGGAGGGGCGGGGCATCGTCATGCGCGTTCCGCTCGAAGGCGGCGGTCGGCTTGTCGTCGAGCTGACCCCGGACGAGGCCGAAGCACTCGGCGACGCCCTGAAGCAGGTAGTCGGCTGACGCGACAAGCCAGGATTGTCCGCTCCTGCCCCGGCACGGTACCCACCGCGCCGGGGCAGGAGTGTTTACGGGCTCCGGGGCTCTAGCGGTTCCGAGGCTCTACGGGCTCCGAGCCCCGGGGGCGGCACGTCGGCCTCAGCCGCGGCGCACCGCGCACAGCAGACCGTCTCCCACGGGCAGCAGCGCCGGGAGCAGCTCCTGGCTCTCCCGGACCGCCCGCAGCAGCTCCCGTATCCGCAGCACCTCCGCCGGCTGCGCCGCCGAGTCGACCGTGCGGCCGTCCGCGAAGACGCCCTCGAAGCAGACCAGACCCCCTGGTCGCAGCAGGCGCAACGATTCAGCGAGGTAGTCCAGGCTCTCCAGCGGGTCGCCGTCGCAGAAGACGAGGTCGTACCCGCCGTCCGCGAGCCGCGGCAGGACGTCCAGGGCCCGGCCCGGGATGAATCGCGCCCGGTTCCCGGCGAAACCGGCAGCCCGGAACGCCGTCTTCGCGAACTGCTGGCGCTCCGGCTCCAGGTCCACCGTCGTCAGGACCCCGTCCGGCCGCATCCCGTACAGGAGATAGATGCCGGACACGCCCGTGCCGGTACCGATTTCGGCCACCGCTTTCGCGTCCGCCGTGGCGGCCAGCAGGCGCAGAGCGGCGCCGGTGCCCGGTGACACCGAGGGCAGCCCTGCCTCCCGGGCCCGCTCACGGGCCCAGCGCAGCGCGTCGTCCTCGGCGACAAAGGCGTCGGCGAACGCCCAGCTCGTCTGCCGGTTGGCGGTAATGGCCCTCTCCTGTCCCCGTAGTTGGCGCAACGGTGACTGTATCCGCTGCACGCGGGAACCCGCAGATGGGACCGCGCGTTCAGAGAAGGCAGGACGCGATGCGGAGCGCCGGGTGAGCCGACCCCAAATTCGCGTAAAGATTCTTATCCGGAGCTAACGGGCGAGGTGGCTATGGTAGGGGCTCCACTGGACACCACCAGAGCCGACAGGGGAGGTGCGGCTGCGCCTGTGGATCGGGGAGGAGTGCTTCGGCGTCTTCTCAGGTCGGCGGGTGAGCCGAAATCCGTGACCGACACCGCTGACCGAATCCGCACCGCCGACTCCGCTCCCACCACCGCGACCTTCGCATCGGATGCGGAATCGCAGGCGTGGACTCCGCCCACCTGGGAGGAGATCGTCAGCACGCACAGTGGCCGGGTCTATCGCCTCGCCTACCGTCTGACCGGCAACCAGCACGACGCCGAGGACCTCACCCAGGAGGTCTTCGTCCGTGTCTTCCGCTCGCTGTCGACGTACACGCCGGGCACGTTCGAGGGCTGGCTCCACCGCATCACCACCAACCTCTTCCTCGACATGGTCCGCCGCAAGCAGCGGATCCGGTTCGACGCGCTCGCCGACGACGCCGCCGAGCGGCTGCCCAGCCGCGAGCCCTCGCCGCAGCAGGTGTTCAACGACACCCACTTCGACGCCGATGTCCAGCAGGCCCTCGACACCCTCGCGCCCGAGTTCCGTGCCGCGGTCGTCCTCTGCGACATCGAAGGACTGTCGTACGAGGAGATCGCCGCCACGCTCGGCGTGAAGCTCGGCACGGTCCGCAGCCGTATCCACCGCGGGCGCTCGCATCTGCGCAAGGCGCTGAAGCACCGTTCGCCCGAGGCCCGGGCGGAGCGTGCGCTGGCCACCGTCGGCTGGGAGGGCGGAACGGCGTGAGCATCAGTCCTGCCGGCCCGACCCCCGCGGAGCAGCATCTCGGGGACCGGCTCGCCGCGCTGGTCGACGGGGAGCTCGGCCACGACGCCCGCGAGCGGGTCCTCGCGCACCTCGCGACCTGCGCCAAATGCAAGGCGGAGGCCGACGCCCAGCGCAAGCTGAAGAGCGTCTTCGCCTCCACCGCACCCCCTCCGCCCTCGGAGGGGTTCCTCGCACGCCTCCAGGGACTGCCCGGGGGACCCGGTGATCCGGGGGGTGAGGACCGCCGGGGGGGACCTTTCGACGGCCTCTTCGGCCTGGGCGGGGTCGGCGGTGCCAACGGAATCAACGGCGTCGGCGAGGTGAGGTCCGACGGCTTCGCCACGGCCGTACCGGTCTCCCCGCACTCCGGCTTCCGTATCCACGCCGTCGGCGGACGGCCCGACCAGGACCGCTCGTCCTGGCGCGGCCGGCGCTTCGGCATCGCGGCGGCCAGCGCCGTCTCCTTCGCCGCCATCGCGCTCGGCGGCGCCCTGCCGCTGGAGTCGACGGTGACCGCCGGCGCGCGCGGTGACGGCTCGGGCAACAACGTGACTCCGCTGCGGGCCGCGGCCCCCGGCGGCGGCATGGGTACCGGCGCGGGCACGGGCGCGGGGACGAACGCGGGCTCGGCCACCGGGCGCGGCGGGCGCTCGGGGGAGCGGCAGACCACCGACTCCTCGACGACGCGTGGGGGCGCGAGTTCGACCCCCGACACCGTGGTGCCCGGTCCCTTGGTGCCCGGTGAGGACAAGGCCGCGGTGACCGTCCAGCTCAAGGGGGCGGCGGCGCAGTCGGTCCTCGAGCTGTCCCCGTTCATACGACCCACGGGGCCCGCGCTGCACCTGGCGTTCGCGTCCGGGTTCAACCCGGTGGGCAGGCCGGCCGTCGCTCCTGCCGGCACCCCGAGCCCGTCGACGACGCCGCTCACCTCCCACCGCTGACCCGGGACCTGGTTGAATCCAGGGGACGGGCGCCCGACGCAGGCGGGCGCGGCCAGGTCAGCTGTTGCGGGGAGAGCATGAACGACGGGAAGCCCACCGGCCAGAAGCCGAAGTGGTGGAGCCGGCCTACGAGTACGCCGCCGGCTGGGGGTCCTTCCGGACGAAGTCTGGGGGAGATACCGGAGCCGCCGGTCGCGGACGAGGGGGACTTCACCCTGGCCGCACCCGCGGCCCCGGAGGCCCCGGAGGCCCCGGAGGCCCCCGAGACCCCCGAGGTCCCCGAGACCCCGGCCGCCCCACCCGTACCGCAGCAGCAGACGCAGGCGCAGCCGCTGCACGAGCCCGACGAGTACCGGACCCCGCCGTACGGCGAGCCCGGTCCCTGGGCGCCCGCGCCGCCCGTGCAGCGGCCGGTGACGACTCCGGCCCACGGAGTCCCCGTACCGCCGCAGCCGGTTCCGCAGCCGGCCGCCGCCCATCCGGCGCCGCAGCCGGCCGCCCCGCATCCGGCGCCGCAGCCCGCGCAGTGGGTGCAGTACGACCCCTGGGGTGCTCCCGGTGCTCCCGGCGCCCCGCTGACCATCGGCGCCGAGCCGCCCGCCAAGCCGCGCCGGGCGCGGCGCGGGCTCGCGCTCGCGGGCGCCCTGGTCCTCGCCCTGACCACCGGCGTCCTCGGCGGCGTGGTCGGCGCGTTCGTCGAGCGCAACGGCGGCATCAGCACCATCGAGCTGCCCCAGGCCGGCCCCGAGGACTCCGGCCGGGCCCCCGACAGCGTCGCGGGGATCGCGGCCAGCGCCCTGCCCAGCGTGGTCACCCTCCACGTCAGCGGCGGCGGTTCCTCGGGCACCGGCACGGGCTTCGTCCTGGACACCCAGGGCCACATCCTGACCAACAACCACGTGGTCGACGGGGCGGGCACCTCCGGCGGCATCACGGTGACCTTCAGCAGCGGTGAGACCGCGAGCGCCAAGCTGGTCGGCAAGGACAGCGGCTACGACCTCGCCGTCGTCCGGGTCACCGGCGTCTCGGGCCTCAAGCCCCTGCCGCTCGGCAACTCCGACAACGTCCGCGTCGGCGACCCGGTCGTGGCCATCGGCGCCCCCTTCGACCTCCAGAACACCGTCACCTCCGGCATCATCAGCGCCAAGGAGCGGCCCATCACCGCCGGCGGCGAGAAGGGCGACGGCAGTGACATCAGCTATGTCGACGCCCTGCAGACCGACGCCCCGATAAACCCGGGCAATTCGGGCGGTCCGTTGGTCGACTCCAAGGCCCGGGTCATCGGCATCAACAGCGCCATCCGCGCGGCGGGCAACGGTTCGGGCGGCGAGAGCGGCGCCCAGTCCGGCTCCATCGGCCTCGGTTTCGCCATCCCGATCAACCAGGGCAAGCGCGTCGCCGAGGAGCTCATCAACACCGGCAAGGCCACCCACCCCGTCATCGGTGTCAGCCTCGACATGCAGTTCAACGGCGACGGCGCGCGCGTCGGGGAGAAGGGCAAGGACGGCAGCGCCTCGGTCACCCCGGGCGGCCCGGCGGCCAAGGCGGGCGTCCAGGCCGGCGACGTCATCACCAAGGTCGACGGCCAGCGGGTCCACAGCGGCGAGGAACTGATCGTGAAGATCCGCGCCCACCGCCCGGGCGACCAGCTGGAGCTGACGCTGCTGCGCGGCGGCAAAGAGCAGACCAAGACGCTGACCCTCGGTTCCTCGCAGGGCGACTGAGCGCCATGTGAGGGACACCGCGAGGTACCCGCCCGACAGTTTCGGCGGGTACCGTGGAGCGGGCCCCGGACCCCGCGTAAGGAGCAGCAAGGTGTTCAACGACCTAGGCATACTCGAGCTCGTGACGCTCGTGGTCCTCGCCGTGCTCGTTTTCGGCCCGGACAAGCTGCCGAAGGTCATCCAGGACGTGTCGCGGTTCATCCGCAAGGTGCGCGACTTCTCCGAGAGCGCGAAGCAGGACATCCGGACCGAGCTGGGACCGGAGTTCAAGGACTTCGAGTTCGAGGACCTCAACCCGAAGACCTTCCTCCGCAAGCAGCTGGACGGGAACGAGGACTTCAAGGAGTTGAAGGAGCTGCGCAGCAGCTTCGACCTCAAGAAGGAGATGAACGAGGTCGCCGACGCGGTGCACGGTCGTGAGCCGGAGGCTCCGTCGGTGCCGGCGGCCGTCAACGGCTCGCCCGACCTGCTGAAGAAGCCCGGCAAGCCGGCCGCCGATGAGCGTCCGCCGTACGACTCCGACGCGACCTGACACAACCTGGCGCAACCCGGTGGCTATCCTCGTCTGTTGTCCGCCGACGCGGGCATGAATCGAGGAGGCGGCCGAGATGGAGACGACGAGTCGGGTGGAGGGAGTGCCCACAGCCCGGCGTACGGCCGAAGGCTACCTGCGCGCACCCTTCGCCTGGTACGGGCTTGACGAGGCGTTCACCGGACCGCGCTGGCTGATGCAGGTCGGCACGGCGGCGGACGGGACCGTCCAGCACGGGTCGATGGGCCACGGTGACGAGCCGTCCATAAAGTCCGACGCGAGCGGTGCCGAGAAGGAGCGCTTCGCCGTCGTCGTGACGGTCGCGGCGAGCCCCGTACGGCGCACGGGTGACGGTACGGGCGTCCTGGACGCCACCACGGTCGCCTCCGCCGCCTGGCTGGCCGGCTCGGGGCTCCTCGCGTACACGTGGCCCGCGCAGCTGGACCACACGCTGCGGGACGACTGGCTGGACCAGCAGACGGAGACGGCGTTCGAGCTCGCGGACGACCTCGAAGGCCCCGCGTGGTCGACGCTGTCGCTGCCGGTGGACGGCGTCCCGGTGCCGTTCCACTACCGGGAGTCGGAGTTCGGGTGGGTACTGGCCGGCTCCGCGGGTGAGGTGCACATCGGGGCGTTCGGTCGGGGGATGAGCGCGTACGGCTTGGGGTTCTCCGCGGTGGAGGACCTCGGGCTGTACGCCTGACGGCACGACGAAGGGGCACCCCGGACGGGGTGCCCCTTTACGCTGCGCGGTCGCTGCCGGCCGGTGGTCGGCGTTGTGTCCCCCTAGGACTCCGTCCTGGGGGGACCCCCATGCGGAACGATTGCCCACAACCCGCCGGAGGCGGTCCTGGGGTCTAGAACTTGTTCCGGGGGGTGATGCCCAGGCTCATGCCCGAGAGGCCGCGCTGGCGGCCGCCGAGCTTGCCCGCGATGGCGCGCAGGGCCGAGCCCGCCGGGGAGTCCGGGTCCGTCAGGACGACCGGCTTGCCCTCGTCGCCGCCTTCGCGCAGGCGGACGTCGATCGGGATCGAGCCGAGGACCGGGACCGTCGCGCCCGTGGTCCTCGTCAGGCCGTCCGCGACCCTCTGGCCACCGCCCGTACCGAAGACGTCGACCATCTCGTCGCAGTGCGGGCACGGCAGGCCCGACATGTTCTCGACGACACCGACGATCTTCTGGTGGGTCTGCACGGCGATCGAGCCGGCCCGCTCGGCGACCTCGGCCGCCGCCTGCTGCGGGGTCGTGACGACGAGGATCTCCGCGTTCGGGACCAGCTGGGCCACCGAGATCGCGATGTCGCCCGTGCCCGGGGGCAGGTCGAGCAGCAGGACGTCCAGGTCGCCCCAGTACACGTCCGCGAGGAACTGCTGGAGTGCGCGGTGGAGCATCGGGCCGCGCCACACCACCGGGGCGTTGCCCGGGGTGAACATGCCGATGGAGATGACCTTCACGCCGTTCGCGGACGGTGGCATGATCATGTTCTCGACCTGGGTCGGACGGCCGTCCGCGCCCAGCATGCGGGGCACCGAGTGCCCGTAGATGTCGGCGTCGACGACACCGACCTTCAGCCCGTCGGCGGCCATCGCCGCGGCCAGGTTCACGGTCACGGAGGACTTGCCGACGCCGCCCTTGCCGGAGGCGACCGCGTACACCCGGGTCAGCGATCCGGGCTTGGCGAACGGCACCTCGCGCTCGGCCGTCGTGCCCCGCAGGGCCGCGGCCAGCTCCTTGCGCTGCTCGTCGCTCATCACGTCCAGCGACACGTCGACACCGGTCACGCCCTCCACGCGGGAGACCGCGTCGGTGACGCGCTGGGTGATCGTGTCGCGCATCGGGCAGCCGGAGACGGTGAGATAGACCGTGACGGCGACCACGCCGTCTGCTCCGATCTCCACCGACTTGACCATGCCGAGCTCAGTGATCGGCTTGTTGATCTCGGGGTCGTTCACCGTCGCCAGTGCTTCAAGCACCGCGTCTTCCGTAGCCATACGGAGATGGTACGGCGCCGACCACCGGCGCCGGAAAGCCCGTCAGCGGTCGGGTACGTCACTTCTGTGACCCTCACCCGGGGGGAATAGATCCCGGTGCCCGTTCTGGAGCTCCTCCATGTCCTTGATCAGGTCCTGCAGCTCCGAGCGGATCCAGTCACGGGTCGCCACCTCTCCCAGCCCCATCCGCAGCGCCGCGAGCTCCCGGGTCAGGTACTCGGTGTCCGCGATCGACCGCTCGTTCTGCTTCCTGTCCTGTTCGAGGTTGACCCGGTCGCGGTCGTCCTGCCGGTTCTGGGCGAGGAGGATCAGCGGGGCCGCGTACGAGGCCTGGAGCGACAGCGCGAGCGTCAGGAAGATGAACGGGTACTCGTCGAACTTCAGCGAGGCCGGGGCGAAGATGTTCCACAGCACCCAGACGATGATCGTCACCGTCATCCAGACGATGAACCGCCCCGTCCCCAGGAAGCGCGCGATCCGTTCCGAGACCCGGCCGAAGGCCTCGGGGTCGTACTCCGGCAGCAGCCTGAGCCGTCGCTCCCGCGGCAGGTCGAGCCGGATCCGGGGCATGGCCCGCTCTCGTTCTCGCTCCCTCTCCTGAGTGCGCTCAGCTGCCATGCACGGGCCTCCCCTCGTGGAACTCCGTGTCCCGCCAGTCCTCCGGCAGCAGATGGTCGAGTACGTCGTCCACGGTGACCGCACCGAGCAATGACCCGCTCTCGTCCACGACCGGCGCCGCGACCATGTTGTACGCGGCGAGGTAGCTGGTCACGGCCGGCAGCGGGGTGTCCGGGGCGAGCGGCGGCAGGTCGCTGTCGACCAGCGAGCTGACCAGCGTGAACGGCGGATCCCGCAGCAGCCGCTGGAAGTGCACCATGCCCAGGTACTTGCCCGTCGGCGTCTCGTCCGGCGGCCGGCACACGTACACCTGCGCCGCCAGCGCGGGGGACAGATCCTGCTGCCGTACGCGGGCCAGCGCGTCCGCGACCGTGGCGTCGGGCCGCAGCACGATCGGCTCCGTGGTCATCAGACCGCCCGCGGTCCGCTCCTCGTACGCCAGGAGCCGGCGCACGTCGGCGGCGTCGTCGGGCCGCATGAGGGTCAGGAGCCGTTCCTTGTCCTCCTCCGGCAGCTCCGAGAGCAGGTCGGCCGCGTCGTCCGGGTCCATCGCCTCCAGGACGTCCGCGGCGCGCTCCTCCTTCAGCTTCCCGAGGATCTCGATCTGGTCGTCCTCCGGCAGCTCCTCCAGGACGTCGGCGAGCCGGTCGTCGTCGAGGGCGGCGGCGACCTCGGCCCGCCGCTTGGGGGAGAGGTGGTGCAGCACGTTGGCGAGGTCGGCGGGGCGCAGCCGCTCGAAGGTGGCGACCAGGTTCTCGGCGCCCTGGCCCTCCTCCTCCAGCGAGAAGCCGGTGACGGCCGACCACTCCACCGTCAGCGTCTCGCCCTTGCGGCGCAGCGCCCCGCCCTTGCCGCGCCGCACGAAGACCTTGTCGATCTCCCAGTCGCGGCGGGCCGGCAGCTGCTGGATGGCCACGTCGAGGACGGTGACCTCCTCGTCCGACTCGACAAGCCGTACCCGGCGGTCGAGCAGCTCGCCGAGGACGAGCCGCTCGGTGGGGCGCTGCTCGAAGCGGCGCATGTTCACCACGCCCGTGGTGATGACCTGCCCGGACTCGACGCCGGTGATCCGGGTCATGGGGACGAAGACCCGGCGGCGGCTGAGCACCTCCACCACCATGCCGAGCAGCCGGGGCGGGCGGCGGCCCACCCGGAGCATGGCGACGAGGTCGCTGACCCGGCCGACCTGGTCTCCGTTGGGGTCGAAGACCGGGACACCGGCGAGATGCGAGACGAAGATCCGGGGGGCGCCTGCCGCCATGCCACGCGCCTCCTCGGTGTCGCACGATTCGGGTCATTGCTGAGGTATGCCGGATTCAGGCTAGCCCGTGGCCTTCCGTGGCGCCCCGGCAGAGCGCCCGTACGGCTGCCTGCGGCGTTGGCTCCCGGCCCGGGTACGCTGCGGTCTGCCGTCCCCCCACCGACGACGTTCGAGAGGCAGCGCAGGTGACCGCACTTCCCACTGCATCGCGCATCCGCCGGGCCGTCCTGCCCGTGGCACTCTGCGCCGGTCTCGCGGCCGGGCTCACCGCCTGCGCGTCGGATCCGGACGAGGGGACGAACGGGGTCGGGAAGCTCGACGCGACCGCCATCGAGCAGAAGGCGCAGTCCGCGGCCGACGCGGCGAAGGCGGTGCGACTGGCCGGGACCCTGGTCAGCAAGGGCGGCACGTACAAGCTGAACATGCGGCTCAAGCAGGACGGCGCGAGCGGCTCCGTGACGACGAAGAACAGCACCTTCGAGCTGCTGCGGATCGGTGACGCGCTCTATCTGAAGGCCGACGCCGGCTTCTGGGCGCATGGCGCCGACAAAGCGACCGCGACCCCCTCGGAAGCGGACAGTGAGGCCGCCGACAAGCTGGACGACAAGTACGTGAAGGTGCCGCAGGACGACCCCTCGTACAAGCAGCTGCGCGGCTTCACCGACATGGACATGCTTCTCAACGGGCTCATCGGTCTGCACGGGGACATCGTCAAGGGTGACCGCGACAAGATCGGCGGCATCCGTACGGTCAAGGTCAAGGGCGGCCAGGACGGCGAGGGCGGCACGCTGGACGTCGCGCTGGAGGGCCTGCCGTTCCCGCTCCAGTTCGCGCGCGGCGGCGGAGCGGGCGTGGTGGTGCTGTCCGAGTGGGACAAGGACTTCCCGCTGGAGGCCCCGGCGCCGGGCCAGACCCTGGACTACGGCAAGCAGCTGCCGCGTACCTAGCCGAGGGCGGCGCCTGCTCAGGGCAGAGGGCGGCGCCTGCTCAGGGCAGAGGGCGGCGCCTGCTCAGGGCTGGTTCAGGGCTTCTTCAGGGCTGGTTCAGGGCTGCTTCAGCGCTTGCGCCGCTTGAACAGCAGGCGTGGAAGCCCTGCCGGTGCGGGACGCCTCGTGACCGCGTCCGACCGCTGCGGGACCGCCGCGAGGGACCCGTCCGGGAGGTCCGTCGTGGAGTCCAGCGGCTCCAGCCGCAGCACCCGGCACTCCCGCGCCCAGCGCTCCGGCATCGCCTCGCCGTCCGTCGCGTTCAGCCGCTTGCCCTTCAGCTCGGCGACCGCCGCGTCCCACGCCTCCGTACCCGGGGCCAGCTCGCTCACCGCAGCCGTCCAGGCGACGATCCGGCCGCCCTTGTCCTTGCTGCGGACCGTCACCTCGGCCGTGGAGCCCGCGACGAGACCCGGCAGCGGCTGCTCGCCCGGGCCGTCGCCCACGACGTGGGCCGCGCCCTCGTGCCAGACGTGCCACAGCGCCCGGGCCGTGGGGGCGTCGCCCCGGACCCAGATGAGACCGGACTTCTTCGTGGCCTCCTCGACGAGGGCGGGGCCGAGCAGCGTGTCTGTCATGTCCCGCAGCCTAGCGCCAGCCCGGCTACAGCCAGCCGTTGCGCTTGAGGGTGCGGTGGATGGCGAAACAGATCACGGTGATGCCGACGAGCACCATCGGGTAGCCGTACTTCCACTCCAACTCGGGCATGTGCTCGAAGTTCATGCCGTACACGCCGCAGACCGCCGTCGGGACGGCGATGATCGCCGCCCAGGAGGTGATCTTGCGCATGTCCTCGTTCTGCGTGACGGTCGCCTGCGCCAGGTTGGCCTGGAGGATCGAGTTGAGGAGCTCGTCGAAGCCGACGACCTGCTCCTGCACGCGCGCGAGGTGGTCGGCGACATCGCGGAAGTACTTCTGGATGTCCGGGTCCACCAGCCGCATCGGGCGCTCGCTCAGCAGCTGCATCGGGCGCAGCAGCGGGGTGACGGCCCGCTTGAACTCCAGTACCTCACGCTTGAGCTGGTAGATCCGCCCGGTGTCGGTGCCGCGCGTGGAGCCCTTGGCCGGCGGGGAGAAGACGTCGATCTCGATCTGGTCGATGTCGAGCTCGACCGCGTCGGCGACCGCGATGTAGCCGTCGACGACATGGTCGGCGATGGCGTGCAGGACGGCCGAGGGGCCCTTGGCGAGCAGCTCGGGCTCGCCCTGGAGGCGGTGGCGGAGGTTGCGCAGCGAGCCCTGCCCGCCGTGCCGGACCGTGATGACGAAGTCGGGGCCGGTGAAGCACATCACCTCGCCGGTCTCGACGACCTCGCTGGTGGCGGTGAGTTCGGCGTGCTCGACGTAGTGGATCGTCTTGAAGACGGTGAAGAGGGTGTCGTCGTACCGCTCCAGCTTGGGCCGCTGGTGGGCGTGGACGGCGTCCTCCACGGCGAGCGGGTGCAGCCCGAACTCGGCGGCGATACCGGCGAATTCGGCCTCGGTCGGCTCGTGCAGGCCGATCCAGGCGAAGCCGCCGCTCTCCCGCACCTGGCGCATCGCGCCCCGCGGGGTGAGGCAGGCGCGGTCGTCCACGCGGCGGCCGTCGCGGTAGACGGCGCAGTCGACGACGGCGCTGGAGGCGGAAGGGTCGCGCGTGAAGTCGTACGCGGCGTAGGGGGCGCTGGGCTTGCGCAGAGAGGGGCGCAGGGAGGGGCGGACCGCGGCGCGCAGGTCACGGATCATCGACATTTGGCATGCTCCTTCACGGAGAAGCCGCCGGCGAGGCGTGGCACAGCCCGGAATGAGGACGTGGAGCTACGTCGTCCACAAAGCGGGCGGCACCGCGGGATCGCGGTGACGGCGTTCGCTACAGACAGGCAAAGGCGAAGTGCTCTTCCGTCGTGCGAGATGCCGGGTGACCGGGGAAGGCCTCAGATCACCGGGAGGAACGCACCGGGCTCGGGTGCGGGGCGGAAGAGCGGTTGGTACTGCCCGATCGACTTCGATCCACGCAGCCCCACCTCCTCCGGCCGGTCCCCCGTGGGGGATGACGAGTAGTCGGGAGTCCCGACCAGCGGCCAAGACTATCAGCCGACAGAGGGTCAATCCCTTCCTTTGCCCCTTCCATACGCGCTTTATGCTCGCTGCATGGGAGAAGTTCTTGCTCTGGTCGAAGCCCGTCTGCGTTCGGCGCTCGGCGAACCGGACGCGCGGGCCGCGGTGACGTTCCTCGGCACGGACCGGATCGAGGTGCTCCGCTTCATCGACGGCGACGTCGTGCGGTACGCCACGCTCGGCATGTCCGCGCACCCGATGACCGACCCGACGTCCGCGCTCGCCGACCCCGTGAAGGGTCCGCGCGCCGAACTGGTGCTCTCGGTACGGGCCGGGGTCGCCGACACCGACAAGGTGCTGCGCCCGCTCGCCGTCCTCGCCTCGACCCCGCAGGTCGAGGGCGTGGTGGTGGCGCCCGGCGCCTCGCTGGACGTGGGTGAACCCCTGTGGCCCGGGGCCCCGTTCAGCTCGGTGCTCGTCGCGGAGTCGGGCGGCCTGGTGGAGGACCTGGAACTCGACGAGCCCATGGATCCCGTCCGCTTCCTGCCGCTGCTGCCGATGACGTCGAACGAGGCCGCGTGGAAGCGGGTCCACGGGGCGCAGGCCCTGGAGGAGCGCTGGCTGGCGAACGGCACGGATGTGCGCGATCCGCTGCGCAGGTCCGTGACGCTGGACTGACGTCCGGACCGACGTCCGGACCGAGGCCCCTCGACGGTGGTTGCCGCGTACACGAAATGCAGGCCGCATCTATCACTCGGGGTGAACTGGTCGGGCCGGACGGGTGATCGTCCTTGACGCGGGCGCGGAGGGGTAGGACCGTTGGGCTCTATGAGGGGCGAACCCAGTTGCCCGAAGTGCGGTGGCCGGGTCAGGGCGCCCGGTCTCTTTGCCGACTCCTGGCAGTGCGACGTGCACGGCTCGGTGCACCCGCTGCAACCCGTGATCCCGCCCAGCGTCGAGGCCCTCGGTGTCGTCGTGCACCGGGCCCAGGTGCCGGTGTGGATGCCGTGGCCCCTGCCCGTCGGATGGCTCTTCACCGGGGTCGCGTACGCCGGTGACGACCGGAGCGGCGGACGCGCGACGGCCGTCGCCTGCTCCGGCCCCGGGCCGCTCGGCGGGATCGGCGAGCTGCTGCTCATCGCGGAGGAGCTCGGCGTCGGACTCGGCGCGCGCTACGCCGGGATCGACGGGCCCGACCCCGGTGCCGGCATGTCCATAGAGAAGCCGGCCCAGACGAAGGTGCTCGCCGCCGGACGGCCGACACCGCTGTGGCACGTGAACGGCACCCCGCAGGACCGCGCGGTCTTCGCGGGAGAGGCCCGCGGGCTGTGGCTGTGGGCGATCGTGTGGCCCGAGCAGTCCGGGCTGCTGATGTACGACGAGCTGGTGCTGACGGACCTGCGGGACGCGGGCGCGGAGGTGGAACTGCTGCCGTGCGGGGCGCTGACGCCACGTCTGCTGACGTAGAGGCGTGCCGGGGCGGTAGGGCTGGGCGAGGGGCCCGGCCCGGGGGCGGGTGTGTTCGATTCGCCCGTTATGCTGGAGCGTCCCCTTCGTCCGCCCCGAGCCTTGGAGCAACGCGTCGTGCGCATCGATCTGCACACCCACTCCACGGCGTCGGACGGTACGGACACCCCGGCCGAGCTGGTGCGCAACGCCGCCGCCGCCGGGCTGGACGTCGTCGCCCTCACCGACCATGACACGACCCGCGGACACGCCGAGGCGATCGCGGCGCTCCCCGAGGGGCTGACCCTCGTCACCGGAGCCGAGCTGTCCTGCCGGCTCGACGGGGTCGGCCTGCACATGCTCGCGTACCTCTTCGACCCCGAGGAGCCCGAACTGGCCGCCGAGCGCGAGCTGGTCCGGGACGACCGGGTGCCGCGCGCCCAGGCGATGGTCACCAAGCTCCAGGACCTGGGCGTCCCGGTCACCTGGGACCAGGTCGCCCGGATCGCCGGGGACGGCTCGGTGGGCCGCCCGCACGTCGCGGAGGCGCTGGTCGAACTCGGCGTCGTACCGGACGTGTCCGGGGCGTTCACGCCGCAGTGGCTGGCGGACGGCGGACGGGCGTACGTGCGGAAGCACGAGCTCGACCCCTTCGACGCGATCCGGCTCGTCAAGGCGGCCGGCGGCGTCACGGTCTTCGCGCACCCGCTGGCCGTCAAGCGCGGCGAGGTCGTACCGGAGTCCGCGATCGCGCGGCTCGCGGAGGCCGGCCTCGACGGCATCGAGGTCGACCACATGGACCACGACGACGCGACGCGGGCGAGGCTGCGCGGGCTGGCGAAGGAGCTCGGGCTGCTGGCCACGGGCTCCAGCGACTACCACGGCAGCCGCAAGACCTGCCGCCTCGGCGAGTACACCACCGACCCCGAGATCTACGGCGAGATCACCCGCCGCGCCGCAGGGGCCTTCCCGGTCCCCGGCGCGGGAGGACGCGCCTAGCCCTCACGGACTGGCCCCGGTCACTCCAACTCGACCGATGCCAGCTCGGCCCCTCGGGCACCAGCCCGGCCGACCCCGGCGGGAAACCTCCGGCGCGACTCCGGTCAGCCCCCGACGGGAAGCCTCGGGCGGCAGCCCGGTCGGGTCCTCGGCGGGAAGGCCTCGGGCGGCAGCCCGGTCGGTTCCCCGGCGGGAAGGCCTCGGAGGGCAGCCTCAGGCGCCTCCGGCCGGTTCGCCGGCGGGAAGCCTCGGGCGCTAGTCCGGCCGGGTTCCCGGCGGGAAGGCCTCGGAGGCCAGCCTCCGGCGCCTCCGGTCGGGTCCGTCGGCGGGAGCCCTCCGTGGGACCCCGGTCAGGCTCTCGGCGTGAGGCCCTGGGCGGCAGTCCGGTCGGGTTCCCGGCTGGGAGCCTCGGAGGGCAGCCCGGTCGGTTCCCCGGTGGGAAGGCCTCGGAGGGCAGCCTCCGGTGCGACTCCGGTCGTCTGCCGGCGGGAGCCCTTCGTGGGGCTCCTGTCAGGCTCTCGGCGTGGGGCCCCGGGCGGCAGTCCGGCCGGTCCCCCGGCGGGAAGCCTCCGGTGCCACTTCGGTCAGCCCCCGGCGAAGCTCGGCGGGAAGCCTCGGAGGCCAGCCTCCGGCGCTCCGGTCGGGGCTGTCGGCGGGAGTCCTCCGTGGGGCTCCGGTCAGGCTCTCGGCGTGGAGCCCGGGCGCGAGTCCGGCCGGTTCCCCGGCTGGGAGCCTCGGGCACCAGTCCGGTCGGGTTCCCAGCGGGAAGGCCTCGGAGGCCAGCCTCCGGCGCCTCCGGTCGGGTTCGTCGGCGGGAGCCCTCCGTGGGACCCCGGTCAGGCCCCGGGCGGCAGTCCGGTCGGCACGCACCGGAAGGCAGACTCCGGCGGCTCCGGTCGGATCCCCCGGCGGGGAACCTCCGGGGCCGGTCCTGGCGGGGCGTCCCGGAGCCCCGACAGGCCCCTGGAGGCCCGGCCGTGGTCGCCCGGGGCGCCGTCCCGTGAGGGCATCCACACCCCAACCCCCTATCCCCTCGTACACCCCACATCGCAAGGCTCACCGTGTTCGACGTCGCCGTCTTCGGCTCGCTCTTTCTGACCCTTTTTGTGATCATGGATCCCCCCGGGATCACCCCGATCTTCCTCGCCCTCACCTCCGGCCGCCCCGCCAAGGTCCAGCGGCGGATGGCCTGGCAGGCCGTCGCCGTGGCCTTCGGTGTCATCACCGTCTTCGGGATCCTCGGGCAGCAGATCCTCGCCTACCTCCACGTGTCCGTCCCCGCGCTGATGATCGCCGGCGGTCTCCTCCTGCTGCTCATCGCGCTCGACCTGCTCACCGGCAAGACCGACGAGCCCAAGCAGACCAAGGACGTCAACGTCGCCCTCGTCCCCCTCGGCATGCCGCTGCTCGCCGGGCCGGGCGCCATCGTGTCGGTGATTCTCGCCGTGCAGCACGCCGACGGGGTCGGCGCGCAGGTCTCGGTCTGGGCCGCGATCGTCGCCATGCACGTCGTCCTCTGGCTGACCATGCGGTACTCGCTGCTGATCATCCGTGTCATCAAGGACGGCGGTGTCGTGCTCGTGACCCGGCTCGCCGGCATGATGCTCTCGGCCATCGCCGTGCAGCAGATCATCAACGGCGTCACCCAGGTGATCCAGGGGGCCTAGCCAGGGTCCAGGCTCCAGGCTCCACACACCACTGCGCCCCCGTACGGATTCCGGTTCACGGAGTCCATGCGGGGGCGCGGTGCGCTCAAGCGGCTGCCTGTTATGAGGCCGAGGTCTCGGCCGGGCGGATCCAGATGCGCTGGCCGATCGAAGCGGCCTGCTGCACGATCCGATTGACGGAGGCGGCGTCCACGACGGTCCGATCGACAGGCGTGCCGTCGATGTCGTCGAGTCGCAGGATTTCGAAGCGCATGGGCTTCTCCCTTCGTCTGGAGTTGATCCTCCTGTTGGAGAACTGCGGTGCGTGATACGTACAGGTCCAACGAGATGCATCCTGCAAACATTCCCTACGCTAAGGAAATTTTTCGGATGACTAACTACTAACGGGTACGAGGGTTGGCCGCAGGGCCGGGACCGGCGGAGAATGAGGCCGGTATGAACGACGCAGAGACACCTCAGACGACGCCCGGCGACCCGCTCCGCGGCCAGGTCCGTGACCTCGGCGCCCGCCTGGAGCGCACCAATGAGCTCCTCCAGCGGATGCTGGCCGAAGTAGCCAAAACCCCTTCGACTCATGCCATCTTCGTCGACGCAGGTTATGTCTATGCTGCGGCCGGGTTGCTGGTCGCGGGCACCGAGGACCGGCGCTCCTTCGACCTCGACGCCGAGGGGATGATCGAGGCCTTCATCGACAAGGCCCGCACGATCTTCGCGGACAGCCGGCTGCTGCGCGTCTACTGGTACGACGGCGCCCGCCGCCGCATCCACACCCCCGAGCAGCAGTCGATCGCCGAGCTCCCCGACGTCAAGGTCCGGCTCGGCAACCTCAACGCCAACAACCAGCAGAAGGGCGTCGACTCCCTCATCCGCACGGATCTGGAGTCCCTCGCCCGCCACCGCGCCATCAGCGACGCCGCCCTCGTCGGCGGCGACGAGGACCTCGTCTCGGCCGTCGAGGCGGCCCAGGGGTACGGGGCGCGCGTCCACCTCTGGGGCATCGAGGCCGCCGAGGGGCGCAACCAGGCGGAGCCGCTGCTCTGGGAGGTCGACAGCCAGCGCACCTTCGACCTCGACTTCTGCCGCCCGTACGTCACCCGACGGCCCGTCACCACGTACGAGAACGAGGGCGAGCCGCCGCCCTCGCGCGACGAGGTCCGCTTCATCGGCGCCCAGATCGCGGCGACCTGGCTCGCCGAGCGCGGCCGCGACGCGCTGGCGGAGCTGCTGCCCGGACATCCGTATCTGCCGGGGCCGGTCGACCAGGACCTGCTCATCGAGGCGGAGAAGCTCCTCAGCCGCTCCCTGCGCGGGCACGCGGCGCTGCGCCGGGCGCTGCGGGACGGCTTCTGGCAGCACGTTCAGGCACAGTTCTAGTGCTGTGACCGGAAGCGATCACCGGGTTGCTGCTGACTGACCTTGCGACGGTTGGATATGACGACACGTCCGATCGGTGTGGGGAGGCGGAATGGCAGGGCCGGTCAGGGCGCGCCGCGGGCTGACGGAGCAGGAGGGGCAGAAGCTGCAGCGGATCGTGCGGCGGGCGGTACCAGTACGGTGCGGTTCCGCCGGGCGATGATGCAGCTGGCCTCGGCGGGCGGGAACAGCGTCCCGGGTGATCGCGAGGCTCGCGCAGGCGAACGAGGACACGGTCCGCGACGTGATCCATCGCTTCAACGAGATCGGCCTGGCCTGCCTGGACCCTCGGTGGGCGGCAGTCCGTCGCCGCCTGCTGACTCCGGCGATGAGGAGTTCGTCTTCCAGACGGCCACCACCCGGCCGACCAAGCTGGGCAAGCCCTTCACGTGTTGATCGGTCCGCAAGCCTGCCGCTCACCTGCGGCGCAATCGGGCCCGTCCGATACGGATCGGCGACCTTCACCGCACCCACGGAGTGACGTAACCCACCTGGGCCGCGCTCAGGTCGATCCGCGTGGCCCGCCCGGACGGACGGCCACTGGTCGCCTCGGCCTGACGGTCGGCCTGGCCTTTCCCTCACGGGGGTGGGTCGGAGAAGTAGCCACGCAGGGCGCGGGCGACGCGGCCGGGCTGTCCGCCGTTGTCGGCGGCGAGGTGGCCGACGCCGCGCAGCCGGGTTGTGCGGCTGCGGGGGATGGCGGCGTGCAGTGCGTCGAGGGCGTCCTTGAGGTAGCGGGGGCTGCGGCCGCCGCCGAGCAGGAGCACGTCGGCGCGCACGGCCGTGGACGCCGCGATGAGCCCTTCCGCGCCGAGGACGAGCTGGGCGTCGTGGTGCATGGTCGCGATGAGGTCGATGAGCGGTACCTCGTCGGTGTGGGCCTGCCTGGCCTGGGCGCGCATCGCGAAGTCCATCAGGGGCACGGCCACAGGCCTGGGCAGGACCTGCAGGAGGCGCGAGTCTTTGGTGCCCTTGGCGACGGTAACCATGGCGGCACCCGGGCGATTGTGGTGCATCTCGCTGTCGTAGCGGGGCAGCCAGGCGGCGAGCCGTGAGCCGCCCACGGGCAAGGGCGGCTCGTAGAGGGCGATCTTGCACTCCTCCGGTGCGGTGAGTGCCCACTGCAGGACAGCGTTGGCGCCGGCACTGAGGGCGAAGACGCGGCGGGCGTGGGCGGCGTCCATGAGGGCCTGCACGTCCTCGGCGGCCCGCTGCAGTGTGAAGGCCGGTCCGTAGGGCCCGCTCAGGCCCCGGCCTCTGCGGTCGGGAAGGTAGACGGTGAAGTCCCGAGCAAGGGCCGTACCCAACTTCATGAAGTTGTACGAGGACATCATCGATCCGTGCACAAGCACGACCGGCGGACCATCACCCAGCCGCCGGTAGCCGAGGACCGTGCCATCCTTCGAGACCACCGAACCAGTGACGTAGGCGGTCCTGTCGCGATTCATGATCCCTCACACCTGGACTCGGAGCCTCGGGCCGCAGAGCGAATCTACCGTCCGACCACCCGCAAGAGGGCCATGAGGAGCATCAGCCCCAACCCGGTGATCGTTTCCGGTCGCAGCACTAGCGGCGGGCTACGGGCACCGCTCCCAGAACGCGACGAGCCGGTCCGCCAGTTCCTGGGGATGGGACACGTTGGGGGAGTGGCCCGCGCCCACGACCACCGTGTGATGGGCCCCCGTCCGCAGCGCCACCTCCGCGAGGCCGACCACGGGCCAGACCATCTCCTCGTCCCCGTACGCGATGTGCAGCGGCACGGTGAGCTGGGCCAGCTGGGCGTGCCCGTCCCGGTCGCGCCTCAACAGCCGCCCCGCCACCGCGAGTTGGACGACCCGGGTACGCATCCAGCGGCGCCGCAGGAACATCACGATCTCCGGCGGGTCCGTCACCCCGGGCTCCTCGCCGCGGCTGTCCAGCCACCGCGTCGCCCGCCACACCCGCTCCTTGGGCAGCACCGCGAGCGCGCCGCGCAGCACCCGGACCCGGATGCGCTGCGGGCGGGCGACCGGGCCGGGGCCTGAGGAGAGCAGGGTCAGCGAGCGGAACGACTCCGGCGCAAGCAGCGCCGCCCCCCGCGCCACCACCCCGCCGAACGAGTGCCCCAGCAGATGCACGGAACCGTCCCCGAGCGCGGCCGCCTGGGAGATGGCGTCGAGCGCCAGCGCGCGCCGGGTGTACGCGGACCGGTGCCGCGGCCCCGGGCTCTCGTGCTGTCCCCGGCCGTCGACCGCGACCGCCCGGTACCCGGCGTCGCTCAGCGGGCCGAGCAGCGCGAGGAAGTCCTCCTTGCTGCCGGTGTAGCCGGGCAGCAGCAGCACCGTGCCACGGGGCTCGCCCTGGGGCGCGGTGTCCAGGACGGCGAAGTCGCCGCGCGCGGTCACGAGCCGGTAGGCACGGGTGCGCGGTGGCAGTGCCAGGGACCGGGGCTTGCTCATAGAGGGACTTTAACCGCTGTTCAGAAGGGCCCGGACAGCACGGCGGCCCGGCCCCCGGGGAGGGGCCGGGCCGCTGAAGGGCGGTGCGACGACGCGTCAGCTCTCGGTCTTGGCGGCCGCGGCCTTCTTGGTCGTGCGACGGCGCGGGGACTTGGGAGCCTCGGCGGCGGTCCCGGTGGTCTCGGCGGTCTCGGTGGCCTCCGCCGGAGCGGCGGTCGCCTTCTTCACCGTACGGCGGCGCGGGGCCGCCTTCGGCTCCGAGGCGTCGGGGGCCTCGGCGGCGACGGCCTTCTTGGTCGTACGGCGACGGGGGGCCTTGGGGGCCTCCTCGACAGCCTCGACGACCGCGACGGCCTCGGCAGCCTCGACCGCAGGGGCCTCGACCGCAGGGGCCTCGGCGGCGACGGCCTTCTTGGCGGTACGGCGGCGGGGAGCCTTCTTGGGCTCCTCGACGACCGCGACGGCCTCGGCAGCCTCGACGGCCGGGGCCTCGGCGGCGACGGCCTTCTTGGCGGTACGGCGGCGCGGGGCCTTCTTGGGCTCCTCGGCGACCGTCTCGGCCACCGGTGCGACGACCGGCTCGACGACCGGCTCGGCCACCGCGAGGGCGGCGGCGGCCGTCTCCACGGTCTGGAAGGACACGCTCTCCTCGGGCTTCACGACACGCGCACGGCGACGGCGCGGGGCCTTGGGGGCCTCGTCCACCGGCGTGGCCTGCGCGACCACGGAGGCCACCTGAGCCACCTGAGCCACGCGAGTCACCGGAGCGGCGGAGGCCTTCGGGGCCTCGACGACCGGCGCGCTCGACGCGGCGCCCGTACGGGTACGGCGACGGCGGCGCGGGGTGCGCGGCTCCGCGGGGGCGTCCTCCGCGACCGGGGCGGCGGTGGTGGTGGTGACGGCAGCCGCCGACTCCTCCAGCGCGGTGCCTCCACGCGTACGGCGGCGCTGACGCGGGGCGCGCGTACGGGCCGGGCGCTCCTCGGCCACCGGGGCGGCGGCCTGCTTGCGGCCACGGCCACCACGGCCACCGGGCTCGCCCAGGTCCTCCAGCTCCTCCGCGCCCAGACCCGCACGGGTCCGCTCGGTGCGGGGCAGGACGCCCTTGGTGCCCGCGGGGATGTCCAGCTCCTCGTAGAGGTGCGGGGAGCTGGAGTAGGTCTCGACCGGGTCGTGGAAGTCCAGACCCAGCGCCTTGTTGATCAGCTGCCAGCGCGGGATGTCGTCCCAGTCGACCAGCGTCACCGCCGTACCCTTCGCGCCCGCGCGGCCGGTGCGGCCCACGCGGTGGAGGAACGTCTTCTCGTCCTCCGGCGACTGGTAGTTGATGACGTGCGTGACGCCCTCGACGTCGATGCCGCGCGCGGCGACGTCGGTGCAGACGAGCACGTCGACCTTGCCGTTGCGGAACGCGCGCAGGGCCTGCTCGCGGGCGCCCTGACCGAGGTCGCCGTGGACCGCGCCGGACGCGAAGCCGCGCCGCTCCAGCTGCTCGGCGATGTCGGCCGCCGTGCGCTTCGTACGGCAGAAGATCATCGCGAGCCCGCGGCCGTTGGCCTGCAGGACACGGGAGATCAGCTCCGGCTTGTCCATGGAGTGCGCGCGGTAGACGCGCTGCGTGATGTTGGCGACGGTCACGCCCTCGTCGTCCGGCGCGGTGGCGCGGATGTGCGTGGGCTGCGACATGTAGCGACGGGCCAGACCGATGACGGCGCCCGGCATGGTCGCCGAGAACAGCATGGTCTGACGCTTCGCCGGAAGCATGTTGATGATCTTCTCGACGTCGGGCAGGAAGCCCAGGTCGAGCATCTCGTCGGCCTCGTCCAGGACGAGGGCCTTGACGTGCGACAGGTCGAGCTTGCGCTGGCCGGCCAGGTCGAGCAGGCGGCCCGGGGTGCCGACGATCACGTCGACGCCCTTCTTGAGCGCCTCGACCTGGGGCTCGTACGCCCGGCCGCCGTAGATGGCGAGCACGCGGACGTTACGGACCTTGCCGGCGGTCAGCAGGTCGTTGGTGACCTGGGTGCACAGCTCACGGGTCGGAACGACGACCAGCGCCTGCGGGGCGTCGGTCAGCTGCTCGGGCTTGGCCCGGCCGGCCTCGACGTCCGCGGGGACGGTGACGCGCTCCAGGAGCGGCAGACCGAAGCCGAGCGTCTTGCCGGTGCCGGTCTTGGCTTGGCCGATGACGTCGGAGCCGGAGAGCGCGACCGGGAGGGTCATCTCCTGGATGGGAAAGGGGGAGACGATGCCGACGGCTTCAAGCGCCTCGGCCGTCTCGGGAAGGATTCCGAGGTCTCGGAAAGTCGTAGTCAGGGTGCTGCCTCTTCTGTGAGACGCGGCGCGAGGCGAACGCTGGGGGTCGTACCGTGCCGAGTCACTTCCGGCCGGATCGACGAATGGATCACAGCCGGGTGGCGCGGGACCACTGCCGTCGCTCGAGCGTCGTGCCGCTGAGGGTCCCTCCTGCGGGTGCGCGGGGAGGGTTGTCGGGTCGGAGCCAGTCGGGCCACCGACCGGGCATCCTCATTCATGAGTCGGCCCACCGAATACGTCCGAACGTGCGAAAGCATGTCCGCATACTCAGCAGGCGCTTTACCACTGTACCCCGGATTCGCGCATGTGTGTTGGGAGAATTCGTGATGAGGGCGCGGTCACAGTGACTGACCAGGGCCTTCCCCGGGCCGGAGAGCGGGCTATTGTGCGCTTCATGGAGACGTCTGACAACGCCACACCAGCCGAAGAGCCCACCGGGATCGCCGCCCAGGACTGGGCCACGGCATCCGCCGAGCCGCAGTACCGCGCCGCGGTCGTCGACCTGCTCGGCGCGCTGGCCTACGGCGAGCTGGCGGCCTTCGAGCGGCTCGCCGAGGACGCCAAGCTCGCGCCGACCCTCGCGGACAAGGCGGAGCTGGCGAAGATGGCCTCCGCCGAGTTCCACCACTTCGAGCAGCTCCGCGACCGGCTGGCCGCCGTGGACGCCGAGCCGACCGCCGCGATGGAGCCCTTCGCCAAGGCGCTGGACGACTTCCACCGCCAGACCGCTCCGTCCGACTGGCTGGAGGGCCTGGTCAAGGCCTATGTCGGCGACTCGATCGCCAGTGACTTCTACCGGGAGGTCGCGGCCCGCCTGGACTCCGACACGCGCCGGCTCGTGCTGTCGGTGCTCGACGACACGGGCCACGGCAACTTCGCCGTGGAGAAGGTCCGCGCCGCGATCGAGGCCGACCCGCGGGTCGGCGGGCGGCTCGCGCTGTGGGCGCGCCGGCTGATGGGCGAGGCGCTCTCCCAGGCCCAGCGCGTGGTCGCCGAGCGCGACGCGCTCTCCACGATGCTCGTCGGTGGTGTGGCGGACGGCTTCGACCTCGCGGAGGTCGGCCGGATGTTCTCCCGGATCACCGAGGCCCACACCAAGCGCATGGCGGCGCTCGGCCTGGCGGCCTAGCCGTTTCGTCGCAGTCGCAGTCGCAGTCGCAGTCGCAGGCGCAGTCAGCGGCGGCGCGGTTCACGCCGCCGCTGATCGGCGCAGGCGGCGAGCGGCGGGACGGATCAGCAGCGAGAGCAGGACCGCCGCGATCGCGATCGCGCCGATGAGCGTGGCCAGGGCGTGACCCGGGCCCAGGGCTCCATGGGTCACCAGGGCGCCGAAGACGGCGCCCAGCGAGCCCGTCGTGAGGACGACCCCCCGTGCGGGGAGGCGGTCGGGCAGCCGGTGCACGGCGGCCCAGGCCAGGGCGAGTCCGAGCAGGGCGGAGCCGAGGGCTTCCAGGAACACGGGTCACCTCGCGTGCGGTGCGGGGCGGGCAATTCGGTCGTAGGCCGTACTACCCGGGCCGACTCGAACGCAATCCTCTTCCGCCCCCCTCACCAGGACATTCGCCCGAAGCACAGGAACCACGTCCCACCCGGACGGACGAAGGGCCCGGCGGATCGAATCCGCCGGGCCCTTCGCCTTGTCCTGACGTACGTCTCAGAGAGCGCCGAAGCCCACCCGGCGGACCGCCGGCTCGCCGATCTCCACGTACGCGATCTTCTCGGCCGGGACCAGGACCTTACGGCCCTTCTCGTCCGTGAGGCTGAGCAGCTGCGCCTTGCCGGCCAGCGCGTCGGCCACGGCGCGCTCGACCTCCTCGGCGGACTGCCCGCTCTCCAGAACGATCTCCCGGGGTGCGTGCTGCACGCCGATCTTGACCTCCACGGCTATGTCCCTCCGAACGGTCAGCGTTGCGCGTTTCCCCGCGCCGTACGCTGCACACATTAGCCCGGAGAGGGGACAAGCACGGCGCAGCGGCGGAACGCCAGGAGCGAACAGCGGGCGAGCACGCCGGTACGAGGGGTCAGTGGCCCTCGGCGCTCAGCTGACCCTCCGTCGGGTGCAGGGGGAAGCCCGCGATACCCCGCCAGGCCAGCGAGGTCAGCAGCGCGACCGCCTTGTCGCGGGGGATGGCGGACTCGCTGGAGAGCCAGTAGCGCGCCACGACCTGGGAGACGCCGCCGAGGCCCACGGCGAGCAGCATCGACTCGTCCTTGGACAGGCCGGTGTCCTCCGCGATCACGTCCGAGATCGCCTCGGCGCACTGCAGGCTGACCCGGTCCACGCGCTCGCGCACGGCCGGCTCGTTGGTCAGGTCGGACTCGAAGACCAGCCGGAACGCGCCGCCCTCGTCCTCCACGTACGCGAAGTACGCGTCCATCGTGGCGGCGACCCGGAGCTTGTTGTCCGTCGTGGACGCCAGGGCTGTGCGTACAGCCTGGAGCAGCGACTCGCAGTGCTGGTCGAGCAGAGCCAGGTAGAGCTCCAGCTTGCCCGGGAAGTGCTGGTAGAGCACGGGCTTGCTGACGCCCGCCCGTTCGGCGATGTCGTCCATCGCGGCGGAGTGGTAGCCCTGTGCGACGAACACCTCCTGGGCCGCCCCCAGGAGCTGGTTCCGTCGGGCTCGGCGCGGCAGGCGCGTGCCCCGAGGGCGTGCTGCCTCTGTCTGCTCGATGGCTGTCACGCCGCCTCCCAAAAATCGATCCATGCGCGCTGTGGCGCCGCGCCCGCCATCGTACTTTTGGGTAACCCGGCTGTGCGCGGTGCGGACGCAGAATTTCACGGACCGGACGCCCAGGGCGATAGGAGATTCAACATTAAACCGAACAAATCAGCGGTAGTCGTCTTCGTTCTGGACGACCACCCGCGTCTGTTCGGCGGCGTCCGCCGGGTTCGCGCTGTCCTGCTCGACATGCGTGGGCTGCTCGTCCTCCTCCTGCTGGAGGTCCGTGTGCTGCTCGGCGGCGTCGGCCTCAGGAATTTCCTCGTCGAGCACGGCTTCCTCTTCCTCGGCGAATGTGTCCGGCTCGTTCGGATCGACAGTCATGCGGTTCCTTCCGGCATGCGGGTCCTCTCCGAAGGCCCTCTCTACGAGCGTAGGAGCACACTCCGCGCGGCGCACCCGTACCTGTGACGCCACACACACGCGCCGCCGCGTGATCGTCTCGTAATATTGCGGCCATGTCGTCGACCGAGCTGCCGGAAACCCGGACCGCCGCCGCCCCGCCCTCGTCGCGGACCCGCGCCGTGCGGGTCGCCGACGGCGAGGAGCTGCGCTCCGTCGCGCTGCCCGGGCTCACGCTCACCGTGCGCGCCCGGCCCGGCAACCGGCCGGGGCTCGCGCCCGCGCTCTACGTCCACGGCCTCGGCGGCTCCTCGCTGAACTGGTCGGCGCTGATGCCGCTGCTCGCGGACCATCTCGACGGCGAGGCGGTCGACCTGCCCGGCTTCGGCGACTCGCCGCCGCCCGACGACGGCAACTACTCGGTCACCGGACACGCCCGGGCGGTCATCCGGCTGCTCGACGCCGCCGGCCGCGGACCGGTCCACCTGATCGGCAACTCGCTCGGCGGCGCCGTCTCCACCCGCGTCGCCGCCGTCCGTCCCGACCTGGTCCGCACTCTCACCCTGGTCTCTCCGGCCCTGCCCGAGCTGCGCGCCCAGCGCAGCGCCTGGCCGACCGCGCTGCTCGCCCTGCCGGGCGTGGCACCTCTCTTCTCCAAGATGACCAGGGACTGGACGCCGGAGCAGAGGGTCCGCGGGGTCCTCGCCCTCTGTTACGGAGACCCCGGCCGGGTCTCCGACGAGGGCTTCCGGCACGCCGTGGAGGAGATGGAACGGCGCCTGGAGCTTCCGTACTTCTGGGACGCCATGGCCCGTTCCTCGCGCGGGATCGTAGACGCGTACACGCTCGGCGGTCAGCACGGTCTGTGGCGGCAGGCGGAGCGGGTGCTCGCGCCGACCCTGCTCGTCTACGGCGGCCGTGACCAGCTCGTCTCCTACAGAATGGCGCGCAAGGCGGCCGCCGCGTTCCGCGGCTCGCGGCTCCTGACGCTCCCGGACGCCGGGCACGTGGCCATGATGGAGTACCCCGAGACGGTCGCCCAGGCCGTCCGGGAACTGATCGAGGCCGACACGGTCGGCAAAGACGGCACAGACGGTAAACACGGCACAGACGACAGCGGCGGGAGCTGATCCGGGGCGTGGGACGACATAGTCGCAAGGGCCCCGCGCCCGCTCCCCCCGTGGATACGGGGCGGAAGCCGGAGGCGGCCGCGCCGGGGACGGGACGCCGCAGGCGCGCGCCGGGCCAGGACGGGTACGGCCAGAGGCCGAACGGACAGGACGCGTACGGGCAGGACCCGTACGGACAAGGCGCGTACGGACAGACCGGGTACGCCCAGGGGGCGTACGGTCAACAGGGGCCCGGCAGGCAGCCGGGCGCGTACGGACAGAGCCCGAGCCCGAGCCCGAGCCCGTACGGACAGGGCGGCGGCCGGCCCGTCTGGGACACGCCGATGCACGGCACGCCGATGTACACCGCCCCCGCCGACCCGGTTGTACGGGGCGGGCATCCCGAGCACATCGAGACGGCGCCGCGACCGGAGCGGTACGGCGACTGGCAGGGGGCGCGCAGGCCCGCCCCGGACGAGGCCGCCCCGCAGGCCTCCGCTCCACAGGCCCCCTTCATTCCGGCCCCGCGGCGGGAGACCGCCCCTGAGGATCTCCCCGAGGAGCGTCCCGACGAGCCCGAGGAAGCGCCGACCAGGACCGGCGGCAGGGGCCGTACGTTCACCGGTATCGCGGCAGCCGCCGTCACCACCGTCCTCGCCGTCGTCGTGGCCGGTCAGGTGGCCGACCGGGACTCCGGCAACCCCCTCGCCCGCTCGGCCGACGGCTCCGCCGACCGGGCCGTCGAGGACGGCACCGCCTCACGCTCCGACGACCGGCTGACGCCCTCGGCCCCCGCGACGGCCGTGCCGTCCACCCCGCCGCCCACGTACGAGCAGCTGATGACGCGCCAGTTCCCCATCGACCCCAAGCTCAAGGGCTCGGGCGAGTTCGAGGCCGTGGCCGGTTTCGACAAGGCGCCGGGCAAGGGACGCAAGATCCGCTACCGCGTCGACGTCGAGAAGGGGCTCGGGCTCGACCCGAAGCTCTTCGCGCAGGCCGTGCAGAAGACCCTCAACGACGAGCGGAGCTGGGCCGGCAAGGGCGAGATGACCTTCGAGCGGATCTCCAGCGGAGAGCCGGAGTTCGTGATCACGCTCGCCAGCCCCGGAACGACCGGCACCTGGTGTGCGAAGTCCGGCCTGGACACCACCATCGACAACGTCTCCTGCGACTCCGCGTCCACGTCCCGCGTGATGATCAACGCGTTCCGCTGGGCACAGGGCTCGGAGACCTTCGGCGACAAGGCGATGTTCGCCTATCGCCAGATGCTCATCAATCACGAGGTCGGACACCGGCTCGGGCACAGGCATGTGAGCTGCCGTACGCCCGGCGCCCTCGCGCCCGTGATGCAGCAGCAGACCAAGACCCTGGAGATCGACGGCATCGCCTGCCGCCCCAACCCCTGGGTGCACCCGGGGAGCTGACGCCCCGAGCCAGTGCAGGGGCTGGCCGTAGCGTGACGCTCCGTAGGCGAATCACCCCGTAGCGCGACAGAACGCGACCGCGGTGGGAAAGTTACGTGCATTCACCCCTTCCAGTGGCGCGACGGACAACCGTCCATCGCGCCACCGGTATATCCGCTTACGTTCTTCCCGCCGCGAGTCGCCGGGCCACGGCGCCGGCCAGTCAACGGAGATCGGGGGTGTGCTCATGCGGATCGGACTGCTTACGGAGGGTGGCTACCCGTACGCCACGGGTGAGTCCAGGCTCTGGTGCGACCGGCTCGTGCGCGGGCTCTCGGCGCACGAGTTCGACCTGTACGCCCTCAGCCGCAGCGCCCTCCAGGAGGACGCCGGCTGGGTGGACCTGCCCCCGCAGGTCCAGCGCGTACGCACGGCACCCCTCTGGGCACCCGAGGACGACGGCCGCACGTACGGGCGGCGCGAGCGGCGGACCTTCGTCGGTCGCTTCCACGCCCTCGCGACCGACATCTGCGCCGAGGAGGACACGGGTGACTTCGCCGAGGGGCTCTACGGCCTCGCCGAACTCGCCCGCGAGCGCGGCGGTCTCTACGCCGCCCTGCGCTCCGAACTCGCCGTCCGCACACTGGAGTCCGCCTGTCGCGCCCCCGGCGCACGCCGGGGCGTGGCCGCCGCCACCGTCCCCGACTACCTCGCGTTCGTCGACCACGTGGAGCGCGCCCTGCGCCCGCTGTCGCTCGACTGGTACGGCGAGGACGGGCTCGGCGCGGTCGACCTCTGCCACGCCGCGTCCGGCGGATCCGCGGCGCTTCCCGGCCTGTTGGCCAAACGCTTCTTCGGGACTCCGCTGCTGGTCACCGAGTACGGCGTCCAGCTGCGCGCGCACTACCTGGCCGCCACCGACGCGCCGCTGTCCGCGCCGGTACGCGCGCTGCTCGCCGCCTTCCATGGCCGGCTCGCCGCCGAGGTCTACCGGCAGGCCGCGCTCCTCACGCCCGGCAACACGCACGCGCGGCGCTGGCAGGAGAAGTGCGGGGCGGACCGGGCCAAGCTGCGCACGGTCTACCCCGGCATGGAGTCCGAGCGGTTCACCGAGGTCGGCGAGGACGAGGAGACCGGGGACCCGGCCACGCTCGTCTGGGTCGGCCGGGTCGAACCCGCCAAGGACCTGATCGCGCTCCTGCACGCCTTCGCGGAGGTGCGCAAGGCCCAGCCCGACGTCCGGCTGCGGATCATCGCCGCGCCGGTGCGCGAGCCCGGCGCGGACGCGTACGTCGCGCACTGCAGGGCGCTCGCGGCGCAGCTCTTCCCCGACGAGGCGCCGGGGGCGCACGCCGTCGGCGAGAACCCGGTCTCCTTCGAGGAGCTCGGCGGACCGGAGGCCCCGACGCTCGCCGAGGCGTACGCGGCGGGCGCGGTCGTCGTCCTGTCCAGCGTGGTCGAGGGCTTCCCGATCAGCCTGGTCGAGGCGATGTTCTGCGCCCGGGCGACCGTCTCGACGGACGTGGGCGCGGTCGTCGAGGTCATCGGCGGCACCGGGCTCGTCGTGCCCCCGCGCAATCCACGGGCGCTCGCGGACGCGTGCCTCGCGCTGTTGCGCGACCCCGAGCGCCGCTACCGGCTGGGCGCCGCCGCGCGCGCCCGCGCGCTCGAACTCTTCACCGTCGAGCAGAACCTCGCGGCGTTCCGCGGCATCTACCTGGAACTTCTCTCCCACTCACCCGTGCGCCGCCGCGCCGCCGAGGGCGTCCCGTTCGCCCATCCCGCGGAGGCGTACGTGCCCGGCACCTGGGCGGACCAGCCGGTGAGCGCCGCCGCCGGAGCGGGAGACCCCGATGCCTGAAGGAGGCACCCCCATGCGCGGCCCCGCCGCCCCCACGAGCCCCGGCCCCTGGGACTCCCACTCCGAGGCGCTGCTCGAGACGACGGCGCTGACCGTGGCCGTGACAGTCTCCGTGACAACCGACGGACCACCCTCCGAGCCCTCGAAGCCCACCCCTCCGACCCCTGCACGTGCCGCACACTTCGCCACGGACCTCGACCTTCGATCACCGGCCGGACCGGACCGGGCGGGACCCGCCGACCCGCTCACGCTGCACGACACGAGCCGGGTACCACACCCGACGTCCGCGTCCCCCGAGGCCGACCGGCCTCGGGCGGGAACGGTCACCGTTCCCGGCCAGGAGGCCGGCGATGCGCCGCGGGCGCAGCCCGCGCGGGAGTCCGGCGCGGAAGCCCGCGCGGGCTTCGGGCCGGGGGCCGAGGCGGCGCGGCTGACGGCCGCCGCCGTCGAGGAGGGCCGGCCTCGGGCGGGAACGGCCGCTGTTCCCGGACCGGAGGCCGGGGACGCGCCGCGGACGCAGCCCGCGCGGGGACCCGGTGCGGAAGCCGACGCCGGCTTCGTGGCGCCGGCTGAGGCTGCGCGGCCGTCGGCCGCGATCGTCGAGGGCGACTGGCGTCAGGAGGGATCGGCCACCGTTCCCGGACCGGAGGACGGGGACGCGCCGCGGACGCAGCCCACGCGAGGATCCGGCGCGGAAGCCCGCGAGGGCTTCGAGCCGAGGGCCGACGCAGCGCGGCCGTCGGCCGCGATCGTCGAGGACGACCGGCCTCAGGCGCCGGAGGTCGGCGATGCGCCGCGGGCGCGGCCCGCGCGGGGATCCGGCGTGGAGGCCCGCGCGGGCCTCGGGACGCAGGCCGAGGCGGTCGAAGGGGTCAGGCCTGGCGCCCCGGTGGGCGGCGTTGCCGACCGGGTGGAGGCCCAGTCCGCGCCCGTGGTGGGCGGACGGCGGGGGCCCGCTGACCCCGTCAAGGCGCTGATGCATCGGCATCGGGAGCTGTGTGAGCGGGCCGTGGATCCGCTGGAGATCGCCGCGGGGCTCGAAGCCCACGGGGTCACCGACCGGACCGCCGCGCGGTTTCGGCACCGGGACGTGTTCTCGCTCGCCGAGGAGCTGTACGCGCGCGTGCCGCGGGGGAACGGAGCGCCCGTGCGCCCCGCGCGGGAGGACGGGGCGAGCGCCGGGTGGGCGGGGTGGACCCTGGCCGCCCTCGCGCCCGGCGCCGTCGCCGCCCTCACCGTCACCGGACTCGCGCTCACCGAAGGGCCCGTGCGCCTCGCCGTCGGCGCGGCCGGGGCCCTCGGCCTGGCCGCCGCGCTCGCCGTCGCCGTCCGGCGCGGCCCCCTGCGCGCCGCAGGCCGTACCGTCCCCGCCGCCCGCGTCTGGACCCTCTGGCTCCTCGCGTACGCGCTCGGCGGGGACGGCCTTCTCGAAGCGACGCTGGCCGGCGGACCCGACGAGCCCTGGCCCCTCACCCCCGGCCCCCTCCTCGGTCTCGCCCTCGCCGTCGCCCCCGCCGCCTGGTGCGCCCGGCTCTTCGCCGCCAAGGCCCGCCGCAGGCTGGCCGCCAGCCGGGGCCTCGAGGACTTCGCCGCCGGCACCCGCCCCCTGCTCCTCGCCGCCGTCGCACTCCATCTGGCCGTCCTCGCGGGCCTGTTGAGCCTGACCGGCTTCGCCTCCGGCGCCCTCGCGCTCGGCGCCCTGCTCCTGCTCGCCCGGCTCCTCACCGTCCACGGCTTCCCCGAGACCGCCTCCGGCGGCCTCGCCGCCGCCTGCGCCGCCGAGGCCCTCGCCCTCGCGACGGTCCTGGCCGCCCGGGTCCCCGGCTGCGACGTCCTCGCCGTCCCGGTCCGCGCCCTCGTCGACGCCTGGGGCCCCGGCGCCGTCCCCATCCTCGTCTGCGGCGCCGCGGCGCTCGGCCTGCTGGCCCACGCCACCGCCGCCCTCTCCCGGGCCTCGGCCCACGCCAACCCCTAGGGGTGTCATGCCGAACAGCCCGGACCCGCGTGCCCCTGGCCCTCCAGGTGCCCCCACCGCGTCGCCTGCCACCCGCTCGCCCCGCGGCGGCCGAACCGGCCACCCCTGAACCCCGGCGCACCCGCGGAGCCGACGCCGCGGGCGCACCCCTCGCGCAGGACCCATCCCAAGGAGACGAAAGAGACATGACCCCCCAACGCTCAGCAACGGCCGGTCGGCACGAAGGGGCCGCACGATGAGGGTGCTGCTGCTCGGAGGCAACGGATTCCTCGGCCGGTTCGTCGCCGACCGGCTGCTCGCCGACCCGGCCGTCCACCTCACCGCCCTCGGGCGCGGTGACGACGCCGACGTACGGTTCGACCTCGCCGGCGGCAGCCCCGGCGCGCTGACCCGGTTCCTGGACGCCGTCCACCCCGGAGTCGTCGTCAACTGCGCCGGCGCCACCCGTGGCGGAGCCCGCGACCTGACCCGGCACAACACCGTCGCCGTCGCCACCGTCTGCGAGGCCCTGCGCCGCAGCGGCTGCGGCGCCCGGCTCGTCCAGGTCGGCTGCGCCTCCGAGTACGGGCCCTCCCAGCCCGGCTCCTCCACCGCCGAGGACGCCGTGCCCCGCCCCGGAGGCCCGTACGGCGTCTCCAAGCTCGCCGCGACCGAGCTCGTCCTCGGCTCCGGCCTCGACGCGGTCGTCCTGCGGGTCTTCTCCCCGGTGGGCCCCGGCACCCCCGCGGGATCCCCGCTCGGCCGCCTCGCCGAAGCGATGCGCCGCGCCATGCAGGCCGGCGACGGCGAGCTCAAGCTCTCCGGCCTCGGCGTGCAGCGCGACTTCGTCGACGTACGGGACGTGGCGCGCGCCGTCCACGCGGCCTCGCTCTCCGCCGCCCAGGGCGTCGTCAACATCGGCACCGGCCGGGCGGTCAAGCTCCGCGACGCCGCCGCCGTCCTGGCCCGGGTCGCCGGATACGCCGGGACCCTGCACGAAATCGACGGCCCGCCCCAGCGGCCCGTCATCGGCGCCCCGCGCACCGAGTCCATCGCCGAGCAGCTGGCCGCCGCGCCCTACCCGTACCCCGACGGCTGCGGCAGCTGGCAGCAGGCCGACGTCCGCACCGCCCGCGACCGGCTCGGCTGGCGGCCCCGGATCAACCTCGAGGAATCCCTCGCCGACATCTGGATGGAGGCGGCATGCCGCATCTGACCACGACCACGACCGGGGCCGTCGAGGAAGCGGAGATGGGCTTCGGCGTCCCCGGCTACGCACACCCGCTGCTCGCCCCCGTCGAATGGGCCGAACTGGCCCGCCCCGGCACCCCCCTGCACTGGGCCGTGCTCAATGTCGCCGACGGGCCGGGGGCCCGCCCCGACCCGCACTGCCTGGAGGCGGCGGGCCGGCTCAGGAACGCGCGCGTGAAGGTCCTCGGGCACCTGGACCTCTGCCACGGCTCGCGCGACTTCGGCGAGATCGTCTCCGACGCCCACCGCTTCCTCGACTGGTACAAGGTCGACGGCTTCTATCTGGACCGCTGTCCCACGGACCGGGCCGACCTGCCCGAGGTGCGGCGCGTCACGGCCACCCTGGAGGCGGTGCTCGACGGCGAGGCCCACCTCGTCCTGGGCCATGGCACCCACCCGTATCCGGGCTATGCCGAGACCGCCGACCAGCTGGTCACGTTCTCCGGGCCGTGGGCGGACTATCGCTGGTCACAGGTGGCGGAGTGGACGGCCGATCACCCGCCGGAGAAGTTCGTCCATCTCGTCCACGGGGTGCCCCGCAGCCATCTCGACGAGGCGATGCGGATCGCCCGCTGGCAGGGAGCGGGGACGATCTTCTTCACCGACCGCTCCGCCCACACGGAGCACGCCGGACAAACCGACCCATTTCAAACTCTGCCCGGCTACTGGGACGAAATCGTCTCGCGCATTGGACCGGGTGTCTCGGAATGAGAAGGGGCGTGGCAGTGTTACGGGGAGAACAACCGTACTGACATACCGACCAACGGAGCCCCCGTGTCGCTGCCACCCCTGGTCGAGCCGGCTGCCGAGCTCACCGTAGACGAGGTCCGCAGGTACTCCCGCCACCTGATCATCCCGGATGTCGGGATGGACGGGCAGAAGCGGCTGAAGAACGCGAAGGTGCTGTGTGTGGGCGCCGGCGGCCTCGGCTCGCCGGCCCTGATGTACCTGGCCGCGGCCGGTGTGGGCACGCTCGGCATCGTGGAGTTCGACGAGGTCGACGAGTCGAACCTGCAGCGCCAGATCATCCACAGCCAGTCCGACATCGGCCGCTCCAAGGCGGAGTCCGCCAAGGACTCGGTCCTCGGCATCAACCCGTACGTGAACGTGATCCTCCACGAAGAGCGGCTCGAGGCCGAGAACGTGATGGACATCTTCAGCCAGTACGACCTGATCGTCGACGGCACGGACAACTTCGCCACGCGCTACCTCGTCAACGACGCGTGCGTGCTGCTGAACAAGCCGTACGTCTGGGGTTCGATCTACCGCTTCGACGGCCAGGCCTCCGTCTTCTGGTCCGAGTACGGCCCCTGCTACCGCTGCCTCTACCCGGAGCCCCCGCCGCCGGGCATGGTCCCCTCCTGCGCCGAGGGCGGCGTCCTGGGCGTGCTCTGCGCGTCCATCGGCTCCATCCAGGTCACCGAGGCCATCAAGGTCCTGGCCGGCGTCGGCGACCCGCTGGTCGGCCGGCTGATGATCTACGACGCCCTGGAGATGCAGTACCGCCAGGTCAAGGTCCGCAAGGACCCGAACTGCGCGGTCTGCGGCGAGAACCCGACCCTCACCGAGCTCATCGACTACGAGGCCTTCTGCGGCGTCGTGTCCGAGGAGGCCCAGGAGGCGGCGCTCGGCTCGACGATCACTCCCAAGCAGCTCAAGGAGTGGATCGACGCGGACGAGAAGATCGAGATCATCGATGTCCGCGAGGTCAACGAGTACGAGATCGTCTCCATCCCCGGCGCCAAGCTGATCCCCAAGAACGAGTTCCTGATGGGCAACGCCCTCCAGGACCTCCCGCAGGACAAGCGCATCGTCTTGCACTGCAAGACGGGTGTCCGCAGTGCGGAAGTCCTCGCCGTGCTCAAGTCCGCGGGCTTCGCGGACGCGGTGCACGTCGGCGGCGGCGTCATCGGCTGGGTGAACCAGATCGAGCCCGAGAAGCCGGTCTACTAGACCCGCATACGTGTCTCTGTGAGAAGGGGCCCGGACCTGACCTCAGGTCCGGGCCCCTTCTGCTCATGCCCCGCTGCGGGCCGACCCGCTGGAGCAGGTCGTGCCGTACGCGGGGACCTTGCCGTCCAGGAGATACGCGTCGATCGTCCCCGTCACGCAGGACGACGTGCCGTACGCGCCGTGCCCCTCGCCCTCGTTGCCGAGCAGGATGCCGACGCCCTTGCCGAGCTCCTTCGCCATCCGCTCGGCGCCCTCGAACGGGGTCGCCGGGTCACCCGTCGTACCCACGACCAGGATCGGGCCGGCTCCGGGCGCGCTCGCGTCCGGGTTCGCGTGCTCGCCCTTGACCGGCCAGTTCGCGCACCAGCCTGCCGTGTCCCAGGCGAGGAAAGGGCCGAAGACCGGGGAGAGCCCCCGGAACTCCGGCAGCAGGGCCTTCGCCTGCGCGGCCGTGGGCCGCTCCGAGGAGTCGGCGCAGGAGATCGCCCGCTGGGAGTGGGACTGCGTGGAGTAGTGACCGTTCTCGTCCCGGTCGTTGTACCAGTCGGCGAGGCGCAGCAGCTCGGTGCCGTCGCCGCGCTCGGCCTGCTCCAGGGCGGAGGTCAGCAGGGACCAGTTGCTCTGCGAGTAGAGCGTGATCGCGATACCCGTCAGCGCCAGGCCGTCGGTCAGCTTCCGGTCGCCGACGGGCAGCGGCTCCCGGTCCAGCTGCTCCAGGAGCCGGACGATCCGTGCCGTGCCCTTCTTCGAGCCCTCGCCGGTGCTCTTCAGGTAGTTGTCCAGGGCCCGCTGGAAGCCGATCGTCTGGTTGCGGGCGTGGCCCGTGCTGTCGGCGGTCGGGTCGACGACGGCGTCGAGGACGGTCCGGCCGACGTTCCGGGGGAAGAGATGGGCGTAGGCGGCGCCGAGCTGGGTGCCGTAGGAGATACCGAAGTAGTTCAGCTTCTCGTCGCCGAGGACGTGCCGGACCAGGTCCAGGTCGCGGGCGGTGTTGCTCGTCGTCGTGTGCGCGATGACCGTGCCGGAGCGGCGGGCGCACCCGGCGCCGAAGTCGGTGCCGTCCTTGAGGTACGCGGCCTCCTCGGCCGCCGTGTCCGGGGTGAGGTCGACCGAGGCCTCCGCGGCGGCCTGCTCGGCGTCGTCCCGGCACACCACGCCGCTGCTCCGCTCGACGCCCCGGGGGTCGAAGCCGACCAGGTCGTAACGGCCGTTGAGCTTCCCGTACTCGGTGGCGGCGCGCGGCAGGATGTCGACACCCGAGGCGCCGGGGCCGCCGAAGTTGAAGAGCAGCGAGCCGATCCGCCTGCTCTTGTCGCGGGCCTCCTTGCGGATCAGCGCGACCGGGATCGTCTCGCCGTCGGGCTTCGCGTAGTCGAGGGGGACCCGGACGCTCGCGCAGCGCCAGTCCGCGCCGGGCCGCTCGCCGCCCTCGGGGGCCTTGCAGCGCTTCCACTGAGGCTGCTGCCCGGTGAGGGAGGCGGGGAGAGCCGGGGCCTCGCCGGGCTTGGCGTCCGCGGCGGGCGGGGTCGTACGGGGAGTGTCGGTGCCGTTGCCGTTGCCGGCGTCGGTGCTCGTGCAGCCGGTGAGCAGTAGTCCGGTGACGGCCGCCGCGGCCGCCACCCGTATCCGTAGAACCAAGACAACCCCCGTGATCCGGACCCGAAAACCGCCATCCTAGGCGCCGGTCCGCGGGCTACCTGCAGACGGTCCCGGAGGCCGGCACCTTCCCCTCCAGGAAGTACGCGTTGACCGTCTCCTGCACGCACGCGTTGCCGCTGTTGTACGCGCCGTGGCCCTCGCCCTCGTACGTCAGCTCCACGCCGACGCCCTTGCCCAGCGCCTCCGCCATCGCCCGGGCGCCCTCGTACGGGGTCGCCGGGTCGCCGGTCGTGCCGAGCACGAGGATGGGGGCGGCCCCGGGGGCGGAGACGTCCGGGTGCTCCCAGGTGCCGGGGACCGGCCACTGGGAGCAACTCGCCAGCGCCCAGCCCATGAAGTCGCCGAAGACGGCCGAGGCCTCCCGGAACTCCGGGAGCCGCTCCTTGGCCTGGCCCAGCGTGTAGCGCTCCTTGAAGTCGACGCAGTTGATGGCCGCGTTCGCCGCCTGGATGTTGCTGTAACTGCCGTTCTGGTCCCGCCCGTTCATGGAGTCGGAGAGGGCGAGCAGCAGCGCCCCGTCGCCGCCGTCGGCCGAGTCCAGGCCCTGCTCCAGGTACTGCCAGAACTCCTTGGAGTACAGGGCCTGGGCGATGCCGTTGGTGGCCTGCGTCTGGGTGAGCTCGCGGTCGCCGATGCCGGGGATCGGCTTCTTGTCGAGCTCGGCGAGCAGCCCGGTGATGAAGGCCTCGATCTCGGCGACCGTCGAACCGGGCAGCGTGCAGGCGTCGCCGCGGGCCACGCAGTCCTTCGCGAAGTTGTCGAGCGCGAGCTGGAAGCCCCTGGCCTGGCCGAGAGCGCCGTCCTCGGTGCTGGAGTTCGGGTCGACGACCGCGTCGAAGAGCGCCCGGCCGACCTTCTCCGGGAACAAGTGGGCGTACACGCCGCCGAGCTCCGTGCCGTAGGAGATGCCGAAGTAGTGGAGCTTGTCGTCGCCGAGGACCTGGCGCATCAGATCCAGGTCGCGGGCCGCGTTGCTGGTGCCGACGTGGGGGAGCACCGTGCCGGAGTCCTTCTCGCAGCCGGCGGCGTACTTCTTCTGCGCGTCGGAGAGGGTCCGCTCCTCGGCGGCGTCGTCCGGGGTGAAGTCCAGGGCGTAGTACGCGTCCAGTTCCTTGTCGGTCGCGCACTCGACGTCCTCGCTGCGGCCGACGCCCCGGGGGTCGAAGGAGACCAGGTCGTAGCGGGAGCGGAGCTTCTCGTACGCCGGTGCGAAGGACGGCAGACCGGTGATGCCGGAGCCACCGGGACCGCCGAAGTTGTAGATCAGGGAGCCGATCCGCCGGCTCTGGTCGCGGGCCGGGGCGCGGATCAGGGCCAGCTCGATCGTCTCGCCGCCGGGCTTCTCGTAGTCGAGCGGCGCGTCCATGAAGGCGCACTCCCAGGCGGCGCCGCCGGGCAGCGGCGAGGGCGCCGTACCGCCGCCCTCCGCGGCGGACGGGGGCGGGCAGGCGGACCACTCCAGCTCCTGCGCGGCGAGCCCGGCGAGATCGGTGGGGGAGTCGGCGGCGCCGCCCTCGCCTCCGCCGTCCGAACACCCGGCGCATCCGGCGGCGAGCAGCACGGTGGTCGCGGTGAGCAGGGCGGCGCGCTGCGCGGCGGAGATCGGCATGAGCCCATGGTGGGCCGCCCGGGGCGCCCCCGCGCGGGCGAGTGGGCCAGGCGGGGGAGCGTCCCACTGGGGGCGCGGGGAACCGCGCGATCACCCACGACCGGCCCGAGCCTTCGTGCCGAGCGGCGCCCTGTCGTCCCTCTCCTGCCGGACGGCCAGTGCGCGCCCTGTCCGCCCCCGCCCCCGCTCTCGCCGGACGGCTAGAGCGCGTCCTGTCCTCCCGCTCCTGCCGGACGGCCAGTGCGCGCCCTGTCGCCCCCGCTCCCGCCGGACGGCTAGAGCGCCCCCCGCTTCGTCAGCCAGTTGAAGCAGAGCCATCCCGGCAGCACCGGCAGCCACAGCGTCAGGAGCCGGTACAGCAGCACCGCCGGGGTCGCGACCTCCAGCGGGAGGCCGACCGCCACCAGACCGAAGGTCAGCGCGCCCTCGACCGCGCCGACGCCGCCCGGGGTCGGCGCAGCCGAGCCGAGCGCGTTGCCCGCGAGGAAGACGACGGCCACGCTCGCGTAGCTGATCCCCTGGCTCTCGTGGCCGAACGCGCGGATCGACGCGTCCAGGCAGAGCACGAACACACCGGTCAGGAGCAGCATGCCCCCGATGCCGGTGAGCAGCTTCAGCGGCCGCTGGAGCACGTCCAGCATGCGCGGCACGACGCCCGCGAAGAGCGAGCGCAGCCGGGTCGAGACGAACTTGCGCATGAACGGGATCGCGGTGACCACCAGGACCAGGACCGCCACCGTCAGCAGACCGGCGATGACCGTCCTCGACGGGGTGAACGACTGCGACTTCTCCGTACCCGTCAGATAGCCGAAGGCGAGCAGCAGCAGGATGTGCGCGCCCAGACCGAAGAGCTGCGAGGCGCCGACGCTCGCCACCGCGAGCCCCGGCCGCACTCCCGAGCGCTGGAGGAAGCGCGTGTTCAGCGCGACACCGCCGACCGCCGCCGGGGCGACGATCTTCACGAACGACCCGGCGACCTGCGCGATCACGGTCCGCCAGAACCCCACCCGCTCCGGTACGAAGCCGAGCAGGCTCATCGCGGCCGCGACATAGCTGAGCGCCGAGAACAGCACGGCCGCCGCCACCCACCGCCAGTCGGCCTGGCTGATCGTGGACATCGGCGTGCGGGCGATCTGCGAGAGCAGGAAGTACGCGGCGACGGCGCCGGCGATGAGACTGATGAGCGTGCGCGGCTTGATCCGCTCCAGACGGACCGGTTCGACCGGTGCCTGCGGCCGGATCAACAGCACCTGCTGACGGATCTGGGCCAGCAGATCCTCCTCGCGGGCGTCGTCGAGCGCCTCGTCGAGCGCTCGCTTCTCGGCTTGCTTCTCCGCCTTCTCGAGCTTCCGGTCGGACTTGCGGGCAGCCTTCCCGCCGGCCTTCGAGACGTCCGCGCCCTCGTGGGCCTCGACCCGCGCCTGCTTCGCCGCCTCCGAGGCCTTGAGAACGGCCTCGCGCTCCCGCTTCGACCGCTCCCGCGCGATCTTCCGCAGCGTCGCGCGCGTGGAGCGGCTCAGCGCGATCGGCTGGAGGAGGGGGAGACAGTCCGCGATCGCGTCCGGGCCGAGCACCTCCACGGCCGCGGCGACCGCCCGCTGGGCGCCCACCCGCAGACCGAGGGTGGTGAGGAGCTGGGCGATGTCCATCCGCAGGATCAGATCGCCCGCGGCGATCTCGCCGCCCCGCAGATCCGTGAGGATCACCTTGCCGGAACGATCCACCAGAATCGCGTCCCCCGCGAGCCTCCGGTGCGCGATCCGGCGCGACTGCAGCGCCCGCACCTGACGCCAGGCGCTGCGCACCAGCTCGTCGGTGATCTCCTCGTCCTCCAGCGAGTCCAGGCTCCGGCCGCCCAGGTGCTCGTACACGAGCATGACGGCGTCCGGGCCGAGCTCCGAGGTGGCGATCAGCTTCGGCGCGTTGGCCCCGGCGGCGATCGCCGCGTACGCGAGGAGGGCCTCCTGCTCCAGGGCCTGGCGCAGGGAGACGATCGAGCGGCGGGTGGTGATGGCCCGCAGCGTGATCCGGCGCCAGACGCGGTAGAAGAAGCCGTGCGCCTGCTGCTCGCGGTCCACGACCGTGACATCGAGCGGAGGCCCGTCCTCCAGCGTGACGATGTACCGGCGGCCGCGGTCCCCGCTGTCGGCCGAGTCGGGCACCCCGGCGCCCTCGGCGCGCAGCGCCGTGACCGGCCGGAAGCCGACCCTGCGCAGGCCCGCGAGGAGGGTCTGGCCGGTGGGGCGGACGTTGGGGGAGCCGACCGCGTACAGCGTTCCGTACGCGACGGTCCAGCCGATCAGTACGGTCAGGATGATCGAGAACGCGGTGGTGTACCCGGCGACCAGCATGGTGAACGCGTCGAGCAGCAGCACCGTCCACAGGCCCAGCCGCCAGCGTGGCCTGCGGGCCATGCCGACCGCCGTCATGTACGCGATGACGGGGGCGAGGTAGTTGTGGACCGGGTCGGTGAGACCGCCCCCGGAGGCCGGCTGGGTCAGCGCGTCCTGGATGGTGCCGGGCGCGGCCTTGGCGACCCAGAGGTCGGTGGCGAGGGTGACGCCGTGGGCGAGGACGGCGGCGAGGACGCCGTCGGCGATCCGCAGGCCGTCGCGTTTGATGAGCCGCTCGATGGCGAAGGCGACCGGCACGAGCAGGACGGCGATGCTGGAGACCAGGCCGGCGATCTTGACGAAGACGTCGGGGGCGCCGCCGGCGCCCTTGTTGATGTCCTGCTCGAGGCCGGAGGTGGTGCCGTGGGCGAAGGCGGCGATGGCGATGACGAGGCCGATCGCGAGCACGCCGACGAGCAGCCGCATCAGGTCCGAGGGCCGGTGCACGCGGGCGGCGAGCAGGGGCTCGTCCTGGGAGACGCGCTCGTTGGGCTCTCCGTCGGCGGCGGGCATGCCGGGGTGCGCCTCCTCCTCAGGAGGCTGAGCGTCGTGCCCCATCACCATGTCCGTCTCTGCCTGTGCAGCGCGTACCACGCGTGCCGCGCACTCATTGCCTTGTTCGAATTGTTGTTCTTCTTGGTCTTCTTGTCGCTCTTGATCTCGTATCACCAGTCACCGCCCGGACGATGGTGGCACGAAGCAACGCCCGAAGGAGGCATCAGGGCGTTGTCGGTGGGGTGAGGCAGGATGGGGCGGATGAGCGTGGAGGAGCTTCCGGAGTACGCGGAGCGGGTCCTTGAGGTCGCGGAGCTGATCCCGGCGGGCCGGGTGATGACCTACGGCGACGTGGCCGAGTGGCTGGGCGAGGGAGGGCCGCGCCAGGTCGGCCGGGTGATGGCCCTGTACGGGGGTGCCGTGCCGTGGTGGCGCGTGGTGCGCGCCGACGGCACGCTGCTGCCCGGCCACGAGCTGCGCGCCCTCGGCCACTACCGCGAGGAGGGCACTCCGCTGCGCGAGGCGGGGCGCACGGCGGAGGGGCACGTGCCGAAGCTCGACATGCGGCGGGCGCGGTGGGACGGCGCGGGCGCGGACGGCGCGGGCGCGGACGGGGGTCCGCGTGCGGGAACTCACACGTGACAGCTTTGCCCATGGTGGGAGGGGCCGGGCGGCCCGATGACGGTACGGAGCCCCGTACGGAGTACGACTCGGGTGCCCTCCGTTTCCCGTAACGTCGTCGTTCGCCCCGTACACCTCTCCGCCTCTCCACCTCTTCGCTCAGGACCGGTCGATCCACGTGAGTTCCTCCTCCACCACCCGGCGTACGCCGTACCAGGGGCGGACCACGGGCGCGTACCGACTGCTGCGTACCGCCCCGGCCCGGGTGGATCCCCCTGTCCTTGACGCAGCGCAGCGGGAAGTGGTTGACCACGCGGGCGGACCGCTGCTCGTCCTTGCCGGACCGGGCACCGGGAAGACGACGACGCTGGTGGAGGCGGTGGCGGCCCGCGTCGAGAAGGGGGCGGACCCGGAGCGGATCCTGGTCCTCACCTTCAGCCGCAAGGCGGCCGTGGAGCTGCGCGACCGGATGGCGGCGCGGCTGGGAGGTTCGCGGCCCCCGCAGGCGACCACCTTCCACTCGTACTGCTACGCCCTGATCCGCGCACACCAGGACGCCGAGCTGTTCGCGGAGCCGCTGCGGCTGCTGTCCGGACCGGAGCAGGACCTGTTCGTACGGGAGCTGCTGGCGGGCCAGCTCGACCTGGAGAAGTCGGGTCTCGCGGGGATCCGCTGGCCCGACGAGCTGCGGGCCTGCCTGACGACGCGGGGCTTCGCCGACGAGGTACGGGCCGTCCTCGCGCGCTCGCGGGAGCTGGGGCTCGGGCCGCGGGCGCTGGCGGAGTTCGCCCAGCGGGTGGGGCGGCCGGACTGGAAGGCGGCGGCCGGGTTCCTGGCGGAGTACCTGGACGTCCTGGACCTGCAGGGGGTCCTCGACTACACGGAGCTGGTGCACCGGGCCGTGCTGCTGTCGGAGCGCGTGACGCTGCCCGACTACGACGCGGTCTTCGTGGACGAGTACCAGGACACGGACCCGGCGCAGGTACGGCTGCTGCGCGCGCTGGCGGGCCATTCGACAGGGGCCGCCGGAAGGGCGTCCGTGGGGGGCGGTGGTCGGGCGACGGGCGGGAGCACGGTGGTCGCCTTCGGCGACCCGGACCAGTCGATCTACGCGTTCCGGGGCGCCGACGTCAACGGCATCCTCGACTTCCCCGACACGTTCGTGGGGGTGGACGGCAGGCCGGCGGAGGTCCGCGTCCTGACGGCCTCCCGCCGCTCCGGCGCGGGCCTGCTCGCGGCGACCCGCGAACTCACCCGGCGCATGCCGCTGCCCCGGCTGCCCGCCGACAAGGTCCGCGCCCACCGGGACCTGGCGGCGGTGCGCGGGGGCGGCCGGCTGGAGGTGTACACCTACCCGACCGCGTCCACCGAGACCGACAACATCGCCGACCTGCTGCGCCGGGCCCACCTGGAGGACGGCGTCCCCTGGCACGACATGGCGGTCCTGGTCCGCGCCACGTCCTCCGTCCCCTCCCTCCGCCGCGCCCTGACCTCGGCCGGCGTCCCCCTGGAAACCGACACCACCGACACCCCCCTCCGCCACGAACCGGCGGTCGCCCCTCTCCTCCTCGCCCTCCGCGCGGCGGCGACACCCGCTGACGCGGGGGAGTTCCGGGCCGCGCCGCCCGACGTGCAAACCGACGGACCTCCCGGCGGCCAAGGGCAGCCGGTCGTGCCCGCCGATGCGGCGAAGGCCCCCGGGGAGACCTCGTCCGCGTCGCCCGACGTGCCTGCGGGCGGCCAGGAGGCCGGGGCGTCTGCCGGCGACCAGGAGCAGCCGGATGCCGCGCAGCCGGCCTCGTCCGCCGATGTGGGCGCTGACGGCCAGGCCGCGGGCGGAGACGTGCCCCTGGGTGGTTCCGGTGTGCCCGGGCGAAGCCCTGGGCCCGTGGCGGGGGTCGATGGCTCCGTCCCCGCGTCTGCCGACGGGTCTGGCGGCGGCCAGGAGCCGGATGCCGCGCAGCTGGCCTCGTCCGCCGACGTGGACGCTGATGGCCACGCGGCGGGCGTCGATGGCTCCGTCCCCGGAGGGGACGAGATGAGGGCCCGGGGGGCTGCCCCCGCGTCTGCCGACGGCGTCGGCGTCGGAGGGGCCTGGCTCGATGTCGATACCGCGCTCAGCCTTCTCGCGTCGCCCCTCGCCGGGATGGACCCCGCCGACCTCCGGCGGCTCGGGCGGGCCCTGCGGGACGAGGAGCGGGCCGGGGGGAACAAGGTGCCGCCGCCGTCCGACGTTCTGCTCGCACGGGCTCTCGCCGAGCCCGAGCGGCTCGCCGCCCATGACCAGTCGTACGCCCGCGGCGCCAGGCGGCTCGGTGAGCTGCTCCGGCAGGCCCGCGCACGGCTCGCCGCCGGCGGCACCGCCGAAGAGGCCCTCTGGCTGCTCTGGGACGGCACCCCCTGGCCCGGCCGGCTCGAGCGCGCCGCGCTCCGCGGCGGCGCGGCCGGCCGCAACGCCGACCGCGACCTCGACGCCGTCTGCGCCCTTTTCGAGACCGCCGCCCGCGCCGAGGACCGCGTCGGCGGCCGCGGCGCGCTCAACTTCCTCGAAGAGCTCGACGCCCAGGACATCGCCGCCGACACCCTTTCCAAGCGCCAGACCCGCCCCGACGCCGTCCGCCTCATGACCGCCCACCGCTCCAAGGGCCTCGAATGGGGCCTCGTCGTCGTCGCCGGCGTCCAGGAAGGCCTCTGGCCCGACCTGCGCCGCCGCGGCTCCCTCCTCGAAGCCGACCGCATCGGCCGCGACGGACTCGCCGAACCCCTCACCCCCGGCGCCCTCCTCGCCGAGGAGCGCCGCCTCTTCTACGTCGCCGCCACCCGCGCCCGCCACCGACTCGTCGTCACCGCCGTCAAGGCCCCCGCCGACGACGGCGACCAGCCCTCCCGCTTCCTCACCGAACTCGGCACCGAGCCCAAGGACGTCCCCGGCCGCCCCCGCCGCCCCCTCGCCGTCGCCGCCCTCGTCGCCGAACTGCGCGCCACCACCGTCGACCCCGCCGCCTCCGACGCGCTCCGCGACGCCGCCGCCCAGCGCCTCGCCCAGCTCGCCGCGCTCACCGACGACGAGGGCCAGCCACTGGTCCCGGCCGCCCACCCGGACCGCTGGTGGGGCCTGTTCGAGCCCACCCGCAGCCAGGTCCCGCTCCGCGACCGCGACCACCCCGTCGCCCTCTCCGGCTCCGCCCTCGACCAGCTCGCCAACACCTGCGCCCTCCAGTGGTTCCTCGGCCGCGAGGTCAAGGCCGCCGCCCCCGCCACCGCCGCCCAGGGCTTCGGGAACGTCGTCCACGTCCTCGCCGACGAGGTCGCCTCCGGCCGTACCCCCGCCGACCTCGACGTCCTCATGGCCCGCCTCGACTCCGTCTGGGACGCGCTCGCCTTCGACGCCCCCTGGAAGTCCGCGCAGGAGAAGGAGCACGCGCGCGTGGCGCTGGAACGCTTCCTGCGCTGGCACGTCATGGACCGCGGCGGCCGTACCCCCGCCGCCACCGAGCACGACTTCGACGTCACCCTCGAAGCCGGCGCGTACGAGGTCCGTATCCGCGGCTCCATGGACCGCGTCGAGACCGACGAGCAGGGCCGCGCCTACGTCGTCGACTTCAAGACCGGCAAGTCCGCCCCGACCAGGGACGAGGTCGCCCACCACCCCCAGCTCGCCGTCTACCAGCTCGCGGTACGCGAAGGAGCCCTCGACGAGGTCTTCGACGGCCGCCGCCCCGAACCCGGCGGCGCCGAACTCGTACAGCTGCGCCAGCCCGCCCCCAAGAAGGAGGGCGGGGACGCGCTGCCGAAGATCCAGGCGCAGGAACCCCTGGCGGGCGAGTGGGTCGGCGACCTGCTCGCGACCGCGGCCGGCCGGGTCCTCGACGAGCGCTTCACCCCCACCACCGGCCAGCACTGCACCCACTGCACCTTCCGGGCCTCGTGCAGCGCGCAGCCGGAGGGCCGCCACATCGTGGAGTGAGCCGGGACCACCGTGCCCGCCGCGGCTGCCATGGCCGATGTGGGACAGGTCACCCGCCCGCCCGACGCAACCTTTCGGACCGCTCGACAGTCGGTAAGGCCGCGGTAAAGAGAACCTGTGAGAGTGGAGAGCAAGATGACGGTCAACCCCAAGCTCTGGGCCGTGGCGCTGGTCTGCGCGGCGACGGCGGTCGGCGTGACCGGCTGCGGCAAGAAGGCTGACGACGGCGGCGCCAAGGCCGACAAGAGCACGCCCTCTGCCGCGCCGACCCCCACCAAGCCCGCCGACCCGTTCGCGGGGCTGACCGCCGACGAGATCGCCGACAAGGCCGTGAAGGCCACCGAGGGCGCGACCTCGCTCCACATGGTCGGCAACGGCAAGGCCGACGGCCAGAGCATGACGATCGACCTCGCCCTCGACAGCAAGGGCGCCTGCACCGGCAAGATCGGCATCAAGGAGGCCACCGCGGACCTCCTCCGGGCCGACGGCATCATGTACATGAAGGGCGACGAGAAGTTCTGGCAGGTCTCCGCCGGCGAGGAGGGCGCCTCCGCCGAGGAGGGGAAGGCCATGGCCGAGCTCTTCAAGGGCCGCTGGATGAAGATGACCGACAAGAACGCGGGCGAACTGGCCGACCTCTGCGACCTCGACAAGATGGTCAAGGAGATGGACAAGGACCGGGCGGACCGCAAGGGCATGACCAAGGGCGCCGACGCCGACGTCAACGGTCAGCCCGCCGTCACCCTGACCAAGAAGAAGAGCAACGGCGAGACGCTCACCATGTACGTCGCCAAGGAGGGCGAGCCCTACGTCCTCAAGACGGTCGAGGTGGGCGGCGACGAGCCGGGCACCCTCGTCTTCTCCGACTTCAACAAGCCGGTCACGGTCACCGCGCCGCCGGCGGACCAGGTCATGGACCCGGACAAGCTCGGCGGCTGACGTACCGGCCTCCGCTCCGTGCGCCCGCTGCCCCCGAAGTAGCGGGCGCACGCCCCCGGGGTGACCCTGGTGATCAGGGGAATTCCCGCGAGGAGGCTCGCATGGCGCCCCAGCGAAACCCGCGGAGCCGCAAGCTCCGGATCGCGACCACCCTCTGCGCGGCCGTGGTCGTCGGTGCCGGCGCGGGCGCAGGACTGACCGGCTGGACCGCGCCGGCGCCCGCCGCACAGGAGGCCGCGCGGGACGTACGGGCGGTTGCCGCCGCCCCTTCCGACGTACGGGCGGTTGCCGCCGCCCCTTCCCCCTCCCCGGACCCCTTCGAGGACCTGACCGCCGACGAGATCGCCGACCGGGCCGTCACCGCCACCCAGTCCGCGACCTCCCTCCGGATGAGCGGCCGGATCGTCTCCGACGGCCAGCCCCTCGACATCGACTTCTCCGTCAACGACAAGAACCAGTGCACGGGGCGCGTGAAGGTCGAGGGCGGCACGGCGGAGCTGCGCCAGGCCGACAAGATCACGTACATGAAGGGCGACGAGAAGTTCTGGCGCGCCTCCATGACCTCGCAGGGCATGCCGGAGGCGCAGATCGACGCCACCATCGAGCTCCTGAAGGGCCGCTGGCTGAAGATCACGCCCGGCCAGGAGGGCAGCGAGGACCTCAGCGGAGTCTGCGACCTGACCTCGCTCCTCGCCGAGCTGGACAAGGACCCGGAGGAACGCAGGGGCCTGACCAGGGGGCCGGACGCCGAGGTCGAGGAGACGCCCGTCGCCACGCTCGTGAAGAAGAAGACGGACGGCGGCACGACGCCGGACACGACACCCGACACGACGACGCCGGACACGACGACCGTCTCCGTCTCCCAGAAGGGCAAGCCCTACATCCTCAAGATCGTCAAGACGGGCGGCGAGGAGCCGGGGACGATGCTCCTCTCCGACTACGACAAGCCCGTGAAGGTGGTCGTACCGCCCGCGGACGAGACGGTCGACATCTCGAAGCTGGAGCAGGCCACACCGGTCTGAGCCCCGCGGCGGTCCTGGCTGTCGGTGGTCGCCGTTAGCCTCTTTGAGGTGACCGCACGCATCACCGACCCCGAGCAGCTCAAGGAGCTCCTCGGCATCCCGTTCACCCCGGAGCAGACGGCCTGCATCATCGCGCCGCCCGCCCCGCAGGTCATCGTGGCCGGAGCCGGTTCCGGCAAGACGACGGTGATGGCCGCCCGGGTGGTCTGGCTGGTCGGCACGGGTCAGGTCGCGCCCGAACAGGTCCTCGGCCTGACCTTCACCAACAAGGCCGCCGGAGAGCTCGCCGAGCGCGTCCGCACGGCGCTCGTACGGGCCGGGGTCACCGACCCCGACGCCATCGACCCCGACAATCCTCCCGGCGAGCCCCGCATCTCGACGTACCACGCCTTCGCCGGGCAGCTCCTGACCGACCACGGCCTGCGCATCGGCCTGGAGCCCACCTCCCGCCTCCTCGCCGACGCCACCCGCTACCAGCTCGCCGCGCGTGTCCTGCGCGAGGCGCCCGGACCGTACCCCGCCCTGACCAAGTCCTTCCCGACCCTGGTCAGCGACCTCCTCGCCCTCGACGCCGAGCTCGCCGAACATCTCGTACGCCCCGAGGACCTGAAGGCGTACGACTCCGAGCTGCTCACCGCCCTCGCCGGTGCCAAGCTCTCCAACGCCGACCTGCGCAAGGTCCCCGAGACGGCCGCGGCCCGCCGCGAACTGCTCGACCTCGTCGTCCGCTACCGCGCGGCCAAGCGCTCCCGCGACCTGCTCGACTTCGGCGACCAGATCGCCCTCTCCGCCGAGCTCGCCACCACGCGCGCGGAGGTCGGCGCGATCCTGCGCGAGGAGTTCCGGGTGGTGCTCCTCGACGAGTACCAGGACACCTCCGTGGCCCAGCGGCTGCTCCTCTCCGGCCTCTTCGGTTCGGGCACCGGGCACGCCGTGACCGCGGTCGGGGACCCCTGCCAGGCCATCTACGGCTGGCGCGGCGCGTCCGTCGCCAACCTGGACGACTTCCCCGCCCACTTCCCGTACGAGGACGGCAGCCCCGCCACCCGGTACGCGCTCTCCGAGAACCGGCGCAGCGGCGGCCGCCTCCTCGACCTCGCCAACGGACTCGCCGAGCCCCTGCGGGCCATGCACGCGGGCGTGGAGGCGCTGCGCCCGGCGCCCGGCGCGGAGCGCGACGGCTCGGTACGGATCGCCCTCCACGCCACCCACGCCGAGGAGATCGACTGGCTCGCCGACTCCCTCGCCCACCTGGTCCGCACGGGCCGGGAGCCCGGCGAGATCGCGGTCCTGTGCCGGACGGCGACCGACTTCCCCGCCATCCAGGCCGCCCTGGTCGCCCGTGACGTGCCCGTCGAGGTCGTCGGCCTGTCGGGCCTGCTGCACCTGCCCGAGATCGCCGACCTGGTCGCGGTGTGCGAGGTCCTCCAGGACCCCGGCGCCAACGCCTCCCTGGTCCGCCTCCTCACCGGCCCGCGCTGGCGTATCGGCCCCCGCGACCTCGCCCTCCTCGGCCGCCGCGCCCGGCTGCTCGTCCACCGCGCCACCGAGGACCCCGACGCGGACGCCGACCAGCGGCTCGCGGCGGCGGTCGAGGGCGTCGACCCGGCCGAGGTGATCTCGCTCGCCGACGCGCTCGACACCTTCCTCGACTCCGGCGGCGAGGACGACGGCCTGCCGTTCTCCGCCGAGGCCCGGGTCCGCTTCGCCCGGCTCGCCGCCGAGCTGCGCTCCCTGCGCTCCTCGCTCGCCGACCCGCTGATGGACGTCCTGCACCGGGTCCTCGCCACCACGGGCCTGGAGGTCGAACTCTCCGCCTCCCCGAACGCGCTGGCCGCCCGCCGGCGCGAGACCCTGTCGAACTTCCTCGACATAGCGGCCGGCTTCGCCTCCCTGGACGGCGAGGCGACCCTCCTGGCCTTCCTCGGCTTCCTGCGCACGGCCGCGCAGTACGAGAAGGGGCTCGACAACGCGCTCCCGGGCGGCGAGAACACCGTCAAGGTCCTCACCGCGCACAAGTCCAAGGGCCTGGAATGGGACGTGGTCGCGGTGCCGGGGCTCGTCGCCTCCCAGTTCCCGAGCACCAGGTCCCGCGAGTCGTGGACCTCCCAGCCTCAGGTGCTGCCGCACGCCCTGCGCGGCGACGCGGCGACGCTGCCGGAGATCGACACCTGGGACGCCGCCTCTCTGAAGACCTTCAAGGAGGCGATGCGCGCGCACCAGCACACCGAGGAGCTCCGCCTCGGATACGTGACCTTCACCCGCCCCCGCTCCCTCCTCCTCGGCTCCGCCCACTGGTGGGGCCCGGCCCAGAAGAAGCCCCGGGGCCCGTCGGCCTTCCTCCAGGCCCTGTACGACCACTGCGCGGCGGGCTACGGCGAGATCGAGGCCTGGGCGGAGGAACCGGAGAAGGACGCGGAGAACCCGTCCCTCCAGGACCGTACGGCGGACCAGGCCTGGCCCCTCCCCTTGGACGAGACGTCCCTCCAGCGCCGCAGGAAGGCGGCGGAGCGCGTGATGACGGCGTTGTGGGCATACGTTCCGCCGGGGCGGAACGGGTGGGCACAACCCACGGACGCGCTGCCCGCGCAAGGGCCCGCCCCTCAGGACCCCGAGGACCTCTGGCCCGACGAGGAGCCTGTCTGGGACGAGGACCCCGTCTGGGACGAGGAGCCTGCCCGGGGCGGCGAGCCTCACTGGGACGAGGAGCCTCCCCGGGACGAGGAGCCCCCGGCTGACGGGATCCCCGCCCCACGGGCACCGGAGCAGGCGCTCGCCCCCGAGGACCGGAAAACCCTCGCCTCCTGGGACCGCGACCTCACCGCGCTCACCACCGAGCTCCGCCGCGCCCGCGCCACCACCCGCGACGTCCTCCTGCCCGCCTACCTCTCCGCCTCCCAGGTCCTCCGCCTCGCCGCCGACCCCGACGGCTTCGCCCAGGACCTGGCCCGCCCCATGCCCCGCCCCCCACAGCCCGCCGCCCGCCGCGGCACGCGGTTCCACGCGTGGGTGGAGTCCAGGTTCGAGGAGCTCCCGCTCCCCATGCTCGGCCCCGACGAGCTCCCCGGCGGCGAGGACTTCGCCGGCGAACCGGAGATCGCCGACGAGCGGGACCTCGACGCGCTCAAGGACGCCTTCGCCCTCACCCCGTACGCCCACCGCACCCCGTACCGCGTCGAGGTCCCCGTCCATCTCTCCCTCGCCGGCCGGGTCGTCCGAGGCCGGATCGACGCCGTCTACCGGGACCCGGAGTCCGGCGCGTACGAGATCGTCGACTGGAAGACCAGCCACCTGCGCACGGCCGACCCCCTCCAGCTCGCGATCTACCGCCTCGCCTGGGCCGAACAGCACGGCCTCGACCCCGACGAGGTCGCGGCCGCCTTCGTCTACGTACGGACGGGTGACGTCGTACGCCCGCGGCGCCTGCCCGGCCGTGCCGAGCTGGAGGGGATCCTGCTGGGCAGACCCACTCCGGACGCCGGATAGGCTCAGGAGCATGAGCGAGACCCCGGACAGCGCCGTCCAGACCGTACGTACCCAGGCGGTGCGCACGTACATCGAGCAGCACAGTGCCGCCTTCCTCGACGACCTCGTCGAGTGGCTGCGCATCCCCTCCGTGTCGGCGCAGCCCGCCCACGCCGAGGACGTACGGCGCAGTGCGCGGTGGCTCGCCGACAAGCTCACCGAGACCGGCTTCCGTACGGTCGAGATCTGGGAGACGGACGGCGCCCCGGCGGTCTTCGCCGAGTGGCCCTCCGGCGACCCGGACGCCCCGACCGTGCTCGTCTACGGCCACCACGACGTCCAGCCCGCCGCCCGCGAGGACGGCTGGCACACCGACCCGTTCGAGCCGCACATCACCGAAGGACGGATGTACGCGCGCGGTGCCGCCGACGACAAGGGCCAGGTGTTCTTCCACACCCTCGGCGTCCGCGCCCACCTCGCCGCGACCGGACGCACCGCCCCCGCCGTCAACCTCAAGCTGATCGTCGAGGGCGAGGAGGAGTCCGGCTCCCCGCACTTCCGCGCCCTCGTCGAGGCCCACGCGGACCGGCTCGCCGCCGACGCCGTGATCGTCTCCGACACCGGCATGTGGTCCGAGGACACCCCGACCGTCTGCACCGGCATGCGCGGCGTCGCCGACTGCGAGATCGAGCTGTACGGCCCCGACCAGGACATCCACTCCGGTTCCTTCGGCGGCGCCGTGCCCAATCCGGCCACCGTCGCGGGCCGTGTCGTCGCCGCCCTGCACGACGAGCACGAGCACGTCGCCGTCCCGGGCTTCTACGACGGTGTCACCGAGCTCTCCGACGCCGAGCGCGCCCTCATCGCCGAACTGCCCTTCGACGAGGCCGCCTGGCTGAACACCGCCAAGTCCCACGGCACGCTCGGCGAGGCCGGCTTCTCCACCCTGGAGCGCGTCTGGGCCCGTCCCACCGCCGAGGTCAACGGCATCGGCGGCGGCTACCAGGGCCCCGGCGGCAAGACGATCGTCCCCGCCTCCGCCCAGCTGAAGCTCTCCTTCCGGCTGGTCGCGGGCCAGGACCCGGCCAAGATCGAACTCGCCGTACGCGACTGGCTCGCCGGCCTGGTCCCTGCGGGCATCCGGTACGAGATCGTCTTCGGCGCCCCGACCCGGCCCTGCCTCACCCCGCTGGACCACCCGGCCCTCAAGGCGGTCGCGGGAGCGATGAGCCGCGCCTTCGACGGCGCCAAGGTCCGCTACACCCGCGAGGGCGGCTCGGGCCCCGCCGCCGACCTCCAGGACGTCCTGGACGCGCCGGTGCTGTTCCTCGGCATCTCCGTACCGTCCGACGGCTGGCACGCCCCCAACGAGAAGATCGAACTCGGTCTCCTCCTCAAGGGTGTCGAGACCGCCGCCCACCTGTGGGGGGACCTGCCCACCGCCCTCCACACCGCCGTGCGATGAACCCACACACCGATCCGGGGGAGTTGGAAGTACCTGTGTCCACCTTGAACAACGAGTTCGCGGACCGGCCGATCTCGCTCACCGCCCCGAGCGGCATCGACCGGGCGGCCCACCACCGCCTCGACGAGGCCTGGCTCGCGGCCGCCTGGAGCCACCCCACGACCCGCGTGTTCGTGGTCTCGGGCGGCCAGGTGCTGATCGACGACACTCCCGACGGTCGCACGGAGCTCGTCATGACCCCGGCCTTCGAGGCCCCGGTCACCGAGACCCACCGCTACTTCCTGGGCACGGACGCCGACGGCGTCTCCTACTTCGCCCTGCAGAAGGACTCCCTGCCCGGCCGCATGGACCAGTCCGCCCGGCCGGCCGGACTGCGCGAGGCGGGCCTGCTGCTCTCGCCCCGGGACGCGGGCCTCATGGTGCACGCCGTCGCCCTGGAGAACTGGCAGCGGCTCCACCGCTTCTGCTCCCGCTGCGGAGAGCGCACGGTCATCGCCGCCGCGGGCCACATCCGCCGCTGCCAGGCCTGCGGCGCCGAGCACTACCCGCGTACCGACCCGGCCGTGATCATGGCCGTCATGGACGACGAGGACCGGATCCTGCTCGGCCGCCAGGTCCACTGGCCCGAAGGCCGCTTCTCGACCCTCGCCGGCTTCGTCGAGCCCGGCGAGTCGATCGAGCAGGCGGTGGTCCGCGAGGTCTTCGAGGAGGCCGGTGTCACCGTCGGCGAGGTCGAGTACATCGCCAGCCAGCCCTGGCCCTTCCCGTCCAGCCTGATGCTGGGCTTCTTCGCCCACGCCACCTCCTCGGAGATAAGCGTGGACGGCGAGGAGATCCACGAGGCCCGCTGGTTCTCCCGCGAGGAGCTGACCGCCGCCTTCGAGTCGGGCGAGGTCCTGCCCCCGTACGGCATCTCGATCGCGTCGCGCCTGATCGAGCTCTGGTACGGCAAGCCGCTCCCGAAGCCGGGCGACGTCGTCTGACGAACGGCCTGTGACACACAACAGCCCCCGCCCGGCACCGCCGGACGGGGGCTGTTTTCGGCCAGGCGTCAGACGCCGACCTTCTGCTTGACCTGGGCGAGCGACGGGTTCGTCAGCGTCGTCCCGTCCGCGAAGAGCACGGTCGGGACGGTCTGGTTGCCTCCGTTGGCCTTCTCCACGAACGCGGCCGACTCGGGGTCCTGCTCGATGTTGATCTCCGTGTACGCGATGCCCTCGCGGTCCATCTGGCTCTTCAGCCGACGGCAGTAGCCGCACCACTCGGTGCTGTACATCGTCACAGTCCCCTGCATGGCCTGGCGCTCCTCTGTTCGCGGGTGGGTGCCGAGGGAAAGAACGTACGCGGTCGTGCGGCCATTCCCGAATTCGTATGACCGCGGGCACGGGCCTGTGGACAACGCGCCGCACCCACCCCTCCGAACCTGGCAGCATGGCGGGGTGACAGCAGCAACGCACTCCACTCTCTTCCCGCGGGTCCCCGAGTCCGCCGACGCGGTGCTCGACGGGCTCGACCCCGAGCAGCGCGAGGTCGCCCTCGCCCTGCACGGGCCCGTGTGCGTCCTTGCGGGAGCCGGCACGGGCAAGACGCGGGCGATCACGCACCGCATCGCGTACGGAGTGCGGGCGGGGATACTCCAGCCCGGCAGCATCCTGGCCGTCACGTTCACCAACCGGGCCGCGGGGGAGATGCGCGGCCGCCTGCGGGAGCTCGGCGCGGGCGGCGTCCAGGCCCGCACCTTCCACTCCGCCGCCCTGCGCCAGCTTCAGTATTTCTGGCCGAAAGTCGTCGGTGGTGATCTTCCCCGGCTCCTGGAGCGCAAGATCCAGCTCGTCGCCGAGGCCGCCGCGCGCTGCCGCGTCCGGCTCGACCGCAACGAGCTGCGCGATGTCACCGGCGAGATCGAGTGGGCCAAGGTCACCCAGACCGTCCCCGCCGACTATCCGGCGGCCGTCGCCAAATCGGTCCGTGAAGCCCCCCGCGACCCGGCCGAGATCGGCCAGATCTACGGGATGTACGAGCAGCTCAAGCGCGACCGCTCGGTGATCGACTTCGAGGACGTGCTGCTGCTCACCGTCGGCATCCTCCAGGACCGTCACGACATCGCCGACCAGATCCGCCGCCAGTACCAGCACTTCGTCGTGGACGAGTACCAGGACGTCTCCCCGCTCCAGCAGCGGCTGCTCGATCTGTGGCTCGGCGACCGCGACAGCCTCTGCGTGGTCGGCGACGCCAGCCAGACCATCTACTCCTTCACCGGCGCCACCCCCGACCACCTGCTGAACTTCCGCACCCGGCACCCGAACGCCACGGTCGTCAAGCTCGTCCGGGACTACCGCTCCACCCCCCAGGTCGTCCACCTCGCCAACGGACTGCTCAGCCAGGCCCGCGGCCGGGCCGCCGAGCACCGCCTGGAGCTGATCTCCCAGCGCGACCCGGGACCCGAGCCCGCCTACACCGAGTACGCGGACGAGCCCGCCGAGGCCGAGGGCACCGCCCGCCGCATCCGCGATCTGATCGCCGCCGGCGTCCCGGCGGGCGAGATCGCCGTGCTCTACCGCATCAACGCCCAGTCCGAGGTCTACGAGCAGGCCCTCGCCGACGCCGGCGTGCCCTACCAGCTGCGCGGCGCCGAGCGCTTCTTCGAGCGCCAGGAGGTACGGGAGGCCGGCATCGCCCTGCGCGGCGCGGCCCGCGCCGGCGGCAACGACTCCCTCCTCGACGACGCCGAGGACCTGCCCTCCCAGGTCCGGGCCGTGCTCTCCACCAAGGGCTGGACCACCGAGCCGCCCGCCGGCTCCGGCGCCGTCCGCGACCGCTGGGAATCCCTCGCCGCCCTGGTCCGCCTCGCCGAGGACTTCGCCCGGGCCAAGCCCGGCGCCACCCTCTCCGACCTGGTCGCCGAGCTCGACGAGCGGGCCGCCGCCCAGCACGCCCCGACCGTCCAGGGCGTCACGCTCGCCTCGCTGCACGCCGCCAAGGGCCTGGAGTGGGACGCCGTCTTCCTGGTCGGCCTCACCGAGGGCATGATGCCGATCACGTACGCCAAGACCGACGAGCAGGTCGAGGAGGAGCGCCGCCTGCTGTACGTCGGCGTCACCCGCGCCCGGCTCCACCTCTCCCTCTCCTGGGCGCTCTCCCGCTCCCCGGGCGGCCGCGCCTCCCGCCGCCCCACCCGCTTCCTCAAGGGACTGCGGCCCGGCTCCGGCGCCCTCGGCGCCGGCAGCGCGGGCGGTGGCGGCTCCGTCGAGCGCGGCGCCGGCGGCAGCCGGCGCAAGCGGCGCGGCCCGGTGCTCTGCCGTGTCTGCGGCGCCACGCTCACCGAAGCCGGCGAGATGAAACTGATGCGCTGCGAGGACTGCCCCTCCGACATGGACGAGGCGCTCTTCGAGCGGCTGCGCGAGTGGCGCTCCGAGCAGGCCAAGCAACTCGGGCAGCCCGCGTACTGCGTGTTCACCGACAAGACGCTGATGGCGATCGCCGAGTGCGTGCCCTCCACCGACGGTGAACTCGCCGGGATCTCCGGGGTCGGCGCGCGCAAGCTCGACCGGTTCGGAGCCGACGTCCTCGCCATCTGCGCGGGCGAAGAGCCAGGTGAGGAGCCTGGAGGAGACGACGAGGACGCCTGAGGAAAACTCGTCGAAAAAATAGTTTGCGCACGCCCCGTCAAGCCCCATAGGTTCTTAACCACGGAAACAGCGGCTTCTTTGAAGCCCTGTCTTCGTGCTGTACTTGTCCAAATGAACATGAGGGTCCGGCTCACACCGAGCCCTCCGAGACGCCGAGAGGAGGCGATTCCAGTGATCAGCAACATCAACAGCACCAACGTCAGCTTCGTCAGCACCGACAAAATGACCGATCGCTCGGTCGTCTCCGCCTGCTCGCTCGGCCTCTCCGGTTCGGCGTTCATCGGCAGCGGTCTTCCTGGCACCGGTCTGTCCGGCGCCGGTATCGCCGGCCTTGCCTCCCTGCGGCCGGCGGCCGCCCTGGCGGGTCTCCCCGTCATGGAGCGCATCGAGCGACCGACCAAGGCACTGGAAGCAGGAGTAGCAGCAGTCAAGGCCACGGCCTACGGCTTTGCGGCGACCGGTGCCGAAACCAAGCAGCAGACGACGCAGCACCACACGATGTGGGCCTTCCGTGGGCTCGAACCCTGGAGTGATCCAGCCTGATCCAGATCAGGCCGGCGCCTTCAGGGCCGCGGAACCCCACCCGGGATCCGCGGCCCTTCTGTTTGTCCTCGAACGGGGATGACAGAGCGAAGGGGCCTCGGGACCAGCACCACCCGGTACCAGCCGAAACCCCGGCCCAACAGGCCGGAACGACCAGACGAGGAAAGACAACCGTGCAACTCGAAGCGCACGCCCCGTCCGTACCGCCTTCCGAAACGATCCCCCCGCCCGGCCTCACGGAGGACTCCACCTTGACCCCCCTCACCGCGCTCACCGCGCTCGACGACGCCATCGAGAACCTCGGCGTACCCGTCCCCTGCCGCTCGTTCGACCCGGAGGTCTTCTTCGCCGAGTCCCCGGCCGATGTCGAGTACGCCAAGTCCCTCTGCCGCACCTGCCCGCTGATGGAGGCCTGCCTCGCCGGTGCGAAGGAGCGGCGTGAGCCGTGGGGCGTCTGGGGTGGCGAGCTGTTCGTCCAGGGTGTCGTCGTGGCCCGCAAGCGGCCGCGTGGTCGCCCGCGCAAGAACCCGGTCGCGGCATGAACGTCACCGGAACCATCGACCGACCCCTCACGCACGATCCCCAGAAGCAGGCCCCGATGACCTCTTCCACGAGCGAGCCGTCCGGCTCCGCGACCCCAGACGTTTCCATCACCGGCGCGAACGCCTCGCGTCAGAACAGGACCCGCGAGATGCAACTCATTCCAGAAGCCCTGGCTCGTGCGCATATGCACGACCGCATGCGTGAAGCCGACGCGGAACGCCAGGCTCAGCGCCTGGTCGCCGCCCGGCGGATGCAGCGGCGAGCCGAGCGTGTCTCCCTGCGCGCCCGGCGCGCGCTGGCCATGGCCGTCATGCACTGACCTGAAAGAACCCCGCGGGGGCCGGTCCTAACGGACCGGCCCCCGCGGTGCGTTGCGAGGCGCCCCCGGCCTTGTCGGACTATCGTCATGAGCGTGAACGACGCCCGGACACCCGACGAGCCCATCGTGTGCGCCCGCTGCGGCAAGACCGCGCAGAGCGTTCCGGTGACCTGGACCTGCTCAGTGGAGAACGGCACCCGCCAGTACATCTGCGACACGTGCGCCCGGGAGAACATCCGCTCCATCGAGGGCCGCCTCGACTCCTCCTGGTGGTGACGGCGCCTCCGGGCCCGTCCGCTCACTCCGCCGCGACGAAGCCCGGCAGCCACTCCTCCAGTTCGCCGCGCAGCCGCACCGACGCGTTCAGCTGGCAGAGCACGCCGATCGTGCTCAGGGTCACGCGGTGTATCAGCAGGTACGACGGCGGCAGGTTGAGCTGCTTGCCCAGCTGGTGCGCGGGGGAGCGGGGGTCGGCGATCCGGGCCGCCTGCGTACGCATCCAGCCCCGGGTGAAACCGAAGACCTCCGCCTCGGCCGGCTCGATGATCGGCAGGAGATACTCCAGCACCGCGTCCGGGTCGAGAGCGATGGACTCCTTGACGAACCCCTCCTCGCGCAGCAGCTCGTAGACCATATCGGCGTCGCCCTCCAGGGTCAGCCGCAGACACGTGCCGATCGTCTCGGGCAGCCCGCCCGGCAGCCGGTCCACCGTGCCGAAGTCGAGCACCCCGAGCCGCCAGCTCTCCGGACCCTCCTCCTCGCCGGCGCCCGGCAGCAGCCGGAAGTTCCCCGGATGCGGATCGGCGTGGAGGAGGCCCGTACGGGCCGGCCCCGAGAAGAGGAAGCGCGCCAGGAGCTGACCGGCCCGGTCCCGCTGCTCCTCGGTGCCGTCCGCGATCACCTCGGACAGCGGGATCCCGTCGATCCACTCCGTCACCAGGACCTGCTCGCACTGGTGCACCACCCGCGGCACCACCACATCGGGATCGTCCGCGAACTCCTCCGCGTGCTCCCGCTGGGCCTGCGCCTCCAGGCCGTAGTCGAGCTCCTCGGAGACCCGGTCGCGCAACTCGTTGATCAGCGGCTTGATGTCCATGCCGGGGATCAGCGGGCCGAGCAGCCGGGCGAAGCGGCTGAGCTGCGTCAGGTCGGAGAGGAGCGCCTCGCCCGCCCCCGGGTACTGCACCTTCACCGCGACCTCGCGGCCGTCGTGCCACACCGCCCGGTGTACCTGCCCGATGGAGGCCGCGGCGGAGGGCTTGTCCTCGAACTCCAGGAACAGCTCCCGCCACTCGTCGCCGAGCCGCTCCTCCAGCACGCCGTGCACCGTGCGGGTCGGCATCGGAGGCGCCGCCTCCTGAAGCTTGGTCAGCGCCGCCCGGTACGGCCCAGCCACCTCCTCGGGCAGCGCCGACTCGAAGACGGACAGCGCCTGCCCGAACTTCATCGCCCCGCCCTTGAGCTCGCCGAGCACCTTGAACAGCTGCTCCGCCGTGCGCTGTTGCAGCTCGCGCGCGACTATCTCGGCGGACTTGCCGCCGATCCGCTTGCCCAGGCCCCAGGTCGCCCGTCCGGCGAAGCCCAGGGGCAACGCGGCCAACCTGGCGGTCCGGGTGACCGCCTTCCGGGGAAGATCAGACATAAGCCCCTCCAAATCCCAGACTGCCGTGCCGCACAGGGCCGTTACCCCGCCATTGTGTCCTGCGGGGATTCCACCCCCGAGGCATGCTCCCCCTCCGTGCGACGGACCGCGCCGCACGGACACGCCGGGTGCGGTCTCATCCGTTCCACACGCCACTCGAGAAGAGGCAGCGAGACCTCCCATCGTGCCCCCGTACTCGCGGGCAACTCTCCGTCCAGGAAGGCCAGCGCATGGGCCGCGGCCAGCCCCGCCACCGCCGTCGCGAGACCCAGGTCACAGGCCGGCAGGGGGTGGGGAGCTCCCGAGCGCCACTGTGCCAGCATCCGGGGCCACACGGGCTCCCGGTCCGCCCGCTCCTCCTGCAGGCACCGCGCGCACGCCGTGCCGCCCGGCAGCACCAGCGGTCCGACCACGCCGGTGGCCTCCAGCACGCCGGCATAGAGATGAGGAGTGCCGGTGGTGATCCAGCTCTGGGCGGGGACCGGATCGGGGAGGTAGGCGGCGAGGCCGTCCCTCGGTGTCACCACGACGAGTGAGAGCGCGGGCTCGTGTCCGCTCTCACCCGCACCACGCCCGGACGCCCTCGGCGACCGGCCGGCCGGGGCCGAGCGCCCCACGAGCCGGCGTGCCGCCACGGCCCGGCGTTCGCCCACCGCCTCGGGCGGCAGTCCGCCCGGCGACACCTCCCAGGGCTCCACCGATCCGGAGTCCAGCACCTCCACCGTGCCCACCCCGGACGCCGAGAGGAGCGCGGCGACCGCGGCCCCGACCCGGCCCGCGCCCCGGACCTGGACGCGCTGGGCCCGCCGGGCGGCCAGCCGACGTAACGCCCCGTCCGGTTCCGGGTGGACCACGGAGAGTGAGGCCAGGTCGGCGCGGAGCGGATCGAGGGCGCGGTCCGCCGGCCCGGGGGCGCCGGCCTTTCCGGGGCGGCCGGCCGAGGCGTCCGCGATCAGTCCCGCCTCCCCGAGCCTGCGGAGCAGCGCCTCGAGCCGCCCGTCCGGCAGTCCCAGGGCCCGAGCCTCGGCCCGCAGCAGTTCCATGCCGCGGGTGCCGTCGAGCAGGCCGAGCAGGCTGCCCGTGGTCGTGTCGACCGGGCCCACCACCACCGCGTGCGCGGACGTGGCCCCGAACTGCACGCTCTGCAGATTCCGCCAGGCGCGTCGCAGCGCCGGTTTCAGCATCGGATGCATTTCCGCCCCCGTGATCTTGATCGGTCTTCTTCTTCGCTCCCGGCCGTTCCCCTCCGGTGATGTCAGATTGCCCGCGAGTCGAGGCGGACGCGCAAAGTTGTCCACAAGGGCGGGGTATTAATCATTCAAATGGTGCACCGTGTGACGGGATCCCCGCCGAACCGTCCCGGAGGCGGGACTTCCCCCGCTGACAGCGGGTAACGTCGGGCCCGTGCCCGCCGACCCACAGCGCAGCGTGACAAGCAAACCGCCCCGCGGCTCGGGGACGAGTGCGGTCGAGGTCCGCAGAAGCTCCCGGCGGAGCAGAACCGTCTCCGCCTACCGCGAGGGCGACCGGACCATCGTGCTCATCCCGGCCCGGATGTCCGAGGCGGAGGAGCAACGCTGGGTGACGGTCATGCTGGACAAGCTCGCCGCCCAGGAGAGCAAGCGCGTCCTTGGGGACAGCGAACTCACCGAGCGCGCCGAGCGGTTGTCGGACCAGTATTTCGGCGGCCGGGCACGGCCGACGTCCGTGCGGTGGGTGACCAACCAGAACACCCGCTGGGGCTCGTGCACCCCGTCCGAGGGCAGCATCCGCCTCTCGCACCGGCTCCAGGGCATGCCCGAGTACGTCGTCGACTACGTCCTCGTCCACGAGCTGGCCCATCTCCTGGTCCCCGGACACGGACCCCGGTTCTGGCGGCTCCTGGAGGCGTACCCGCGCACCGAGCGTGCGCGCGGGTACCTCGAAGGCGTGGTCGCCGCGGACCGTCTGCCGCACCTGCCCGCCGCGCGCGGAGAGTAGCCGGGACCGCGTCGATCCTGTACCGAATTCGTACCAGCTTGGCTCGATGTCGCAGCCAGCCGTTAGCCTGGCGCGAGGCATTCACATTTCGGGATGGGGGACGGTCGTTACGCATGGCCAGGGAATTCCAACGCGGCCACAAGGCCAAGATCAGTGATCTCACACCGGGGACCGATCTGTACGTGGGTGTGCAGATCGCGGCGCCCGGACTGACCTTCGACATCAGCTGCTTCGGCCTCGACGCCAACGAACAGCTCTCGGACGACCGGTACTTCATCTTCTTCAACCAGCCGAAGTCGCCGGAGGAGTCCATCCAGCTGCTCGGCGCGCAGTCGGGCGACACCGAGTCCTTCCGCGTCACGCTGGACCGCATCCCGGCGAACATCCACAAGCTGTCGTTCACCGCGACCATCGACGGTGCCGGCCAGATGTCGCAGATCGGCCCCGGCTACATCCGGATCGTCGCGGGCGGCGAAGAGGTCGTCCGATACCCGTTCACGGGCACGGAGTTCTCCACCGAGCGCGCCGTCATGCTCGGCGACTTCTATCTCAAGGACGTCTGGCGCTTCGCGGCCATCGGCCAGGGCTTCGACGGCGGCCTGGAGGCGCTGCTGAAGAACTTCGGCGGCGAGGTCGCCGAGGAGCAGCCCGCCGCCCAGGCCACCCCGCAGGCGGCCCCCGGCTTCGGTCCGCCCGCGCAGGCTGCCGCACCGCCCGCGTTCGGTGCGCCCGCCGCGCCGCAGGTGCCCCAGCCCGCCCCGGCGTTCGGCGCGCCGCAGGCCGCTCCGGCGCCCGCACCGCAGGCCCCGGTCCAGCCGATCCACGCGGCGCCCACCATGGCCGCGCCGATGGCCCCGCCCGCCCCGGCCCCGGCCCCCTCGCCGTACGGCCAGCCGCAGCCTCAGCAGCCACAGTTCGGGCAGGTCCCGGGCCAGGTCCCGCCGCCCGGCGCGCCCGCGCCGTACGGCCAGCCCGCCCCGGCCCCGTACGGTCAGCCGCAGTTCGGCCAGCAGCCCCCCGGCATGCCCCCGGGCCAGATGGGCGTCCCGCAGGGCGTCCCCCAGGGCGTTCCGGCCACCGGCGCCGGACTCGCCGCCGCGCTCCAGCCGTACAAGGAGACCGCGACCGGCGCCCGTTGGACCCCGCAGAACCAGCAGCTCATGCGGGTCGACCTGGCCATGGGCGGCGTCCCCGTCCTCGCCCGCCAGGGCAGCATGGTCATGTACCAGGGCAAGGTCGAATTCGCCCACAAGGGCGCCGGGTTCACCGGCCGGATCATCGGCAACGCCACCGGCCAGGAGATGCAGCTGATGCGCTGCACCGGCCGCGGCCAGGTCTTCCTCGCGGAGGAAGGCGCCCATCTCCACCCGATCGAGCTCCAGGGCGACGGCATCTGCGTCTCCGCCGAGAACGTGCTCGCCTTCGACGAGTCCCTGCAGTACGAGGTCCGCCGGATCGAGGGCCACGGCATCCCCGGCGGCGCCCTGTTCACCATGCAGTTCCAGGGCACCGGCACCGTCGTCGTCAAGACGCACGGCATCCCCGTCGTCCTGCCCGTCACGCCGACCACCTTCGCCGACTGCAACGCCGTCGTCGCCTGGTCGTCCGCGTCCCAGGTGATCCTCTCCAGCCAGGTCCGGCTGCGCCGCAACGCGTACCCCGGCCACAGCGGAGAGACCGTCAACCTCCAGTTCCGGGGCGCTCCCGGAAACTTCATCGTCGTCCAGCCGTACGAGGTCTGAGGGAGCCCGAACAATGAACCAGCAACTCGCGGGCTTCGCCCCGACCCCGATGGCGGCCCGGATGGAGAACCACGGCAGCGCGATGCTCAAGGTCGCCATGGCCTCCGGCCAGGACCTGTACGCGCGCACCGGCTCCATGGTCGCCTACGAGGGCTTCATCACCTACGAGCCCAACCCGCCCGCCGCCCGCCAGGTCGCGCAGGCGTGGCTCACCGGCGAGGGCGCGCCCGTCATGAAGTGCTCCGGCGACGGACTGCTCTACCTCGCCGACTACGGCGCGGACGTCGTCGTGATCAACCTCCAGAACGACTCGCTCTCGGTCAACGGCACCAACCTGCTGGCCTTCGACGCCCACCTCCAGTGGGGCGTCGAGAAGGTCAAGGGTCTCGCCAAGTTCGCCGGCCAGGGCATGTTCAACGTCGAGATCGCGGGCACCGGCTGGGTCGCGCTGACCTCGCGCGGCACGCCGATCGTCGTCGACTGCGGCCGCGGCGAGGACGAGACGTACGTCGACCCGGACGCGCTCGTCGCCTGGTCTCCGGCGCTCAAGGTCAAGGGCAAGCGCAGCTTCAAGGCCTCCTCCCTGATCGGGCGGGGCAGCGGCGAGGCGTACCAGATGGCCTTCTCCGGCCAGGGCATCGTCGTCGTACAGCCGAGCGAGGACAGCACCGACCGCCTGCGGGTCCGGGGCTGAGGGGGAGCGAGAACACATCATGCAGAGCCCGCTTTTCAACTACGCCGAGCAGCAGAGCCAGGACCGGTACGTCATCCAGAACCCGCAGCTGCTGCGGGTCGCCCTGACCGGCTCGGACGACGTCCTCGCCCGCAAGGGCGCCATGGTCGCCTACCAGGGGCTCGTCGACTTCGACGGCGAGTACCAGACGCCCAGCCAGCGCCGCGCCCAGGCCCGGACCGGTGAGGGCCTCGACCTCATGCGCTGCTCCGGCCAGGGCACGGTCTACTTCGCCAACCTCGCCCAGTACATCCACGTCGTGGAGGTCGAGCAGGAGGGCATGACCGTCGACAGCGCCTACGTCCTGGCGCTGGACTCGACCCTGCACACCGAGGTCATCGCCGTGGACAGCCAGTACGGCATCTCCGGCTCCGGCAAGTACCAGCTGAACATCTCCGGCCGCGGCAAGGTCGCCCTGATGACCTCCGGTCAGCCGCTGATGATGCACGTCACGCCGGACAAGTACGTCAACGTCGACGCGGACGCGATCGTCGCCTGGTCCAGCGGGCTGCGGGTGCAGATGCAGGCGCAGACGACCAACTCCAGCGTCCGCCGCCGCCGCGGCGACACGGGCGAGGGCTGGGAGCTCAGCTTCCTCGGACAGGGCTTCGCCCTCGTCCAGCCCAGCGAGGTCATGCCGCCGCAGCACGCCGCCATCGGGCAGGGCATCGCCGCCCAGTTCGGTGCCGGCCAGCACGGCTCGCACGCCCAGAACCAGAACAACGTCTGGAACTGAGCATGCGTAAGGGGCGGCCTCCCTGGGGGCCGCCCCTTACCGCTGTCACGCGAGCCGTGCCCGCGTCTCCTCCGTCAGCCGCACCACCGAGGCGTCGGCCACCCCCGCCACCTCGTCGTACGCGAACCAGCGCAGGTCCAGCGACTCCTCGCTGATCGCCTCCACCGCGCCGGCCGGCGCCAGCGCCGCGTACTGCACATCCAGATGCCAGTGGCACGGCCCCGGAATCGGGTGCCGGTCCAGGCGCACCGGGCCGCCCGGCAGCAGCGTCAGACCGGGGATCCCCGACTCCTCCGTCGCCTCGCGCAGTGCCGCCGCCGCGAGCGTCGCGTCGCCCGGCTCGCAGTGGCCGCCCATCTGCAGCCACATGCCCAGCTTCTTGTGCAGCGTCAGCAGCACCCGGCCGCGCTCCGGGTCCACGACCAGCGCACTGGCCGTCAGATGCCCGGCCTCGCACGCCTTCCACATGCCGTCCTCGTGGGCGGCCAAGTGGTCCAGGTAGGTCTGACGCAACTCGTCCTGGCTCTCGTACGCCTTCAGTGCGAGAACCGCGTCGTCGTGCAGGCTCACTTCTCGGTGTCGTCCTCGTCGTCCTCGGCGCGCTCCCGCTTGCCGGCCGCCTCGCCCAGCATCTTGTCGATCTCCGAGAAGTCGAGCTGCTCGCGGTGGACGAAGCCGTCAGGGTCGTCCAGGTCGGACGCCGTCGGCAGCATGTCCGGGTGCTCCCACAGGTCGTCGCGGCCGTCGACACCGCGCGCGTCCGTGAGCGAGGCCCACAGCCGCGAGGCGTCCCGCAGCCGGCGCGGACGCAGCTCGAGACCGATCAGCGTCGCGAAGGTCTGCTCGGCGGGACCACCGCTCGCCCGGCGCCTGCGCAGCGTCTCGCGCAGCGCGTCCGCCGAGGTCAGCCGGGACTTCGCGGCCTCGTGGACCACCGCGTCCACCCAGCCCTCGACCAGCGCGAGCGCCGTCTCCAGGCGCGCGAGAGCCGCCTTCTGCTCCGGCGTGTCCTCGGGCTGGAACATGCCCTGCTGCAGTGCCTCCTGCAGCTGCTCCGGGTGCGTCGGGTCCAGCTGGCCGACCGCCTCCTCCAGCTTCGAGGTGTCGACCTTGATCCCGCGGGCGTAGCCCTCGACCGCACCGAACAGATGCGCGCGCAGCCACGGCACATGCGCGAAGAGCCGCTGGTGGGCGGCCTCACGCAGGGCCAGGTACAGCCGCACCTCGTCCTTCGGGACACCCAGGTCCTTGCCGAGCGCCTCGATGTTCAGCGGCAGCAGCGCCGCCTTGCCGGCCGGGCCGAGCGGCAGACCGACATCGGTCGAACCGACGACCTCGCCCGCGAGCGCACCCACGGCCTGGCCGATCTGCTGGCCGAACATGGCGCCGCCCATCGAGCGCATCATGCCGATCAGCGGGCCCGCCATGGCCTGCATCTCCTCGGGCAGCACATCGCCCATCGCCGCACCGACCCGCTCGGCGACCGGGTCGACCAGCTGCTGCCAGGCCGGGAGGGTCGCCTCGACCCACTCCGCGCGGCTCCACGCCACGGCCGTGTTCGCCCCGGAGGGCAGCGAGGTCACGCCGTCCAGCCACAGGTCGGCCAGGCGCACGGCCTCCTCGACCGCGGACTTCTCCGCCGGACCCACACTGGCGTCCTTGGTGCCGTCGGGCGTGCCCTGCGCGACCACCTGGCGGGCGATCTGCTTGGCCATGTCCCAGTTCACGGGACCGCCCTCGTACGAGAGCATCTGGCCGAGCTGCTGGAAGGCCGCGCCCAGGTCGTTGGGGTTCAGCGAGCCGAACATCGCGGCGAAGGGGTTGTCAGCGCCGCCGGGGCCGCCCATACCGGGCAGACCGCCGAAGCCGAACGGATTGGCGCCGAACGGATTGTCGCCGCCCTGGCCGCCGGACCCCTGGCCACCTCCGGCGGGGTCCTTCTTCTTGCCCTCGTCGCCGTTCTCCGGCTCCTCCGGCGGAAGGCCGAATCCGAATGGGGTGTCACTCACAGGTTTCCTCGGCTCGTAGGGCCGCCGGCCTCCTGCCGACGGCGACTGCCCGCTGCACACCACCAGCGTAGACATCCGGGCCGGATATGGGCTCGGTGCTCCGCCGGGCCGTGGGCTGCGGCAGGATGGACGCCACCTGGTACGTACGCGTCATTCGGGTACGTACTGAAGACAACCGCTGGAGACGCCCGGTGAGTTCCCCAGATCCTCAGGTTCGCGCAGCGCGAAACATCTCAACCCGGTCCGCCGGGCGCGGCCCCGTGGTCGCGGTCACCGGCGCCGCTTCCGGGGTCGGCGACCTGCTGACCAGGCGCCTCGCCGCCTCCGAGGAGATCAAGCAGGTCATCGCCATCGACGAGCGCCGGGGCGAGGTCTCCGAGGCGCAGTGGCACATCCTCGACGTCCGCGACCCGGCGATCGCCGAGAAGCTGCGGGGCGCCGACGTGGTCGTGCACCTCGCCCTCGACCTCGACCTCGAATCGGACGCCGCCGCCCGAACGGCCTACAACGTGCGCGGCGCGCAGACCGTGCTCACGGCCGCCGCGGCCGCCGGCGTGCACCGCGTGGTGCTCTGCACCTCCGCGATGGTCTACGGCGCGCTGCCCGACAACGACATCCCGCTCTCCGAGGACGCCGAGCTGCGAGCGACCGCCGAGGCCACCGGCGTCGGCGACATGCTGGAGATCGAGCGGCTCGGCCGCCGCGCGCCCCGCGCCCACCCCGGTCTGCACGTCACCGTGGTCCGGCCGGCCGTCCTGGTCGGCGGTACGGACACGGCCCTGACCCGCTACTTCGAGTCGCCCCGGCTGCTCGTCGTCGCCGGATCCCGTCCCACGTGGCAGTTCTGCCACGTCGAGGACCTGGTCAGCGCGCTGGAGTACGCGGCCCTTGAGAAGGTCGACGGGGAGTTCGCGGTCGGCTGCGACGGATGGCTGGAGCAGGAGGAGGTGGAGGAGCTCTCCGGGATCCGGCGCATGGAGCTGCCCTCCGCCGTCGCGCTCGGCGCGGCCGCCCGGCTGCACCGGATCGGGCTCACGCCGTCGCCGGCCGGTGACCTCGCGTACACGATGCACCCCTGGGTGGTCAGCGTCGGACGGCTGCACGACGCGGGCTGGCGCCCGCAGTGGACCAACGAGGAGGTGCTCGCGGCGCTCCTGGAGGAGGTCGAGGGCCGGCACACGGTCGCGGGCCGCCGGCTCGGCCGCAAGGACGCCACGGCGGCGGGCGCGGCCGGTGCGACGGTGGCGCTGCTGGGCACGGCGGCGCTGGTCAGGCAGATGCGGAAGCGGCGCGGCATGTAGGACCCTCCTACGGAGGGTCCGTCCCACCGGTCGAAAACGCTATTCCGCGCTGTCCGTGCGGTACGGCACCATGGGCACCATGGCACGCACCCACGAGCACCCCGGCGAGCAGGCCGCAGCCGACCCCATCAAGCTCCTCGCGATCCGCGACACCCCGCTCTCGGTCGACGAGGTCTTCCGCGCCGTCGGCGACGACGCGGCCGGCGGCACGACCCTCTTCGTGGGCACCGTGCGCAACCACGACGGCGGCGCGGACGTCGACGCGCTCGGGTACTCCTGCCACCCCTCCGCCGAGGCCGAGCTGCGCCGGGTCGCCGAGAAGGTCGTCGCCGACTACCCGGTCCGCGCGCTGGCGGCCGTCCACCGGGTGGGCGATCTGGAGGTCGGCGATCTCGCGGTCGTCGTCGCCGTCTCCTGCCCCCACCGCGGCGAGGCCTTCGAGGCCTGCCGCAAGCTCATCGACGACCTCAAGCACGAGGTCCCCATCTGGAAGCACCAGAAGTTCTCCGACGGCACCGAGGAGTGGGTCGGCTCCTGTTGAGCCCCAGGCACGGGTTTGGGGGTCCCCCCGGACGGAGTCTGGGGGAGGGTCGGCTCCTGCTGAGCGCAAGGCGCCGCTCCTGTCGAGCACAAGGCGCCGCGCCGACTCTGGGTAGTCGAACGCCCGATTTGCGTAACCGCCCCCCTGGCGGCAGCGTTGTTGCTGCAGATCGTTAGTCTGCTGATCGGCCGGTTCCGGTCGGTTGCGGTCGCTCATTGGGGATGGGAGGTCGGGATGGCGGCGCTTGCCTGGTTGCTGATTCCGGTTTTCGCGGTCGTCGGCGCGGCGATATGGGGAAGCTGGGCATCGAGGAACAAGACCATCGGGGACGTTGCCGAGCTCGCCGGCTACGCGCGGTTCAGGGACGCCATGGAGCGGTCCCATTCCGGTACCGAGAGCGAGATGGCCCCGGCCACACCGGCGTCCCCCGTACGCAGTAGCCACGTCTCCGGCTGATTTCCCCCCGTCGGGCGCCTCGTACGGACCCGCCCCACGGGTGCACTCACAGACCGGTCCCGTACTGTCGTTCCATGCCACGCCGCACTGCGACGATGCTCGCCTCCACCCTGGTCCTGATCACTCTGCTCTGTGTGGGCGTCCTGGTCCCGGTGCCGTACGCGGAGATGAGCCCGGGGCCCACGTTCAACACCCTCGGCGAGGCCCGCGGGGAGTCCGTGCTCCAGATCTCGGGCACGCAGACGTACCCGACCGACGGCCACCTCAACATGACGACGGTGCGCGTCACCAGTGCCGACTACCGGATGAACATGGTCGAGGCCGTCTACGGCTGGCTCGCCCACGACAACGTCGTCGTCCCCAAGGAGACCCTCTACCCGGACGGCAAGACGGAGGAGGAGTCGAGCCAGGAGAACGCCGAGGAGTTCAGCCAGTCGCAGGAGAGTGCCAAGGTCGCCGCCCTCGGTGAGCTGAACATCCCGGTGACCACCCGGGTCGTCGTCGCCTCCGTCGTGAAGGACAGCCCCGCCCAGGGCAAGCTGCACGCCGGGGACGTCATCAAGTCCGTCGACGGCGTCCCCGTGAAGGAGCCGGGGGACGTCGCCAAGCAGGTGACCAAGCGCGAGCCGGGGGAGAGGGTCGAGTTCACGATCGTCCCCGCCAAGGAGGCCGCCGCGGCCGAGAAGGCCGGCAAGGAGCCCACCGCGACCGAGAAGGTCACCGTCACCACCGTGAAGTCCGAGGAGGGCGACCGGGCGATCGTCGGCATCCAGGCCGGCACCGACCACGTCTTCCCGTTCACCGTCGACATCAAGCTCGCCGACGTCGGCGGCCCCAGCGCCGGTCTGATGTTCGCGCTCGGCATCGTCGACAAGCTGACGCCCGAGAGCCTCACCGACGGCAAGTTCATCGCCGGCACGGGAACCATCGACGAGAAGGGCAAGGTGGGCCCGATCGGCGGTATCGAGATGAAGCTCGTCGGCGCGCGCAACGCCGGCGCCGAGTTCTTCCTCACCCCGGCCGACAACTGCGAGGCCGCCGCCTCCGACATCCCCGACGGCCTCACCCTGATCAAGGTGGACACCATCGACGACGCGAGGAAGTCGCTGGAGAAGCTCAGCAAGGGCGACACGAAGAACCTGCCCAGCTGCTCCACGAGCTAGGGGTACGCAAGCCGAAGGGGCGGCCCCGGTCACCGACCGGGGCCGCCCCTTTGTCACGTATGCCTCAGGACTCGAACGTCGCCGCCAGGGCGTCTGCGAGGCCCGGCACCAGGTCGGCGCCGGTCAGCACCTCGCTCGGGGAGTCCTTCTCCCGCAGCCGGATCGCCGCCTCGCGGGCGCCGTTGCGGAGCACGGCCACGGTCATCCGGACCTCCTGGCGGTCCGGGTGCCGGGCCACCCACTTCGCCAGGCCGGCCTCGTCAAGGCCGTCCGGCACGGACGCCTCGGCCGACGGGGGCAGCATCAGCCGCTCCACCGTCAGCGCGCAGCCGGCCACGGCGTCGGGCCAGGCGATGGTGCCGAGGAACTCGTCGAGGGGCTTCCCGGCCGGCAGCTCCTCCTGTTCGATAGGGGTGAAGGCGGCGGCTTCCGCGCCTTCGAGGCCGAGCTGGGAGGCGAGTCCCGGCTCCTGGGCGCGCAGTCGGGCGGTGTCGACCAGGGCGAAGAGCCGGGCGGGCCGGTCCCAGCCGAGGCCGGAGGCGTACTCGTCGATCTCGAGCACCGCGCGGGTGAGGGGGCTCGCGGCCATCGGGGTGCCGGAGGAGGAAAGGTTGGACATGACCAACATCCTGCCTCCTCTCCCCCCGAAGACGGGAACTAGGTAAAGCCTCAGTAAGTTGCACCAGTGGGCTCTACGATCGCGGGGCCTGCTTATCGACGCATCAACCTCGAGGGGCGCACGTTGGCTTTCCAGATGCCGGACCGCGGAGGCGGCGGAGGCCCGTCCGGGCCAAGGATCAGAGTCGGCCGGCCGTCCCGGCGGGCCCGCACCCTGCTCATGACGCTGGGCGTGCTGGCCGTCCTGGCCATGGCGTTCACCATGTTCGCCGGGTTCTGGACGGACTGGCTCTGGTACCGCTCGGTCCGTTACTCGTCCGTGTTCACCACGACCCTGTGGACCAAGATCGGCCTGTTCGCCGTCTTCGGTCTGCTCATGGGGCTCGCCGTCGGCCTGAACATCTGGCTGGCGCACCGGCTGCGGCCGCCGCTGAGCGCGATGTCGCTGGAACAGCAGAGCCTCGACCGGTACCGGATGGGCCTGGCCCCGTACAAGAAGTGGGTGCTGCTCGCGATCACCGCCCTGGTGGGCCTGATCGCCGGCGCCTCGGCCTCCGGCCAGTGGCGGACCTGGCTCATGTGGGTGAACGGGGTGCAGTTCGGCCAGAAGGACCCGCAGTTCCAGCTGGACGTGGCGTTCTACGCCTTCGACCTGCCCTGGTACCGCTTCCTGCTCGCCTTCGGCTTCGCCGCCACCGTCCTGTCGCTGATCGCCGCCGCGCTGACCCACTACCTGTACGGCGGATTGCGCGTCACCAGCCCCGGTGCGCGCGCCACCGCCGCCGCCACGGGTCACCTGTCGGTGCTGCTCGGCATCTTCGTCTCGCTGAAGGCCGTGGCGTACTGGCTCGACCGGTACGGCCTCGCCGTGAAGTCCAGCGACTTCAAGGCGGCCGGCAACTGGACGGGCCTGCGGTACGTCGACGCCAACGCCTATCTGCCGGCGAAGACGATCCTCTTCTGCATCGCCGCGATCTGTGCCGTGCTCTTCTTCGCGACGCTGTGGCGCCGCACCTGGCAGCTGCCCGTGATCGGCTTCGGCCTCATGGTCCTGTCGGCGATCCTGATCGGTGGCCTGTACCCGGCCATCGTGCAGAAGTTCCAGGTCCAGCCGAACGAGCAGGCCAAGGAAGCGCCGTACATCCAGAAGAACATCGACGCGACCCGCAAGGCGTACGCGATCGACTCGACGAAGCCGGAGAACTACTCCGGCGAGTCCACGGTCAAGAACAAGGACACGCTGCGCACCGACTCCGACACGGCGGCCAGCTACCGACTCCTCGACCCGAACATCGTCTCGCCGACGTTCCAGCAGCTGGAGCAGAAGCGGAAGTACTACCAGTTCCCGACGACCCTCGACATCGACCGCTACAAGGGCCAGGACACGGTCGTCGGCCTGCGTGAGCTCAACATCAAGGGCATCCCGAAGCGGAACTGGATCAACGACCACTTCACGTACACCCACGGCTACGGCGCGATCATGGCCGCGGGTACGCAGACGGACGCCAACGGCTCCCCGGTCTTCACCGAGGCCGGCCTGCCGACCACGGGACAGGTCGGCCCGTACCAGCAGCGGATCTACTACGGCGAGAAGACCGATCAGTACTCGATCGTCGGCGGGCCGCAGAAGGAGCTGGACTACGAGGAGAACGGCGAGAAGACCACCAGCTACGAGGGCAAGAGCGGGATCAACCTCTCCAACGCCTTCAACCGCGCCGCCTACGCCGTCGCGTTCAGCGAGCCGCAGATCCTCTACTCGGGGGCCATCGGCGAGGGCTCGCGGATTCTCTACAACCGCACGCCCAAGGAGCGCGTCGAGGCGGTCGCACCCTGGCTGACCATCGACGGCGACGCCTACCCGGCGGTCGTCGACGGCAGGATCCAGTGGATCGTCGACGCGTACACGACCACCAACGGCTACCCGTACGCCTCGCGTACGACGCTGGGGGAGACCACGGCCGACGCGCTGACGGTCGGGAACCAGCAGCGCGCGGTGGTGGCGCAGCAGAACCAGGTCAACTACATCCGCAACTCGGTGAAGGCCACCGTCGACGCCTACGACGGCACGGTCAAGCTCTACCAGTGGGACGAGGCGGACCCGGTCCTCAAGACGTGGATGAAGGCGTTCCCGGGCACCGTGGAGCCGCGTGAGGCGATCAAGGACAGCCTCATGCAGCACCTGCGCTACCCGCAGGACATGTTCAAGGTCCAGCGCGAGCTGCTGACCCGCTACCACGTCACGAACCCGGCGCAGTTCTACAGCGGTTCGGACGCCTGGCAGGTGCCGGACGACCCGACCAACAAGGACGGCAACGCGGTCCCGCCGTACTACCTGAGCCTGAAGATGCCCGCGGACACGCAGCAGCGGTTCTCGCTCACGACGACGTTCACGCCGAACGGGCGGCCCAACCTGGGCGGCTTCATGGCGGTCGACGCCGACGCGAAGAGCAAGGACTACGGGCGGATAAGGCTGCTGCGCGTGACCTCCGACGTACCCGGTCCCGCGCAGGTGCAGAGCAAGCTCAACGGTCTTCCGGACGTGGCCCAGTTCGTCCGGGACATGAAGGGCGCGGACTCCGACATCCAGTACGGAAACCTGCTCACGGTCCCGCTCGACGGCGGCTTCCTCTACGTGGAGCCGGTGTACGCCCAGGGCCGCAACGCGCTCTACCCGCTCCTGAAGAAGGTCGCGGTGTCGTACGTGGACGCGGACCAGCCGGACGGTGACACGACCAAGGACACCACGGTGTTCAAGGACAACCTCACCGAGGCGCTGAACGCGGTCTTCGGGGTGGAGGGCGTGACGCCGCCGCAGCCGGAGCAGCCCGGCACCAAGCCGCCGACGACGCCGAGCACCAACGACGCGGCCCTGAAGCAGGCCATCGCGGACGCGCAGAAGGCGTACGACGACGGTCAGGCGGCGCTGCAGAAGGGCGACTGGACCGCCTACGGCAAGGCCCAGGAGAGCCTGCAGGAGGCGCTCCAGCGGGCGGCTGACGCCGGCGCCAAGCTGCAGTCGGACCAGAAGCCCGCCGACCAGAAGCCGACGGACCAGAAGCCGACGGACCAGAACCCGGCGGGCAACGCGCCCAAGCCGGGGTCGACGCCGTCGACGAGCGCGAGCCCGCCGAGCGGCTGACGGCCGTGGTCGGGCACCACCCCGCGTCGTGATACCTTTACGGAACAACGACGCGGGGTGGAGCAGCTCGGTAGCTCGCTGGGCTCATAACCCAGAGGTCGCAGGTTCAAATCCTGTCCCCGCTACTGAAGACAAGGGCCCGGATCCATCAGGATCCGGGCCCTTGTCGTGCGCGGGGGGACGCGCCGACGCCCCGAAGACCGGTGGGGATGGGGCGAGTTGGAGTGAGACGTGTTTGACTTATCTCTCTGTGGGCATGTCGACAAAACGCTGAAGTGACCTCACTGGCTGCGGTATACCAGGTGTACGCGCGTTGCGGGTGGTGCGACGATGGATTTTATGGGGGACAGGGCAACTCTGTTGGAGACAGGGCGGTTTGTGCAACGGCATGCCAAGAATGCCGCCGATGACATCATCGAGGCCGTCGTGGCCGTCGATGCGACCGTCGACACCACCGCCGAGACCGATACCGAGACCGAGGCACGCCACCGGCGCGCCGCCGAGAACGGCGACGCCGCTTCGATGAGCGTGCTCGGCGCGCTGCTGCTGCGCCGCGGGGACCTGGACGGCGCGGAGCCGTACCTGCGCGCCGCCACCGCCGAGGGAGACCGCGCGGCCGCCAACAACCTGGGCGTGCTGCTGCACCAGCGCGGCTACGCGGAGGAGGCCGCGGGCTGGTGGCGGGTCGCCGCCGTCGCGGGCTCCGCGCCCGCCGCCCACGCGCTCGGCCGCCACCACCGCGAGCGCGGTGACGAACCCGCCGCCGAATACTGGCTGCGCCAGTCCGCCGAGCAGGGCCACGCCCTGGGCGCCTACGCCCTCGCCGACCTCCTGGAGCACCGCAGCGACGTCGGCGCCGAGCGCTGGCTGCGCGCCGCCGCCGAGCAGGGCCACCGCGAGGCCGCGTACCGGCTCGCCCTGGCCCTGGAGCGCCGCGCCCAGGAGGCGACCCGCGGCCCGTCCGCCGCAGGTGGTCTCTCGGCCCGCGACGCGCTCACCCACGACACGGGGGGCAGCGGCGCCGCCACGGGCACGGCCGCCGCGCCCGGCGGGGAGCTGGGGGAGGCCGAGCAGTGGTTCCGGCAGGCCGCCGCGCGGGGACACCGGAGGGCGGCGCTGCACCTCGGCGTCATCCTGGAGCAGCGGGGCGAACTCAAGGAGGCCGGGCGCTGGTACCTCAGCTCGGCCAAGGAGGGCGAGGCCAAGGCCGCCTGCGCCCTCGGCTTCCTGCTGCGTGACTCCGGTGACGAGGAGAGCGCCGCCGTGTGGTGGCTGCGTGCCGCCCAGGACGGCGACGGCAACGCCGCCAACGCGCTCGGCGCCCTGCACGCCGCCCGTGGCGAGCAGCAGACCGCCGAGCGCTGGTACCGCGCCGCCATGGACGCGGGCGATGTGAACGGGGCGTACAACCTCGGGCTGCTCTGCGCAGCCCAGGACCGCAACCAGCAGGCCGAGCAGTGGTACCGCCGCGCCGCCTACGCGGGCCACCGCGAGGCCGCCAACGCGCTCGCCGTCCTGCTCCTGCAGGCAGGGGACGCGAACGGCGCCGAGCCCTGGTTCTCCAAGGCCGCCGAGGCCGGCAGCGTGGACGCCGCCTTCAATCTCGGCATCCTCTACGCGGGTCGCGACGACGACCGTACGGCGCTGAGCTGGTACGAGCGCGCCGCCGCGGCGGGGCACACCGAGGCCGCCCTCCAGGTCGGCATCGCCAGCCTGCGGGACGGCGACGAGCAGACCGCCGAGCGCCATCTGCGGTGCGCGGCGGGCGGCGGCAGCGCCGAGGCCGCGTTCCGGCTCGCCACCGTCCTCGACGCGCGCCGGCCGGAGCCGGCCGCGCCCGCGCTGGGCGCCCCGCGCGCGGAGGAGAAGAGCGAGTGCGAGGAGTGGTACGAGCGCGCCGCCCAGCAGGGGCACCGGCGTGCACAGGTACGGGTCGGCATGCTGGCCGCCGCACGCGGTGACGTGGCGGACGCGGCCCACTGGTACCGCGAGGCCGCGGAGGCCGGCAGTCGTAACGGCGCCTTCAACCTCGGCCTGCTCCTCGCCCGCGAGGGCAGTGAGCGCGAGGCGGCCCTGTGGTGGACCCGCGCCGCCCGCGCCGGCCACGGCCGCGCCGCGCTCCGGCTCGCGCTGCTCGCGGCGCGGCGGGGAGAGCTGACGGAGGGGCGGCGCTGGTGCGCGCGGGCGGTGGAGCTCGGGCCTGCGGAGGTGGCGGAGCGGGCGGCGCGGCTGAGCGAGGCGCTGCACCAGGAGCTCACCGCTTAAGCGATTTGCGCTGGTGGAGGGGGTCCCGTAAGGTTGGGTTCACCGACGCGGGGTGGAGCAGCTCGGTAGCTCGCTGGGCTCATAACCCAGAGGTCGCAGGTTCAAATCCTGTCCCCGCTACTCAGTAGCAACGAAGGCCCGGATCCAGTCACTGGATCCGGGTCTTCGTCGTAGGCGGCTGCGTGCACGACGGGTACGCGAAAGGCCCCCCGATCGGAGTCGGGGGGCCTTTCGCGTGTCTCAGGCGGACGCCGCGCAGTTCGGGCAGATGCCCCTGTACGTGACCTCGACGTCCGAGATCGTGAAGCCGAAGCGCTCCGAGTCGGGGAGGTCCGCCAGCGGGTTGCCTGCCGGGTGGACGTCACGGATCGCGCCGCAGCGGCCGCAGACCAGGTGCTGGTGCGGGCGGTGGGCGTTCGGGTCGTACCGCTTGGCGCGGCCGTCCGTCGCGACTTCCATGACCTCGCCGAGCGTGACCATCTCACCCAGCGTGTTGTAGACGGTCGCCCGCGAGATCTCGGGGAGCCGCTCCACAGCGCGGGCGTGGACCTCGTCGGCGGTCAGATGCACATGATCCCCGTCGAGGACCTCGGCCACGACACGCCGCTGCGCGGTCATCCGCCAGCCGCGGCCGCGCAGTCGTTCCAACAGGTCGCTCATGAGGACCAGACTAACAGCGGGAGGGTCGGGGTCCCGAACGGGTGTGACTCTGGATGTCCACTGGACTTGGACATTGTCTATTGCGGGATCGAGTGCGGGCAAGCCGTGGGGCTCCGAGGGGGAGGGGGCCGGGCCTCGTGGCTCGACCCCCTCCCCGTGCTCAGCTCGCCATGGGCGCCGCGTGCCGGTGTGCCGGGGACCAGCAGCGGATGATGTCGCGTACGGAGACGATGCCGACCGGTCCATGACCGTCGAGGACGACGAGGTGACGGAAGCCGCCGTGCGTCATGGCCCCTGCCGCCTCCTCCAAAGTCCAGGTGGGGGCGGCGAAGACGATGTCGGTGGTGGTGTGGGAGCCCGCGGTCTCGTGGTCGGGATCCTGGTCCCGGGCGAGTGAGTTGAGGATGTCGCGTTCGGTGAGGATGCCGAGCCCGCCGGCGTCGGTGTCGAGAACGACCGCCGCGCCGACGCGGCGCGCCGACATCAGTCGAGCGGCCTGGCGAAGGGTATGGGCGGGACCGATGGTGAGGACCACCGTACTCATGGCGTCACGGACGAGCATGAAGGGAGCCACCTCCTTCGTGAATCCTTCAATGAGAAGCCCGGCGCCGGAGGCGCCTGAGGAGAGGATGCACAAGTTCACAAGTGGGGGGACTCTCAGAGTGACACCGGGCGAGGGGGCCGACAAGGGGGCGCGCGAGGCGCCCCCGGGGCATGCGGGGCGGTCAGTCCTTCTGGTTGAGGTAGCTCAGCAGCTCACCGTGGAGCAGACCGTTCGACGCGGCCGCGTTTCCGCTGTGCGGGCCGTGCCGGCCGTCCAGGCCGGTGAACGTGCCGCCCGCCTCCTGGACGACGATCGCCGTCGCCGCCATGTCCCAGAGCGAGAGCTCCGGCTCGGCGCAGATGTCCACCGCGCCCTCGGCGACCATCATGTACGGCCAGAAGTCGCCGTACGCGCGGGTCCGCCAGCACGCGCGCGTGAGGTCGAGGAAGCCCTCCAGGCGGCCCCGCTCCTCCCAGCCGCTCAGCGACGAGTACGCGAACGAGGCGTCGGCGAGCTGCGAGACCTTCGAGACGTGGATCCGCGTCGCCGAGGTCAGGCTGCGGCCCGTGTACGCGCCCGCGCCCTTCGCCGCCCACCAGCGACGGCCGAGCGCCGGTGCCGAGACCACGCCGACCACCGGCTGGAACCCGGTGTCACCGGCCTCCATCAGCGCGATCAGGGTCGCCCAGACCGGCACCCCGCGCACGTAGTTCTTGGTGCCGTCGATCGGGTCGATCACCCAGCGGCGCGGGCCGGTGCCCTCCACGCCGTACTCCTCGCCGAGGATCGCGTCGCGCGGCCGGGCACGCTGGAGCTGGCCGCGGATCAGCTCCTCGGCGGCCTTGTCGGCCTCGCTCACCGGTGTCATGTCCGGCTTGGTCTCGACCTTCAGGTCGAGTGCCTTGAACCGGTCCATCGTGGCCGCGTCGGCGGCATCCGCGAGGACATGGGCGAGGCGCAGATCGTCGTGGTAGTCGGCCATGGTCGAAACTCTATCCCTCGAAGGGACATCGCCCCACGGGAGCCCTTGACAGTGTGTGGCGACCCGTCAACTCTGAGCGCAGAACCGTTCTGGCCGGGAGGCGACGATGCCGACTGCCCGTGAGGCCCTGTTGGACGCCGCACTCGCGGCCCTGGCGGGGCTGCCCTGGTCCGCGGTCCGGATGGTCGACGTCGCCGCCGCCGCGGGTGTCTCCCGGCAGACCCTCTACAACGAGTTCGGCAGCAAGGAGGGGCTGGCCCGCGCGCTGGTACGACGCGAGGCCGACGCCTACCTCCAGGGAGTGGAGGCGGTCCTCGCCGAGCCCGCCCCGCCCGCGCGGAACCTCGCCGCCGTCGCGGAGTGGACCGTCGCCGAGGCCGGCACCCGGCCCCTGCTGCGCGCCCTGCTCACCGGCTGCTGGGGCGAGCGGCTGCCCACGCCGCGCCCCGCCAGGACCGGAGCCCGCGCCTCCGTCGTCCCCGCCCAGCGCCGCGCCGACGCGGGGGTGCCGTCCCCCGCCGATCTGCTCGGACTCGCGAGGGACCGGGCCGCGACGGCCCTGGGCCCGGACGACGGCCTGCTGTCGGGCTCGTGCGAGGTCGTCCTGCGCCTCGCGCTGTCGTACGTCGTCGCCCCCGAGCCCGCTGCCACGGACGCTCAGTGGGCGCCGCCCGAGAGCTGGAGGCCGACGATGCCCACGATCACCAGCGTGATCGAAACGATCTTCAGGGTCGACACGACGTCACCGAGGAAGATCATGCCGTAGATCGCGGTCCCCGCCGCGCCGATCCCGGTCCACACGGCGTAGGCCGGACCGACGTCCAGCTTGCGCAGCGCGAGGGTGAGCAGTCCGAAGCTTCCGAGCGCGAAGATCACGAAGGCGATGGTCGGCCAGAGCCGGGTGAAACTGTGCGAGAGCTTCAGGCTCACCGCGAACCCCGTCTCCAGGAGCCCGGCGACCACCACCAGCAGCCACGCCATCGTCAGTGCCTCCCACGCCGTCGGTGACTGCTTCGTCGCACTTGGTGCGAACTTGGTGCGATTATGCACTTACCAACAGCGAGCGGCCGCAAACGTGCTCGACTCAGTCGCCTTCGCGTCGCTCCCGCGTGGCCAGCAGCCGCCGCAGCGAGTTCAGCCGCGCCGGATCGGCGTGCCCGTCGGCCACCCACGCGTCCAGCGCGCAGTCCGGCTCGTCGTGGCCGCAGGCCCGCGGGCAGTCCTCCGTACCGGGGACGAGATCCGGGAAGGCGAGGATCACCCGGGACGGGTCGACGTGGTTGAGCCCGAACGACCGCACGCCCGGGGTGTCGATCACCCAGCCGCCGGCCGGGTCGTTCAGCGGCAGCGCGAGCGCCGAGGTGGTGGTGTGCCGGCCGCGGCCCGTGACCGCGTTGACCACGCCCGTGGTCCGCCGCCGGTCCTTCGGTACGAGGGCGTTGACCAGCGTCGTCTTGCCGACACCGGAGTGCCCGACGAACGCGGTGGTCCGCCCCGTCAGATGCTCGTGGACCCGTTCGGCGGCGACGCCGTCCACGAACTCGTCGCGGGTGGTCACCACATGGGGCACACCGAGCGCGCCGTACATCTCCAGGAGCTCGTCCGGCGGGGCCAGGTCCGACTTCGTCAGCACGAGCAGCGGAGTGAGCCCGCCGTCGTACGCGGCGACCAGACAGCGGTCGATCAGCCGCGGACGGGGCTCGGGATCGGCGAGCGCGGTGACGATCGCCAGCTGGTCGGCGTTGGCGACGACCACCCGCTCGAACGGGTCGTCGTCGTCGGCCGTTCGGCGGAGTACGGAGCTGCGCTCACCGATCCGTACGATCCGGGCCAGCGTGTCCTTCTCGCCGGACAGATCGCCCACGATCGAGACGCGGTCGCCGACGACGGCGGCCTTGCGGCCCAGCTCCCGCGCCTTCATCGCCATGACCACACGGTCGTCGACGAGACAGGTGAGCCGGCCCCGGTCCACGGTGAGGACCATGCCCTCGACCGCTTCCTCGTGCTTGGGACGGATGTTGGTCCGGGGACGGTTGCCCTTGGGGTTGGGACGCTGGCGGATGTCGTCCTCGTCGGTGTGCTTGCCGTAACGCCGCATGACTCAGACTCCGAGCATTTCGGTCCACATCCTGGGGAAGTCGGGCAAGGTCTTGGCCGTCGTCGCCACGTTCTCGATCTCCACGCCCTCGACCGCGAGGCCGATGATCGCGCCCGCCGTCGCCATCCGGTGGTCGTGGTACGTGTGGAAGACGCCGCCGTGCAGCGGGCGGGGGCGGATGTGCAGTCCGTCCTCGGTCTCCGTCACATCACCGCCGAGCTCGTTGATCTCCTTCGTCAGGGCCGCCAGGCGGTCCGTCTCGTGGAGCCGCAGATGGGCGACACCGCGCAGCGTGGAGGGCGAGTCGGCGAGCGCGGCGACCGCCGCGATGCCGGGCGTCAGCTCGCCGACCTCGCTCAGGTCGACGTCGATGCCGTGGATCCGGCCGGTACCGGTGAAGGTGAGGCCCGCGTCGGTCAGCTCGCAGGAGCCACCCATCTCGGTGAAGATCTCGCGCAGCGCGTCACCGGGCTGGGTGGTCCTGGCCGGCCAGTCGGGAACGGTGACCCGGCCGCCGGTCACCAGCGCGGCGGCCAGGAACGGCTGGGCGTTGGACAGGTCCGGCTCGACGACCAGATCCCGGCCGAGGAGCGCGGAGGGGGAGACCCGCCAGACGTTCGGCTCGCCACCGGTCTCCGGCTCGTCGACCTGGGCGCCGACCACGCGGAGCATGTCGACGGTCATCCGGATGTGCGGGAGGGAGGGCAGCTTCGCGCCCACATGGCGTACCTCCACCCCCTGGTTGAAGCGGGGCGCCGAGAGCAGCAGGGCGCTGACGAACTGGGAGGACGACGAGGCGTCGATCTCCACCGGGCCGCCGTCGAGGGCGCCGCCGCCGTGCACGGTCATCGGCAGCGCGCCGCGCCCGTCGTCGTCGATCCGGGCGCCGAGCACGCGCAGCGCGTCGATCACCCCGTGCAGCGGCCGTTCGTGGGAACGGGCGTCCCCGTCGAAGTGCACCGGACCGTCGGCGAGGGCGGCGACCGGCGGCAGGAAGCGCATGACCGTTCCGGCGTTGCCGACGTCGACGGTCGCCGGGCCGCGAAGACCGGCCGGGATGATCCGCCACGCCTCGCCCGTGCCGTCGGGGCCGACGCCCTCCTCGATCTTCACGCCGAGGGTGCGCAGGGCCTCCGCCATCAGGAGCGTGTCGCGGGAGCGCAGCGGGCGGCGCAGCCAGCCAGGCTCGGCGGCGAGCGCGGCGAGGACCAGACCGCGGTTGGTGACCGACTTGGATCCGGGCACGGTGACGGTCGCGTCGACGGCACCGCTCGCATAGGGGGCGGGCCAGAGGTCGTAGGTCGTCGGGTCGGAGTGCGCGGAGCTTTCGGTCATGCCCTCACTTTAGTGGGGCCCACACCGACTAGAGCCCCAGCAGCCAGCGGCCTCCGCCGATCAGGGAGCAGATCGAGACCGCGTGGAAGAGGAACAGCCACATCACCGGGTGGACGTGGGTGAGCCGGGCGAGCTGGTCGGCGTCGGAGTCCGGCGCCCCGCCGTGGCGTCGCTTCCCCTGCAGCTCGAAGACCGGGCGGACGCCTCCGACGAGGAGGAACCAGACGACGGAGTACGCGAACGCCGACTGGACGTCCGGGCCGGTCAGCCAGGAGACCAGGAGGAACGCGGCGCCCGTGAGGAGGACGGTGAAGATCCCGTACGCGTTGCGGACCATCACGAGCATGACCAGCAGGAGCGCGGTGGCGACCCAGAGGAGGAGCGTGATCCGGTGGGCGGCGAGCAGCCAGGCGCCGCCGAGGCCGAGCAGCGGGGCGGCGGTGTAGCCGGCGGCCGCGGTGAGGATCATGCCGAGGCCGCTCGGGCGGCCGCGGGAGACGGTGAGCCCGCTGGTGTCCGAGTGGAGCCGGATGGACTGGAGGCGGCGGCCGGTGACGAGCGCGATCAGACCGTGGCCGCCCTCGTGGGCGATGGTGATGGCGTTGCGGGACAGCCGCCATATCGCGCGGGGGAGGGTGACGGCGAGGGCGGCGACGGCGGTCGCGATCACCAGCCACAGTTCCGGGGCGGGCTGCGTGCCGAGGACTTCGGTCATGTTGTGGACTGTCTCCTCGGGTGGGATCAAGAAGGTGCCGGTGCGGAGCACCGTCGTTGAGGGGTGGTGGTCGGGCGACGGGAGGGAGTGGCAGTGTGGCACGTATGTGCGGACGGTTTGCAGCGAGCAGGCGGCCCGAGGACCTGGTGGGTGTCTTCGAGGTCGAGAAGTGGGAGCCCGAGGAGACCCTGGCTCCGGACTGGAACGTGGCCCCCACCAAGGAGGTCTACGCGGTTCTGGAGCGTCCTCTCAAAGACGCGGATTCGCCGCGGCCGGTTCGCCAGCTGCGGACGCTGAAGTGGGGACTCGTACCCTCCTGGTCCAAGACGCCGGAGGGCGCGGCCCGGATGATCAACGCGCGGGCCGAGTCCGTGCACGAGAAGCCGTCGTTCCGCCGGGCGTTCTCCGCGCGCCGGTGCATCCTGCCGGCGGACGGCTATTACGAGTGGGTGACCGGGGCCGGGGAGCGGGACCTGGAGGTCGAGGGGAAGAAGAAGCGGCCGAGGAAGCAGCCGTACTTCGTGACCCCGGCCGACGGCTCGGTCTTCGCGATGGCCGGGCTCTACGAGTTCTGGCGCGACCGCACCCTGCCGGACGACCACCCGGAGGCCTGGTGGGTGACCTGCTCCGTCATCACGACCGAGGCGGAGACCGGACCCCTGGGAGTGGCTCCTGAGGAAGGCCCCCGGTCGCTCGCGGACATCCACCCCCGGATGCCGCTGATGCTGACCCCGGACCGCTGGGACGCGTGGCTGGACCCGCGGCGCACGGACGTGGAGGAGCTGAAGGGTCTGCTCGTACCGCCGCCCGGGGGACTCATGCGGGCGTACCCGGTGGCGACGGCCGTGAGCAACGTCCGCAACAACGGCCCGGAGCTCCTGAAGGAGCTGGACGGTCCGGAGGTCGGCACGCTGTTCTGAGCGCCGCGCCGGACGGTCCCGCGCGGCAGGATGATCGGGTGACCAAGAGCGAGATCGTATCGACCGAGGCCGGGGACGCCCGGATCACCTGGCACCCCGGGAAGAAGCCGTGGGCGGTCCTGGCCCTCAGCCACGGGGCCGGGGGCGGCATCGAGGCACGCGACCTCCAGGCACTGGCCGGCGCGCTGCCCGCGCAGGGGGTGACCGTCGCGCTTGTCGAGCAGCCCTGGCGGGTCGCCGGGAAGAAGGTGGCGCCCGCGCCGAAGACCCTGGACACCGGGTGGCGCGGGATCTGGCCCGCCCTCGCCGAGCCCGGCCTGCCCGTGATCGCGGGCGGCCGCAGCGCCGGCGCCCGGGTCGCCTGCCGGACCGGGAAGGAGCTGGGCGCCACCGCCGTGCTCGCCCTGAGCTTCCCGCTGCACCCGCCGGGCAAGCCGGAGAAGTCCCGCGCCGACGAGCTCCTCGCCACCGGCCTGCCCACCCTCGTCGTCCAGGGCGGCAACGACCCCTTCGGGAAGCCCGGGGAATTCCCCGAAGGGGAGTACGGATTCGTGGAGGTGCCGTACGGCGATCACGGCTTCGCCGTCGCCAAGCGCGCGCCCCTCGCACAGGACGAAGCCCTCGATCTCATCGTCCGAGACGTCTCCGGGTGGGTCGCGTCACTCCGGGAATGCTGAGCGGGCGTCCACGGTTGTGACCCATGTCGGTGTGAGAGCAAGGAAGAGGGAGTCCGTCGCATGGGTTCGACCATCTGCCCCGAGCGCGCGCAGGCCGCTGACCTCGACTGGACAGTGCTGCCTGCGCCCAAGAACGCCCCTATTCGGGCGGCGGGCGGAGCGGTTCCTCGTCTATCCTCCGAAACGAGCGGGTCCGCATTCGGGTTCGCCGCAGCGCTGGAGGAGGTGGGTCCGGTCACTGGGACCGACACAGGGACCGACGACGGCCCCGAGGAGACGACCGAGGAGCGCAACGCGCGCTTCGAGCGGGACGCCCTCGGATACCTCGACCAGATGTACTCCGCCGCGCTGCGCATGACGCGCAACCCCGCAGACGCCGAGGACCTGGTGCAGGAGACGTATGCCAAGGCGTACGGCTCGTTCCACCAGTTCCGCGAGGGTACGAACCTGAAGGCGTGGCTGTACCGCATCCTCACCAACACCTTCATCAACTCGTACCGCAAGAAGCAGCGCGAACCCCAGCGCAGCGCTGCCGAGGAGATCGAGGACTGGCAGCTCGCCCGCGCCGAGTCGCACATGTCGACCGGGCTGCGGTCCGCCGAGTCACAGGCCCTCGACCACCTGCCGGACTCCGACGTGAAGGAAGCGCTTCAGGCGATCCCCGAGGAATTCCGCATCGCCGTCTATCTGGCGGACGTAGAGGGCTTTGCGTACAAGGAGATCGCGGACATCATGGGTACACCCATCGGTACGGTGATGTCCCGACTGCACCGGGGCCGCCGCCAGTTGCGCGGCATGCTCGAGGACTACGCCCGCGACCGCGGGCTCGTTCCCGCGGGCGCCGGAGAGTCGAACGAATTGAAAGGCTCGGGCTCATGAGCTGCGGAGAGCCGCACGAGACGGATTGCTCAGAGGTCCTGGATCATCTCTACGAGTTCCTCGACCACGAGATGCCCGACAGTGACTGCACCAAGTTCGAGGTGCACTTCGAGGAGTGCTCCCCGTGCCTGGAGAAGTACGGCCTGGAGCAGGCGGTGAAGAAGCTCGTCAAGCGCTGCTGCGGCAGTGACGACGTGCCCACCGATCTGCGGGCCAAGGTGATGGGCCGCATCGACCTGATCCGCTCGGGGCACCTGGTGCCCGAGCAGGACGTGACGGATATGACGGACGTGACGGATGTGACGGCGACCGCCCAGGAGTGACCGCCGTCCCTGTCCCCCCTGCCTGAAGGGCCGCCGCGACACGATCGCGGCGGCCCTCATGCATACATCAGCTTGTATCACCCGATGGTGCGAATCGGCCGCCGACCGCCCGCGCTCCCCGCCCAACTCGCTAGCGTGACAGGCGTGATGGGCGTGATGGTGATTCCACGAGCGGCACGCGTGTTCATCGGCTGCGCCCTCCTCGGCGCCGCCGGGTGCGCGCTTCCCGCGCTGCGCGCCGGCGCGCAGACCCCCTGGGGCACCCTCGCACTGCTCGCCACCCTGTACGCCGTGTGCGAGCTGCCCGCCCGCTGCCGGCTGCTCGGCCGGGTCTTCAGCGGCTCTGTGCCCATGGGCGCCGGCTCCTTCTTCCCCGTCCTGCTCGCCTCGGCGCTGCTCCTGCCGCCCTCCGCCGCCGCCCTCACCGCGGTGCCCGGAGCGCTGCTCGCCCGGGTCGATCAGCGTCCGGCGGGGGTACGCCGGGCGTGGCGTACGGCCCAGCTGACGATCGCCGTCTGGGCCGCCGCGCTCGTCGCGCAGGCCCTGGGCGCCGACGACGCCCTCGGACGGGGGCCGCACACCCCCGACTTCCCGTACGTCCTGCTCCCGGCCGGGGCCTCCGCGCTCACCTTCTGCCTGGTCCTGACCGCCCTCGACGGCGGGATCCGGGCCACCGCGGAGAGAGTGCCGCCGCGCACCGCCTGGCAGGGGACCCTCGGCCGGGCCCTCGCCCCGCACGCCGTGCACGGCCTGGCCGGGCTGATGATGGCGGTGCTGTGGCGCAGCACGTACGGCCCCGTCGCCGCGCTCTTCGTGCTGCTCCCCATGTACATCTCCTGCTGGGTCTTCGCCCAGTACCACCGCGAACGCGCCGCCCACCAGGCGACGATCCGGGCCCTGGTCCAGGCCGTCGACATCAAGGACCGGTACACGCGCGGACACAGCGAACGGGTCGGCCGTGCCTCCGTGTTGATCGCCCGTGAGCTCGGGATGGCGGAGGAACGCCTGGAGATCGTCCGCTTCGCGGGCATCCTGCACGACGTCGGCAAGCTGGGCGTGCCGACCCGGGTGCTGAGGAAGGACGGGCCGCTGACGCCCGAGGAGCGCCGGGTCATCGAACTGCATCCGGAGTACGGACACGAGATGGTCCGCGGGATCGGGTTCCTCGGCGAGGCGCGGGCGGCGATCCTGCACCACCACGAACGGATGGACGGGAGCGGCTACCCGTACGGGCTCAGCGGGGGCCAGATCCCGGAGTTCGCCCGGGTGGTGGCGGTCGCCGACGCCTTCGACGCGATGACCTCGACCCGCTCCTACAGCCGGGCGCGGCCGGTGGCGACGGCGGTGGCGGAGCTGGAGCGGTGCGCGGGCACGCACTTCGACCCCCGGATGGTACGAGCCCTGGTCCGGGCGCTCGACCGGTACGGCTGGCAGACGACGGTCACGGCGGACGAGCCGGCGGGGCCCGGGGCGACCGTTCCGATGCCACCGATGCCACCGATGCCATCGACGCCACCGGTGCCCGGGCGCCGCGACGCCGGCGCGGACGAGCCGGCCCCCGCCGGGCAGGTCCGCGGGTCGACGCCCGCCGACGACGACCGGCCGCAGGGCGAGGAGGCGGCGGCGCGAGCGACCCGGTCCGTGCCTGCCGGGAGGGCGACCCGTCGCGCCCGCGCCACCCCCGGTGCTCCGGGGGACCGCGTCCCGGTGCCGGGGGCGGACGCCGGTCCGCGATCGGTCACCTCCACGTCCACCTCCACGTCCACGTCCACCTCCACCGGCGACGGGGACGGGGACGGGGACGCGCTGCCCCTCACCCGCCCGCAGGGCCACGCATGAGGCCCGGGGCCGTCACTGTCGGGACGGTCCACGGGGCCGCGCTCGCGCTCACCGTCGCCGGGTTCGGCTCCACGCTCTGGTACGGGCTCAGCGAGCCCAGGAGCGCCCTCGCGTTCGGCGTCCTCATCGCGCTCGGCGAGCTCGCCCGCTGGGGCGCACCACGAAACACGGGGGTCCCTCCCGTGCTCGAAGAGCTCCGGGGGAGGGAGCCCGCGCCGCTCGCCGCCGCCGGAGCCCTCGCGTACGCCCTGCTCGGCGAGAACGCGGGCCGCACCACCACCCACGGCGTCCTCCAGATCGTCGCCGTCGTCGTCGCCGCCGGACTCGCCGGGGTCGTCCCGCACATCGCCCGCGGCAAGGGCCCCGACCTCGACGACCTGGCCCGGCGCATCCTCACCGTCGGCTTCGCCGCGCTGCTCTTCCAGCCGCTCTACAACGCCGGCAACGTCACCGAATACCTCGGCCAGGGTCCTCCGTACGCCCTCTTCCTGCTGCTCCTGCTCGTCCTCACCGCCCTGTGCGACGCCGTCCTCGCCGCCCTGATGCTCCGCGCCCGCACCCTCCCCCGTGGCGCCAAGCGCACGGGAGGGACCCCCATCCCGTACGGCCCCCTCCTCCGCGACGAGCTGCGCGCCCTGCTCGGCATCGGCTCCGCCGTCTGCGCCACCGGCGCCGTGATGGCCCTCGGCGTCGCCGTCGCCGGGCTGTGGGCGCTGCCCGTCTTCTGCGTACCGCTGCTGCTCACCCAGGTCTCCCTCCGGCGCTACACCGCCGTGCGCACGACCAACCGGCAGACGATCGCCTCGCTCGCCCGCGCCACCGAGATCGCCGGCTGCACCCCACCGGGGCATGCCCGCAGGGTCGCGGCGCTCAGCGGCGCCGTCGGGCGCGAGCTGGGCCTCTCCGGGGCCGAGCTGACCGTCCTGGAGTACGCGGCGCTCATGCACGACATCGGGCAGCTCTCCCTCGTCGACCCCGTCCCCGAGGGCGCCACCGCCCTCCTCCCGCCCGAGGAGCAGCGCCGGATCGCGCTCCTCGGCGGCGCGGTCGTCCGCCAGACCGGCGTCCCCGCGGCCGTCGCCGTCGTCGTGGAACGGCAGGCCGACCCGTACCGCGAGCAGCCCCTGCCCGCCCGGATCGTCCGTACCGTCAACGCCTACGACGACCTGGCCGGAGACACCGCGGCAGGCGGCCTCGGAGCCCTCGAACGCCTGCGCCTCGGGACCGCCCGCGACTACCACCCGGAGGTCGTCGAGTCCCTGGCCAGAGTCCTCGCGCGAGGCGGCGTCGCGTCGGCCCCCGCTGGGTAACCCATGGGTAATGAGCGCGCGTCCAACCGGGCATGGTTGGATGCGAACAAGAGGGTGAAGCGACCGGCAGGCGGGAATCGTGAGGATCTTCGGGAAGGTACGGCATCGGCCCTCCGCCTCGTGGCGGCAGGCCACCGACCGCGCGTTCACGCTGATCGGCGACGGCCGGTACGAGGACGCGGGCGCGCTGCTCACGCGCGCGGCGGATCTGGAGCCCTGGCTCTCGGAGTCCTGGTTCAACCTGGCTCTGCTGCACAAGTTCCGGCACGACTGGGAGCAGGCCCGGGCCGCCGGGCTGCGCGCCGTCGCGCTGCTCGACAAGGAGACCGGCGCCCCCGACTGGTGGAACGTCGGCATCGCCGCCACCGCGCTCCAGGACTGGCCGCTGGCCCGCCGCGCCTGGCAGGCGTACGGGCTGAAGGTGCCCGGGGCCTCCGCGGCGACGGGTGAGCCCGCCGGGATGGAGCTGGGCAGCGCGGCCGTCCGGCTCTCGCCGGAGGGCGAGGCCGAGGTCGTGTGGGGCCGCAGGCTCGACCCGGCCCGTATCGAGGTGCTCTCCATCCCGCTGCCGTCCTCCGGCCGGCGCTGGGGCGAGGTCGTCCTGCACGATGGCGTGCCCAACGGCGAGCGCACGACGACCGCGGGCCCGTCCTACCCCGTCTTCGACGAGATCGAGCTGTGGGCCCCGTCGCCCGTCCCCACCTGGGTGGTCCTCCTGGAGGCCGCGACCGAGGCCGACCGGGACGCACTGGAGCAGCTCGCCGCCGACGCCGGCTTCGCCGCCGAGGACTGGTCCTCGTCGGTCCGGCTGCTGTGCCGTGCCTGCTCCGAGTCGACCATGCCCAGCGCCGAGGGCGAGGGCGAGCACCTCGACCCGCACGACCACAGCGAACCGGGCCACCCCGGCCCCCTCGGCCACCGCTCGCCCGGCGAGCTCTGGGTGCCCGAGCGCGAGTGCGGTATCGCGGCGCCCGTGGGCCTGGTCCGGGGCCTACTCGACGGCTGGGTGGCGGACAGCCCCGACAGCCGTGAGTGGCGGGATCTCGAAGAAGTCTGCTGACCACAGCCCGTAGGCTGTACGGGACCATCGACTGGGGTTCTGAGGAAGGCGTGCGGCGGAATGGCGCAGCAGGAGACTGACGAGCAGATCAACGACGGGTTCGTCGTCGACACGGAGGACTGCGAGGCGCGCGAGCTCGCGTACCGCGAGCGCGGCACGGTGCGCCCGATCACGGTCGTCGGCAACCCGGTGCTCCACAAGGAGTGCAAGGACGTCACCGAGTTCGACGACAAGCTCGCGGCGCTGATCGACGACATGTTCGCCAGCCAGAAGGCGGCCGAGGGCGTGGGCCTGGCCGCGAACCAGATCGGCGTCGACCTGAAGGTCTTCGTCTACGACTGCCCCGACGACGAGGGCGTGCGGCACACCGGCGTGGTGGTCAACCCGGTGCTCCAGGACCTGCCGGCCGACCGCCGCCTGCTGGACGACTCCAACGAGGGCTGCCTGTCGGTGCCGACCGCGTACGCCTCGCTGGCCCGCCCGGACTACGCCGAGGTGCACGGCCAGGACGCCCAGGGCAACCCGATCAAGGTCCGCGGCACCGGCTACTTCGCCCGCTGCCTCCAGCACGAGACGGACCACCTGTACGGCTACCTGTACATCGACCGCCTCTCCAAGCGCGACCGCAAGGACGCCCTGCGCCAGATGGCCGAGGGAACCCCGCGCTACGAGACCGTCCCGAACGACTGATCCTCGCGGACGCGTCCTGCCACGGCGCGGTGGACGGCCCAGCCGACCGCCGCGCCGATCGCGTACCAGAACAGGTCCGGCGCGTTGAACGACGTACCGAGCACGAGCCGCGCGAGCGTGCTGTGCTCGGCCAGCTCCGCTGGTACGCCGCTCAGTTGGAACAGCTCCACCGCGCAGCTGAAGCCGAGGGCGATCCCCGCCGCCGTGACGGGCCGCACCCGGGGTGCGAGCAGCACCACCAGGGTCAGGATCAGCACCGTGTAGAGCGCGTCCCCCGCGTACTTGGCGACGAGGCCCGACGCCACGGACCTGATCCCCAGGCCGACGGCGACGGTGAGCACGGCCGCGGCGCACGCCACGAGGCGCGTACGCGCGTGAGAACCCATGGCGGGCAGCCTATCGGGCCTGGGGGATGCCCTTCCGCATGCGGCTGAGGACGGCCTTGGCCGCCGGACCGGTGGGGCCGCCCGCCGGCCAGGCGAGGGCGATCCGCCCGCGCAGGGCGGGAGAGGTCAGGGGGAGAGTGCGCAGGCCGAGGGCGGCCGCGGCTTCGGGCGGGTCCTCCCGGAGGATGGCGACCCCGAGGCCGCGGGCGGCGAAACGTGCCAGCAGGGTCGGTGCGGCGGCCTCGAAGGCGACGCGCGGCTGAAAACCGGCCTGCCTGCAGGCGCGTTCGAGTACATCGCGTATATCGGTGCCCCGCGGAAGGCTGATGAGCGGGCGATCGGCGAGCGCGGTCAGGGGGAGCGCGGTCCGGCCGGGGAGGAGCAGGGGGTCGTCCGGTGCCATGGCGGCGACCAGGGGAGTGTCGATCAAGATCTCAAGGTTGATGTTCGGCGGGGAGTCGTCGTCGGCGAGGCCGACGACGGCGAGGTCGAGTTCGCCCCGGCGCAGGGCGGTGAGCATGCGTTCCGACGTGTCCTCGATGAGGGAGATCTCGACCTGCGGGTGCTCGTCGTGGAAGTCGGCGAGCAGGGTCGCCATGTCGTACTCCTCGGTGGCGGCGCCCGAGACGAGGCCGAGGGTGACATGTCCCCGGACCAGTCCCGTGAACTCGTCCACCGTCTGCCGCATCCCCTCGACCGCCGCAAGTGCCGCCCGCGCGTAGGGAAGGACCGCCTCGCCCACCTCGGTCGTGGTCACCGTGCGGCCGGAGCGGTCCAGCAGGGGCTGCCCGAACTCCCGCTCCAGCTGCCGGATCTGCGCACTCACCCCCGGCTGCGCCACATGCAGGGCGGTGGCGGCGCGGGTGAAATTGGCTTCCTCGACGACGGCGACGAAGTACCGCAGCTGACGGAGTTCCATAAGCAGAGATGCTAGTTGCGAGAACAGCTGTCTCTTGGACTTCTGGGAGAGGGGACGAGACGCTGGTGATCATGGAGAGCGCGGTGAGAGGAGCAGACACGATGACGTACTCGCACGACGACGCGGAGCTGGTGAACCAGCCGATCGGGTACTGGACATGGGCCGCGAACAAGACGCTGACCGCGTACGTCAGGGGGCGGCTCGCGGCGATCGGGATCACACAGCCCCAGTGGTGGGTGCTGCACCAGGTGCTGCACAGCGAGACCGGTGCCACCCGGGACGAGGTGATCACCGCCCAGCAGGCCAACCTGGACGTCGGCGCCGGCCTGGCCCCCGACATCGACCTTCTGGTCGAGCGGAAGCTGCTCGTCGCCGACGCGGCCGGCCGACTGCGGATCACCGAAGAAGGCCGGGCGCTGCACCAGCGCGCGGCCGAGACCCAGCGGGCCAACCGGGAGCGCGTGCACGCGGGCATCCCCGACGAGGAATACCTGATCACCCTGAAGGTACTGCAGCGCATGATGGGCAACGCGGGCGGAGACGTGTCCCAGGGCTGAGGGTCACGCACAGCCGAGGGCTGCCCGGCACGACGTGCGGGCAGCCCTCAGAGGTGAAGCGTCAGAAGTCCTCGTCGAGGTCCACCGAGCCCTCGACCGCCACCTGGTACGCGGACGGGCGGCGCTCGAAGAAGTTCGTCAGCTCCTGGACGCCCTGGAGCTCCATGAACGCGAACGGGTTCTCGGAGCCGTACACCGGGGCGAAGCCCAGGCGCTGGAGGCGCTGGTCGGCGACGCACTGGAGGTACTCGCGCATCGACTCGGTGTTCATGCCCGGCAGGCCGTCGCCGCACAGGTCGCGGCCGAACTGCAGCTCCGCCTCCACGGCCTCCCTCAGCATGTCGGTGACCTGCTGCTGGAGCGCGTCGTCGAACAGCTCGGGCTCCTCCTTGCGGACGGTGTCCACGACCTCGAAGGCGAAGTTCATGTGCATCGTCTCGTCGCGGAACACCCAGTTGGTGCCGGTCGCCAGGCCGTGCAGCAGACCGCGGGACCGGAACCAGTACACGTACGCGAAGGCGCCGTAGAAGAACAGGCCCTCGATGCACGCGGCGAAGCAGATCAGGTTCAGCAGGAAGCGGCGGCGGTCGGCCTGGGTCTCCAGGCGGTCGATCTTCTCGACCGAGTCCATCCACTTGAAGCAGAACTGCGCCTTCTCGCGGATGGAGGGGATGTTCTCGACGGCGGCGAACGCGGCGGCGCGGTCGTCCGGGTCGGGCAGGTAGGTGTCGAGCAGCGTCAGATAGAACTGGACGTGCACAGCCTCCTCGAACAGCTGGCGCGAGAGGTAGAGGCGCGCCTCGGGGGAGTTGATGTGCTTGTAGAGCGTCAGCACGAGGTTGTTCGCGACGATCGAGTCACCGGTCGCGAAGAACGCGACCAGGCGGCCGATCATGTGCTGCTCGCCCGGCGTCAGCTTCGCGAGGTCGGCGACGTCGGAGTGGAGGTCGACCTCCTCCACCGTCCAGGTGTTCTTGATCGCGTCCCGGTAGCGCTCGTAGAAGTCCGGGTAGCGCATGGGACGCAGAGTCAGCTCGAAGCCCGGGTCGAGCAGGTTCTTCTCGGTGGAGCTCATTACTGGCAGGCCTCGCAGGACTCGGGGTTCTCAAGGGAGCAGGCGACGGCCTCTTCAGGGGTCGCCTGGACGGGGATCGGGGTGGCGGCCACGGTCGACGCCTGGGCCGCGCGGGCGATCCGGGTCGCCGGGCGCGAACGCAGGTAGTACGTCGTCTTCAGCCCCTGCTTCCAGGCGTACGCGTACATCGACGACAGCTTGCCGATGGTGGGGGTCTCCAGGAAGAGGTTCAGGGACTGGCTCTGGTCCAGGAACGGGGTCCTCGCCGCCGCCATGTCGATCAGGCCGCGCTGCGGGATCTCCCACGCCGTCCGGTACAGCTCGCGCACCTCGGCCGGGACCCAGGTGAAGCCCGCCACCGAGCCGTTGGACTCGCGCAGCGCCTCACGGGTCTGCGCGTCCCACACGCCCAGCCGCTTCAGCTCGTCGACGAGGTACGAGTTGACCTGGAGGAACTCGCCGGAGAGCGTCTCGCGCTTGAAGAGGTTGGAGACCTGCGGCTCGATGCACTCGTACACGCCCGCGATCGAGGCGATGGTCGCCGTCGGCGCGATGGCCAGGAGCAGGCTGTTGCGCATGCCGACGGCCGCGATCCGCTCGCGCAGCGCCGTCCAGCGCTCCGGCCAGTTCAGCTCCACGTCGTAGTGGTCGGGGTGCAGGACACCGCGGGCCGCGCGGGTCTTGTCCCAGGCCGGCAGTGGGCCGTTGCGCTCGGCGAGGTCGGCGGACGCCTCGTACGCGGCGAGCATGATCCGCTCGGCGATACGGGTCGACAGCGCGCGCGCCTCGGGGGAGTCGAAGGGCAGCTTCAGCTGGAAGAAGACGTCCTGGAGGCCCATCGCGCCCAGGCCCACCGGGCGCCAGCGGGAGTTGGAGCGGCCCGCCTGCTCGGTCGGGTAGAAGTTGATGTCCACGACCCGGTCGAGGAACGTGACGGCCGTACGGACGGTCGCGTCGAGCCGCTCCCAGTCGATGTCGCCACCGGCCACGAACGCGCCGAGGTTGACCGAGCCCAGGTTGCAGACCGCGGTCTCGCCGTCGTCCGTGACCTCCAGGATCTCCGTGCAGAGGTTGGAGGAGTGGACCGTGTGGCCTGGCTCGGCGGTCTGGTTGGCCGTACGGTTCGAGGCGTCCTTGAAGGTCATCCAGCCGTTGCCGGTCTGGGCCAGGGTCCGCATCATCCGGCCGTACAGGTCACGGGCCGGCATGGTCTTGCGGGCCAGGCCCGCCGCCTCCGCCTTGCGGTACGCGGCGTCGAACTCCTCGCCCCACAGGTCGACGAGCTCGGGCACGTCCGCCGGGGAGAACAGCGACCACTCGGCGTCCGCGTTCACGCGGCGCATGAACTCGTCCGGGATCCAGTGCGCCAGGTTCAGGTTGTGCGTACGCCGGGCGTCCTCACCGGTGTTGTCGCGCAGCTCCAGGAACTCCTCGATGTCCGCGTGCCAGGTCTCCAGGTAGACCGCGGCCGCGCCCTTGCGCCGCCCGCCCTGGTTCACGGCCGCGACGGAGGCGTCCAGCGTCTTCAGGAACGGCACGATGCCGTTGGAGTGCCCGTTGGTGCCACGGATCAGCGAACCGCGGGAGCGGATACGGGAGTACGACAGGCCGATGCCGCCGGCGTGCTTCGACAGGCGCGCGACCTGGTGGTAGCGGTCGTAGATGGAGTCCAGCTCGTCCTGCGGCGAGTCCAGCAGGTAGCAGGAGGACATCTGCGGGTGGCGGGTGCCGGAGTTGAAGAGCGTGGGGGAGGAGGGCAGGTAGTCGAGCCGGCTCATCAGCCCGTACAGCGCCGCGACCTCGTCCAGCGCGCGGGTCGAGTCGTCCTCGGCGAGGCCGGCGGCGACGCGCAGCATGAAGTGCTGCGGGGTCTCGATCACCTTGCGGGTGATCGGGTGACGCAGCAGGTAGCGCGAGTAGAGGGTGCGCAGACCGAAGTAGCCGAAGCGGTCGTCTGCCTTCGCGTCGATCAGCGCGTCGAGCCGGGCGGCGTGCAGCGTCACGAACTCGGCCGTACGGTCGGCGATCAGGCCCTCGCGGTGCCCCACGGCGACCGAGGCGGAGAAGGTGACCGAGCCCTGGCCGGCCGCCTCGTCCGCGATGGTGATCGTCAGGAGCCGGGCGGCGAGCCGGGAGTACGCCGGGTCCTCGGCGATGAGACCCGCGGCCGCCTCGGTGGCCAGCTCGCGCAGCTCCGCCTCGTCCGAACCGGCGTTGCGGCCGCGCAGCGCGGCGGCGGCGACCTTGCCGGGGTCGGTGTCGGGGAGGTCGGCGGTGAGATCGGTCAGGGTCCGCAGAAGCACGGTCCCGGGTCCGTCGCTCTCGTTACCGTCGCTCTCGATCGCTGCGGCCGGATCGGCGGGCGCGATGGTCACGTGGGGGCTCTCCCTCGCTCGGCTCGGGGCCGGCGGGGAGGCGGGCGGCGGGCACCCGTACGCAGGGATGCGCCGCGCCACGGCCCATTCCGCGAGGCCCGGACGTCTGTGGCACCCGGAACGGACGGACCGGGCGCGCTGTCCACAGGTCTTCGGACTCGGCAGGCGTGCAAGTACGCCGAAACCACACCGTTGCGGGACAGTTCCGGATTTCCACCGGATTCCCCTGCGAGGACAGCGAGCATGAGCATACATGTGGGGGGCGCCCCTCGAAGCACCCCCCACATGTTGTGTCGTTGGCGCTCAGAGCTCCAGGCCGTAGGTGAGCAGGGGGTCCATGTCCGGAATCGGCTTCCAGTCCCTTTCGGGGGTGCGGACGAAGCCCATCCGCTCGTAGATCCGGTGCGCTGAGGCCATGCCGGGCTGGGTGGAGAGCCGGATCCGTACACAGCCCTCCAGGGCCCGTGCCCGCTCCACACAGGCCCGTACGAGCGCCTCGCCGACACCCCGGCCGCGCGCGTCCTTCGCGACCGCCAGCATCCGGAACTCCGCCTCGTCGTCGGCGGCGATGTCGGCCCACGGCCGGCCGCCCGGCGTGAAGGTCACCCCGCCCAGGACCGTGCCCGCCGCGTCCACGGCCACGAGCACCTCGGCCTCACCGGCCCGCCGGGCCACGTCGCGCAGCACGTGCAGGTACGTGTCGTCCTCGCCGAAGTCCAGGTGCCCGTCGTCGAGATAGGCCCGCGCCGTGAGTTCGCCCAGAGCGTCGTACTCCTCGGGCCGTACGGCCCTGATGATGATGTCCATCCCGGCAGTCTGCCGCCGGCGCGAACGCGACGGGCCGTCGCGCTCCCCACGAGGAGGAACGCGACGGCCCGTCGATCTGCCGCTGCCGAACCGGAGACGGATCAGCAGCAGCGGAACCCGTCGCGCGGATCCGCCTCCCGCGCGTCGGTGCGGCTGCGCTCGAACTCCCGCCGGGTCATGACCTCGGCGGCCGGGTCGCAGCTTCTGGCGTGGGCGACGTACTTGTCGTACACCGCCTCGCCGGACAGCTCGCGCACGTACCAGCGGACCCGGCTCCACGCGTACCGCAGCAGGCCCACCGCGCCCGCGCCCGTTCCCGCGCCCGTTCCCGCGCCCGTTCCCGCGCTCGTGCTCGCCGGGCTCATGCCGAACCGGTCCCGGCCGGCACGTCGTCGCCGTGGCTCTCGCCGCGCTGCGCGCCGATGGTGCGGAGACCGCCGCCGCTGCCGAGGCCCGCGGCCACCAGCTCGGCCTTCTCCTCCTGGGTCGGGAACATGCCGGCCGGAGCGACCAGCTTCGACTCGGTGTGCGGGACCTCGGAGAGCCGTACGGTCTCAGGGTTGTTGATGGCCTTGAGGCAGACCCGGGCCGCGTCGGCGATGACCACGACGATGAGGATCGCGAAGAGGGCGGAGAGGATGCCGTCGACGGTGGAGTTGGTGACGACGGTGTGCATGTCGTCGAGCGACTTGGCGGGCGGCAGCACCTTGTCGGCGTCGATGCCCGCCTGGTACTTGTCCCGCTGGGCGAAGAAGCCGACCCGCGGGTCCTCCGAGAAGATCTTCTGCCAGCTGGCGGTCAGGGTGACGGCGACGTCCCAGGCGAGCGGGACGCCCGTGACCCAGGCCCACTTCAGGCGGCCGGACTTGATCAGCAGCGTGGTGCAGACGGCCAGTGCCACGGCGGCGAGGAGCTGGTTGGCGATGCCGAACAGCGGGAAGAGCTGGTTGATGCCGCCCAGCGGGTCGTGCACGCCGACCCAGAGGAAGTAGCCCCAGCCGCCGACGACGACCGCGCTGGCGAACCAGACGCCCGGCTTCCAGCTGACCTGGCGGAACGGCTTGTAGACGTTGCCCAGCATGTCCTGGAGCATGAACCGGCCGACACGGGTGCCCGCGTCCACCGTGGTGAGGATGAACAGCGCCTCGAACATGATGGCGAAGTGGTACCAGAAGGCCTTCATCCCGACACCGCCGATGACGGCGGAGAAGATCTCCGACATGCCGAGCGCGAAGGTCGGTGCGCCACCGGTACGCGAGAGCAGGCTCGCTTCCTCGACGTCCTTGGCCGCCTGGGCCAACGCGTCGGGGGTGATGGTGAATCCGAGGTTCGCGACCGCTTCGGAGGCGGACTGGACCGTGGTGCCGACCACGCCGCCGGGGGAGTTGATCGCGAAGTACAGACCGGGGTCGATGATGCAGGCCGCGATCATCGCCATGATGGCGACGAAGGACTCGGTGAGCATGGCCCCGTAGCCGATCATCCGGACCTGGGTCTCCTTCTGGATCATCTTCGGGGTGGTGCCCGAGGAGACCAGGGAGTGGAAGCCCGACAGCGCGCCGCACGCGATGGTGATGAAGACGAACGGGAACATCGAACCGGCGAAGACCGGCCCGTCGCCGCGGGTCGCGAAGTCCGTGACCGCGTCCATCTTCATGGTCGGCAGGGCGATGACGACGCCGAGGGCGAGCAGCGCGATCGTGCCGACCTTCATGAACGTCGACAGGTAGTCGCGCGGTGCCAGCAGCATCCAGACGGGGAGTACGGAGGCCACGAATCCGTACACGACCATCCAGACGACCAGCGTGCCCGGCTCCAGGGTGAAGGTGTCGGCCCAGGAGGACTCGGCCACCCAGCCACCCGCCACGATCGACAGCAGCAGCAGGGCCACTCCGATGACCGAGACCTCGGTGACCCGGCCCGGCCGCAGGACGCGCAGGTACACGCCCATCAGCAGCGCGATCGGGATCGTCATGCCGATGGAGAAGACACCCCACGGCGAGTGGGACAGGGCGTTGACGATGACCAGGGCGAGCACCGCGAGCAGGATGATCATGATGGCGAAGACCGCGATCAGCGCGGCCGCTCCGCCGAACGGTCCGATCTCGTCCCGGGCCATCTGGCCCAGCGACCGCCCGTTGCGCCGGGTGGAGAAGAACAGCGTCACCATGTCCTGGACCGCGCCGGCGAAGATGACACCGACGATGATCCAGATCGTGCCGGGCAGATACCCCATCTGGGCGGCGAGGACCGGGCCGACCAGCGGACCCGCGCCCGCCACCGCCGCGAAGTGGTGCCCGAAGAGCACCCGGCGGTCGGTCGGATGGAAGTCGACACCGTTGTCGAGCCGTTCGGCGGGGGTCGCCCGGGTCTTGTCCACCTTCAGTACGCGCCGCGCGATGAACAGCGCGTAGAAGCGGTAGGCGATCGCGTACGAGCCGAGCGCGGCCGCGAGCATCCAGGCGGCCGAGATCTCCTCGCCGCGGGAGAGCGCGAGGACGCCCCAGCCCGCCGCGCCCACGAGGGCGACGAGCGACCAGATGGCGATGGACTTCGGAGTGAGGCCCCTACGAGGCGTGCTGGGTGGTGCTTCCGGCTCTGGCATGCTGCAACCGTCCCCTCGCTGATCACGTCGTAATGCGCAGGAAATCTAGGCGTTGACTTCGGGCAGCGTCACCCCCCGTCCGCATATCGGTACGGCAACGCTTTTGTGTTCAACCGCCGTGCCAGGGCAGCGAAAAGGCCCCAGGGAGCATGCTCCGTGGGGCCTTGACGTACGCCTCTCGGCGACCTACGTGCCTCGCTCAGCCGTTGGGGCGCTGGAGTCGCGCCACGAACTTGTACCGGTCGCCGCGGTACACCGAGCGCACCCACTCGACCGGCTCGCCCTGGGCGTCCAGCGAGTGGCGGGAGAGCATCAGCATCGGCAGGCCCACGTCCGTACCGAGCAGGCCGGCCTCGCGCGGGGTGGCCAGCGAGGTCTCGATGGTCTCCTCGGCCTCGGCGAGGTGCACGTCGTACACCTCGGCCAGCGCGGTGTAGAGCGAGGTGTACTTCACCAGCGAACGGCGCAGCGCGGGGAAGCGCTTGGCCGACAGGTGCGTGGTCTCGATCGCCATCGGCTCGCCGCTCGCCAGGCGCAGCCGCTCGATGCGCAGCACGCGCCCGCCGGGCGAGATGTCGAGCAGCCCCGCGAGCGTGTCGTCGGCCGTGACGTACCCGATGTCGAGCAGCTGCGAGGTGGGCTCGAGTCCTTGGGCCCGCATGTCCTCGGTGTACGAGGTGAGCTGCAGCGCCTGCGAGACCTTGGGCTTGGCCACGAACGTGCCCTTGCCCTGGATCCGTTCCAGGCGGCCCTCGACGACCAGCTCCTGCAGGGCCTGGCGCACGGTGGTGCGCGAGGTGTCGAACTCGGCGGCGAGGGTGCGCTCCGGCGGGACCGGCGTGCCGGGCGGCAGGGTCTCCGTCATGTCGAGCAAATGCCGCTTCAGTCGGTAGTACTTGGGCACGCGCGCGGTGCGGGTGGCGACCCCGCTGTCTTTCTCCGTACTGCCCGCGTCCGTGGCCATGGCCTGCCTTCCCGACTCCTGTGCTGCTGCCGTCACCGGCTCCTCCGTCTGTAGCGGCTCACATGGTGGCACGGACCGGTCACGGGTCGTCGCCCTCCCTCAGGTGTCGGTCCGATAACGGACCCGACTGCCCTTCTTATACACCCTTGACACCCCTAAAGGTCTAGGCCAAGCTCCGGGTACTGGTCTAAACCATTAAAGACCAGGTCCCAGCCCCACGAGCACTACTCGACGTATGTCTTCGCGCGGTGGGCAGGGGTTTGCAGGCATCCCTGAGGAGGGTGGCGTGAAGCGCAAGCTCATCGCGGCGATCGGCGTCGCGGGCATCATGGTCGGCATCGCTGCGTGTGGCGGTACGGACAGCGGGGACAACGCCGGCGGCGACGCCAAGGAGCTCACCGTCTGGCTGACGGTCGACGCACAGAACAACTGGCCGGAGCTGGTCAAGGCCGCCGACGACGCGGTGACCAAGAAGCACCCGGGCATCAAGATCAAGCACGAGTACTACGGCTGGCCGGACAAGAACACCAAGCTCGACGCCGTGCTCGCCACGGACAAGGCCCCGGATGTTGTCGAGATGGGCAACACCGAGATGATCAGCTACATGGCGAAGGGTGCCTTCGCCGAGGTCGACGCCTCGAAGTTCGACAACTCGGACCAGTGGCTCGACGCCCTCAAGGACTCGGTCACCTACAACGGCAAGACCTACGGCGTCCCCTACTACGCCGGTGGCCGCGTGGGCACCTGGCGCAAGGACGTCGCCGCCGAGGCGGGCGTCAAGGCCGCCCCGAAGACCTGGGCCGAGCTGACCGCAGCCCTCGACGCCATCCAGAAGAAGAAGGGCGACAAGTTCAGCGCCTGGTACCAGCCGTCGCCCGACTGGTACGCGGCGATGTCCTTCGTCTTCGAGGCCGGCGGCTCCATCGCCAAGCAGGACGGCGAGACCTGGAAGGCGAACCTGTCCTCGCCGGAGTCCGTCAAGGGCCTCACCGAGTACAAGAACATCGTCGACAAGTACATGCACGGCGACAAGACCAAGGACGAGGCCGACCGCCCGGTCGTCTTCGGCCAGGGCAACGCCGCCATGATCTTCGGCGCCGGCTGGGAGGGCGCCACGGCGGCCGCCCCGGAGAGCGACAAGGTCGGCGGGCTGAAGGACAAGCTCGAGAACTTCGTGATGCCCGGCCCGTCCGGCAAGAACCTCCCGGTCTTCCTCGGCGGCTCCGACCTGGCCATCCCGGTCAAGTCCAAGGCGCAGGGCGTCGCGGCCGAGTGGATCGCCGCCTACACCGGCGCCGAGGGCCAGAAGGGCCTCATCGCCAAGGGCAACCTGCCCAACAACAAGACGGCCCTCGCCCCGCTGAAGGCCGACCCGGCCACCACGGTCGCGGCCACCGCGGCCGAGTCCAGCTGGTTCGTCCCGACCGCCCCGGGCTGGGGTCAGGTCGAGAAGGCCCAGATCCTCAAGACGATGCTGATCGAGATCGCCAACGGCAAGAAGTCGGTCGAGGCCGCCGCGAAGGACGCGGACACCGCGATCGACAAGGTCATCAACACCAAGTGACCTATGGCAGGGCCCCGTCACGGCGACGGGGCCCTGCCGCCCGTACCACGAGAGGGATCGCTGAGGAGCACGGGATGAGTGCCGCAGACACAACCACCGCGAAGGTGCCGCCGGTGCGGCAATCGCCACCATCCGGCTCCGGAGCCGGTACCCCGAAGCCGGGGAAGAAGCCGACCGCGGGCGGGGGTGGGGTGCCCTGGCTGCTCCTCGCACCGTGCCTGCTCGTCCTGGTCCTGGTGCTCGGCTATCCGCTCGTGCGCCTGGTCACCCTCTCCTTCCAGAACTTCGGGCAACCGCAGCTCTGGGGCTTCCAGGAAGCGGAGTGGTCGGGCTTCGCCAACTTCACCAAGATCCTCGGCGACGGCGAGTTCTGGGCCGTCGTCCTGCGCACCGTGATCTTCGCGGCCGGCGCGGTGATCCTCACCATGGTCCTCGGCATGCTGATCGCGCTGCTGCTGCAGAAGGTCTCCGGCTGGGTCAAGGCCCTCGTCAACATCGTGCTCGTGGCGAGCTGGGGCATGCCCATCATCGTCGCCACCGCCATCTTCAAGTGGCTCTTCGACGCCGACTACGGCGTCCTCAACTGGCTGATGAGCAAGCTCCCCGGCGTCGACATGATCGGGCACAACTGGTTCGCCAGCGGCCCCGAGGGCCTCGCGGTCATCATGCTGCTCGTCGTCTGGGGCGCCGTGCCCTTCGTCGTGATCACCCTGAGCGCCGGCCTGACCCAGGTCCCCAAGGAGCTGGAGGAGGCCGCCCGCCTCGACGGCGCCGGAGCCTGGGGCGTCTTCCGCTTCGTCACGCTGCCCATCCTCAAGCCGATCATCGTCATGCTGACGACCCTCTCGGTGATCTGGGACATGGGCGTCTTCCCGCAGGTCTACGTGATGCGCAACGGCCACCCCGAGGCCGAGTTCCAGCTGCTCACCACGTACTCGTTCGACAAGGCGTTCGTCGTCAACGACTACGGCACCGGCTCCGCGATCGCGCTCGTCACGGTCGTCCTGCTGCTCGGAGTGGTCGCCGTGTACATGCGTCAGATGCTCAAGATCGGAGAGGTGGAGTGACCACGACCACCGCGACCACCGCGCCCGCCGCGACCGACGCGGCGCCGGCGTCGCCAGCCGTCACCCGCCGCCGCAAGACCAAGCTCGGCTGGAACCTGCTCGGACTCCTCGTCTTCGTCACGGCCGGCTTCCCGGTCTACTGGATGGTGAACACGGCGTTCAAGCCGGCGAAGGACGCCATCGACCCGAACCCGCACTTCTTCCCCTCCACCTTCACGCTGGAGAACTTCAAGCGTGCGCTGGAGATCGCGGACTTCTGGGGCCCGGTCACCCGCAGCCTGATCGTCTCGTCGGTCGTCGTCGTCATCGGCATCGTCGTCGGCATGCTGGCCGCGCTCGCCATCTCCCGCTTCGCCTTCCGCGGCCGCAAGATCGTGATCGTCGGCATCCTCGCCGTCCAGATGGTCCCGCTCGTCGCGATGATCATCCCGGTCTTCCTGATGCTCAACGACCTGGGCCAGTACGACAAGATCAGCGGCCTGATCATCACGTACCTGACCTTCATCCTCCCCTTCACGGTGTGGACGCTGCGCGGCTTCATCGTCAACATCCCCAAGGAGCTGGAGGAGGCCGCCCAGGTCGACGGCTGCACCCGCACCGGCGCGTTCGTCCGGGTCGTCTTCCCGCTGCTCGCCCCGGGCATGGTCGCCACCTCCGTCTACGGCTTCATCCAGGCGTGGAACGAGTACCTCTACGCCCTGATGCTGATGAGCCAGCAGAACCAGACGGCCACCGTCTGGCTCGGCAACTTCATCACGAAGAACGGCACGGAGTACGCCCCGATGATGGCGGGCTCCACGATGATGGCCGTCCCGATCGTGATCCTCTTCCTCCTCGTCCAGCGCAAGATGGCCGCCGGCCTGACGGCCGGCGCGGTGAAGGGATAACGCCGCCCCATGACCACTCTCGTAAGCGCCACGGACACCCTGACCCGGGACGCGCTCACGGTCCTCCAGCCGGGCTTCGTCGGCACGACCGCCCCGGACTGGCTGCTCCGCAGGATCGGTGAGGGGCTCTCCTCCGTCGGCCTGTTCGGCCGGAACATCGCCTCCCCCGAGCAGCTCGCCGCGCTCACGGCGCGCCTGCGGGCCGAGCGGGACGACGTCCTGGTCGCCATCGACGAGGAGGGCGGGGACGTCACGCGCCTCGAGGTGCGCCACGGTTCCTCGTTCCCCGGCAACTACGCGCTGGGCTCGGTCGACGACGTCGACCTCACCCGGGCCGTCGCCCAGGAGCTCGGCCGCCGGCTCGCCGCGTGCGGCGTCGACCTCAACTGGGCGCCCTCGGCCGACGTGAACTCCAACACCGACAACCCGGTCATCGGCGTCCGGTCCTTCGGCGCCGGCCCCGAGCTGGTCGCCCGGCACACCGTGGCGTACGTCGAAGGCCTCCAGGCCGTCGGAGTCGCCGCCTGCACCAAGCACTTCCCCGGACACGGCGACACCAACGTGGACTCGCACCACGCGCTGCCCCGGATCGATGTGGATCTGGACACACTGCACGCCCGTGAGCTGGTACCTTTCCGCGCCGCGATCGCCGCGGGTTCCAAAGCGGTCATGAGCGCGCATATTCTGCTCTCCGCGCTCGACCCCGACCGTCCGGCCACCCTGAGCCCGCAGATCCTGACCGGTCTGCTCCGCCAGGAGCTGGGCTTCGAGGGGCTGATCGTCACCGACGGCATGGAGATGCAGGCCATCGCGTCGACGTACGGCATCGAGCGCGGATCCGTCCTCGCGATCGCCGCGGGCGCCGACGCCATCTGCGTCGGCGGCGGGCTGGCCGACGAGGACACCGTACTGCGACTGCGCGACGCGCTGGTCGACGCGGTACGGACCGGTGAACTGCCCGAGGAGCGGCTGGCCGACGCCGCGGCGCGTGTACGCGCCCTGGCGGCCTGGACCCAGTCGCACCGGGCCAGGGGGGCTGGATCGGAGCCGGGCGCGGCAGTGCAGGAGGGGACCGCGCCCGGCACCGAGATCGGACTCGTCGCGGCGCGCCGGGCCCTGACCCTGACGACGGGGGAGCGGCCCTACACGCCGCTGACCAGCGCTCCCTACGTCGCCGCCTTCACCCCGGTCGCCAACATCGCGGTGGGCGACGAGACGCCGTGGGGCGTCGCGGCGGAGCTGGAGCGGCTGCTTCCGGGCACCGAGACGGACGCGTACGACGAGCCCTCGGTGGACGCGGCGCTCGCCGCCGCCGGGGAGCGGCGGATCGTCGCGGTCGTACGGGACGCCCACCGGCACCCGTGGATGACCCAGGCCCTGGACGGCCTGCTGGCGGCCCGCCCGGACACGGTCGTGGTGGAGATGGGCCTGAACCAGGCGGAGCCCCGTGGCGCCCTGCACATCGCCACGCACGGCGCGGCCCGGGTCTGCGGCCGGGCGGCGGCGGAGGCCATCGCCGGGATCTGAGACCGGTACGCGAGAGGTACGCGAGAGAGGTGCGCGAGAGAGGTACGCGAGAGGGGCCCGGCACCTGAACCAGGTGCCGGGCCCCTCTCGTGTACCTCTCAGATGCTCTGCCAGGAGGGCTTGTTGGCGAAGGTGTGGCGGAAGTAGTCCGCGAGCTTCAGCTTGGAGGCGGCGGCCTCGTCCACGACGACCGTGGCGTGCGGGTGCAGCTGCAGCGCGGAGGCCGGTACGAGCGCGGCGACCGGGCCCTCGACGGTCTGGGCCACGGCGTCGGCCTTGCCCTCGCCGGTGGCCAGGAGGACCAGGTGACGGGCCTCCAGGATGGTGCCGATGCCCTGGGTGATGACGTGGTGAGGGACCTGCTCGATGTCGTTGTCGAAGAAGCGCGCGTTGTCGACCCGGGTCTGCTCGGTGAGCGTCTTGATCCGCGTGCGCGAGGCGAGCGAGGAGCACGGCTCGTTGAAGCCGATGTGCCCGTCGGTCCCGATGCCGAGGATCTGCAGGTCCACCCCGCCGGCCTCGCGCAGCGCCCGGTCGTAGGCCTCGCAGGCGGCCTGGACGTCCTCGGCCGAGCCGTCGGGGCCCATGAAGGCCTCCGGGGAGAGCCCGAGCGGCTCGACGACCTGGCGCAGCACGGTGGAGCGGTAGGACTCCGGGTGGCCGGTGGGGAGCCCGACGTACTCGTCCAGCTGAGCGATCCGGGCGCGCGAGGCGTCCACGGACCCGGCCTCGACCTGGGCGATCAGGGCCTCGTAGATGGGCAGCGGAGTCGAACCCGTGGCAACGCCGAGCAGCGCGTCGGGCTTGCGGCGCAGGAGGCCGGCGATGCCGTCCGCGATGAGCTCTCCGCCTGCCGTGGCGTCCGGGACGATGACAACTTCCACGCTGTTCCTGCCGATCTGGTGAGGGGCTGGGGAGGGTCTGTGTGGTATAGACCAATCTAAGCCCAATCTAGCAGAGCGGGCACCGTCTCCTCATGCCCTTCCAGCCTGCGGACGGGTCGCTTTCATCGTCGGCCGGGAACCTCGGCGCAGCCACTGGGGAACCGCTGGGGGAACCGCGCCTGTGAGGGCCGGGGGCTCAGAGCGCGAGGAGCAGGCCGCCCGTCGCGTCCAGGTGCTGGCCGGTCACCCAGCGGGCGTCGGTGGAGGCGAGGAAGGCGACCACGTCCGCGACCTCGCTCACCGTGCCCAGGCGGTTGAAGACCGAGCGCGAGGAGGCGTGGGCGCGGGCCCGCGGGTCGGCGAGCCAGGCGGCGTTCAGGTCGGTCTCGATGATCCCGGGCCCCACCGAGTTCACCGTGATCCCGCGCGGCGCGAGCTCCGCGGCGAGCGAGCGGGTCAGGGCGTTCACCGCGCCCTTGGCCGTGATCGTGGCGAGGATCGGCGGCAGGGCGATGTCCGGGGTCCCCGTCACGTTGACGATGCGCCCCTCGTCGCGCAGCCGCCCCAGGCCGTGCTTGATGATGAAGAACGGCGCCTTGGCGTTGAGCGCGTGAATCCGGTCGTACGACTCCTCGTCCGTCTCCGCGATCGTCGCGAAGGTGGCCGCGCCGGCGTTGTTGACGAGGATGTCGAGCCCCTCGGCGTGCTCGTCGAAGGCCGCCCACAGCGCCTCCGCGTCGCCCGGGACCCCCAGCTCGGCGCGGATCGCGAAGGCCTCGCCGCCCGCCGCCTCGATCGCGGCGACCGTCTCCTTCGCCGCCGCCTCGTTGTGGCCGTAGTGCACGGCCACCCGCGCCCCGTCCCGGCCGAGCCGTTCGGCGACGGCCCGTCCGATGCCCCGGCTCGCGCCCGTGACCAGTGCCGTCCTGCCCTTGAGCGTGCTCATGGCGACGCCCCCCTTTATCTAGTGGTCGCTACAGAAAGCACGTTAGCAGATTCTCTAGCGCCCGCTATAAAATGAGCCGCATGGCGACGAGACAGCGCGGCCGACCCCGCTCCTTCGACCGGGACGCGGCCCTGGAGAAGGCGACGATGGCCTTCTGGAAGCACGGCTACGAGACGACGTCCGTCGCCGACCTCACGCGCGCGATGGGCATCGGCGCCCCCAGCCTGTACGCCGCCTTCGGCGACAAGAAGGCGCTCTTCGCCGAGGTGGTCGAGGTCTACGCCCGGCGCTACGGCTCCTTCGGCACCCGCGCCATCGAGGAGGAGCCCACGGCCCGTGCGGCCCTCGGCCGCCTCCTGCGCGAGGCCGCCGCCGAGTACACCGACCCGTCCCACCCGTACGGCTGCCTGATGATCAGCGCCGCGATCAACTGCGCCTCGCCGGAGGTCGCCCAGGCCCTGGCCGACCGGCGCAACGAGACACTGCGCGGCTTCGAGTCCCGTATCCGCGCGGACATCGCCGCGGGCGCCCTCCCGCCGGAGACCGACGCGCGCGCCCTGGCCCGGTTCAGCGGCGCCGTGATGCAGGGGATGTCCCAGCAGGCGCGCGACGGGGCGACGAAGGAGGAGCTGGAGGCCGTGGCGGAGGCGGCGATGCTCGCGTGGCCGCAGGCGCAGGCGCCGGCCGCGGGGTGAAGGTCCCCGAACGCACCCGCGGGCCGCGGCGCCCGACGGGACCCTCAACCCGTCCGGCACCGCAGCCCGGAGTTGCCCGGCCGGGGGTGTGCGGTCCCGCGGCCGTCAGGGAGGCCTCGGCGCAGTCAGGGCAGAGAGCGCCGGGTGCCTCGTCCGCCCTCCTGTGCGGGGAGAGCGGAGGTCTTCATGTGATGGTGTCCATGGTGCCCTGTCATTGTGGACTAGACCATTCTCGTCTGTCCATCCATAAGGACACTGGTGTTCACCGGCCCATCCTCCAACACGAACGCCGCGAGATCCAGGTTCATCGCCCCTCAATTCCGCAGGTACGCTCGCACATGTGCCCTCCATGAACGACCTCGTCCGCCAGCACACCGCTCTGAGTGAGTCCGACCTCGAGTGGCTCCACCTGCTGGTGTCGGAGTGGCAGCTGCTCTCCGACCTCTCCTTCGCCGACCTCGTGCTCTGGGTTCCCACCCTCGACGGCACCCGTTACGTCTCCGTCGCCCAGATGCGCCCCAACACCGGCCCCACCTCCTACCAGGACGACATGGTCGGCCACCTGGTCCCGCGCGGCCGCCGCCCGCTGCTCGACGCCGCCCTGGACGAGGGCCGGATCGTGCGCGAGGGCGACCCCGAGTGGCGCGAGGAGGTCCCGGTCCGGGTCGAGTCCATCCCCGTACGCCGCGAGGGCCGCGTCCTCGGCGTCATCGCCCGCAACACCAACCTGCTCACCGTGCGGACCCCCTCCCGGCTGGAGCTCACCTACCTCCAGTCCGCCTCCGACCTGGCCCAGATGATCGCCGCCGGAGCCTTCCCCTTCCCCGGCGAAGCGGTCGACATGGACGCCTCGCCGCGGGCCGGCGACGGACTGATCCGCCTCGACGCCGACGGCATCGTCCAGTACGCCTCGCCCAACGCCCTCTCGGCCTACCACCGGCTCGGGCTCGCCGCCGACCTCGTCGGCCAGCACCTCGGCCAGATCACCGCCGAACTCGCCCCCTCCCGAGGCCCCGTCGACGAGGCCCTGGTCAAGCTGGCCTCCGGCTACGCCCCGCGCGAGGCGGAGGTCGAGGGCAACGGCGGCGTGATCCAGCTCCGGGCGATCCCGCTCAAGCCCAAGGGCACGCGCATCGGTTCACTCGTCCTGCTCCGCGACGTCACGGAACTGCGCCGCCGCGAGCGCGAGTTGATCACCAAGGACGCCACCATCCGGGAGATCCACCACCGGGTGAAGAACAACCTGCAGACCGTGGCCGCGCTCCTGCGCCTCCAGGCCCGCCGGATGGACTCCGACCAGGGACGCGAGGCCCTCAACGAGGCCGTGCGCCGGGTCGGTTCCATCGCCATCGTGCACGAGACGCTCTCCCAGAACCTGGACGAGCGCGTGGAGTTCGACGAGATCGCCGACCGGGTGATCGCGATGGTCGCCGAGATCTCGCCCGGCAAGGTGACCTGCCGGCGCAACGGCCGCTTCGGCATCCTCGACGCCGAGGTCGCCACGCCGCTCTCCATGGTCCTCACCGAAGTGCTCCAGAACGCCCTGGAGCATGCCTTCGCGCCGGGGGAGCAGGGCACCGTCGAGGTCACGGCCGTCCGCGGCGAACCCCGCGCCGACGCCCGCCTGCTGATCACGGTGAAGGACGACGGCCGCGGTCTGCCCGAGGGCTTCGACCCGCAGCGCGCCGGCAACCTCGGTCTGCAGATCGTACGGACGCTGGTGGAGGGGGAGTTGGGCGGCACGTTCGACATGCAGCGGGGCGCGGAGCGCGGGACCAAGGTCGTCCTCGACATTCCCGTACAGCCCCAGAAGTAGCCTTCGCGGAGCTTTCGCGACCGGTGCACCGCCGGTGCACAGCAGCGAGCCCCGGACCGAAGGAGATCGGTCCGGGGCTCGAATGCTGTGGGTTACTGCTGCGCGCTGCGGCTCGGGGGCGGTGATTGCGTACGCGATGTACGCGCCGCTTGCCTCAGGCTTGTCAGGGTGTTCAGGCGGTGGCGTTGCGCGCCCGGTTGCGAGCGGCGCGGCGCTTCATAGCGCGACGCTCGTCCTCGCTGAGGCCACCCCAGACGCCGGAGTCCTGGCCGGACTCGAGCGCCCACTGCAGGCACTGCTCCATGACGGGGCAGCGGCGGCAGACGGCCTTGGCTTCCTCGATCTGCAGCAGCGCAGGACCGGTGTTGCCGATGGGGAAGAAGAGCTCGGGGTCTTCCTCGCGGCAAACGGCGTTGTGACGCCAGTCCATGGCTGCTACCTCTCTTGGTATTACGTGCAGGTTGCTTGTGAATGTGAACGCTTTCACGAATCCCCCCGCAAGGGAAGGGCCGACCGCCAGACGAACTGGCGTGGTCCTTGAAGTGAGGAGGGGTTCTGGCTCTCAGTGGAGGCCGGTCTTGCGGGCCGTCCCGATCGCCAAGAAGAGACTCGCAAACCTCGGCAGCGGATACAACCCCTTCAGGAAAGTTTTTTTTGATTCCTCGGTGTCGGCTAGGTCACAGCCGTACTTCTAAGGGGTGGATGGCAGCCTAAACGTTCGAGTGAAAGGACTTTCGGCCCTTCCACTCACACAATCACACGCAGTGCACGGCGTACGCCTGTGAACGTCACGCTCGTACGCAGCCCAAGGTGGTCGCCGTCCATCTGCAGGGGGAGCGGAACCTTCGAATGCAAGGTGAAGTCCGTCAGATCATGCAGAGACAGGGCGTGCTTGCCATGGGGGCCGCGCTCGGGGCTCGAAGTGAGCAGCTGAGTGGCGTACCGGGCCACCGCGGGGGTCGAGAGCCGGCTCAGCCCGAGGACGTCCAGGGCGGTTTCGAAGGATGCCTCCGGGGACGCGTACACCGGACGATTGCCCAGGTAGGTCCAGGGGGAGGTGTTGCAGATTATCGACAGGACCAGGTCCTCGACCGGGTCCTCGCCGGGGCGCTCCAGGGTGATCGTGCCGTGCCGGCGGTTGGGCTCCTCCAGGAACTGGCGGACCACCTGGCGGAGGTAGAGCGCGTGCGTGGATCTCTTGCCGCGCTCCCGCTGCTGTTCGACCCGGCCGATGACACTGGCGTCGAAGCCGAACCCGGCGCAGAACGTGAACCAGCGCGGCGGGACCGCCTCGTCCTCGGTCCCCGGCGTGCCGGAGGCGAGACCCAGGCTCACGGTGCGTGTCCGGCGCTCACGGAGCGCGTCGAGCAGCGCCCCGGTCGCCTCGACCGCGTCGTTGGGCAGTCCGAGCGCGCGGGCGAAGACATTCGTGGAACCGCCGGGCACGACCGCGAGGCCGGGAAGCCGGCCGGGATCCGGCCCGTCGTGCAGCAGTCCGTTGACGACCTCGTTCACGGTGCCGTCGCCGCCGAGGGCGACGACCAGCTCGATCTCCTCGGAATCGGCCGCCCGGCGGCCGAGGTCACGGGCGTGGCCGCGGTACTCGGTCGTGACGACCTCCAGCTTCATCTCGCTCGCGAGGGCGTGGATGAGGACGTCACGCGTGCGGGCACTGGTGGTGGTGGCTGCCGGATTGACCACAAGAAGTGCGCGCATGGCCGCCAGCGTACCTACCCGGCGGTACCGATCCCAGTCCCGGCCACCTGCCGGACGGCCCCGCGCCCGACCCCCGCTACCCTGCCAGGTATGAGCAGTACGGAGCAGACTTCCCGCCCTGTCCGGTTGATCGCCGCGGCGGCGGTGGCCGGAATCGAGGCGCTGGCGCTGGCGATCGGGGGCGTGTACGTCCTGGTGTCCGGCCTCACCGGCAACCCCGACAGTCTGACCCAGGCGGTCACCGGCGGGGCGACGCTGATCGCGCTCGGCCTGATCCCGGGCATCGCGGCGCGCGGCCTGCTGCTGCGCCGCGGATGGAGCCGCGGGCCGGCGATCATCACCCAGATCCTGGCGCTGCCGGTCGCCTGGCAGCTCCTCCAGGCCGACAGCGCCATGATCCCGGCGGGCATCGCCCTCGCCGCCCTCGCCGTCACCGGGCTCGTGCTTCTGGTGAGCCCGGCGACGACCGAGGCCCTGGGCATCGGCCGCCGCGGCGAGGCCTGACGTACTGGGCCTGACGTACTAGGCCTGACGTACGGCGAGACCTGACGTACAGGTCGTGAGGTGACGGTTACTCCTCGACGAGGAGCTTCTCCCGCAGCTGGGCCAGCGTGCGCGCAAGGAGACGGGAGACGTGCATCTGCGAGATGCCGACCTCCTGTGCGATCTGCGACTGGGTCATGTTGCCGAAGAAGCGCAGCAGCAGGATCCGCTTCTCCCGCGGCGGCAGGTCCTCCAGGAGCGGCTTGAGCGACTCCCGGTACTCGACCCCCTCCAGCGCCTCGTCCTCCGCGCCCAGCGTGTCCGCGACCGCCGGGGACTCGTCGTCCGTGTCCGGGACGTCCAGGGAGAGCGTCGAGTAGGCGTTCGCCGACTCCAGGCCCTCCAGGACCTCCTCCTCCGAGATCCCGAGCCGCTCCGCGAGCTCGTGCACCGTCGGCGAGCGGCCGTGTAGCTGCGAGAGCTCCGCCGTCGCCGTCGTCAGCGAGAGCCGCAGCTCCTGCAGACGCCGCGGCACCCGGACCGCCCAGCCCTTGTCCCGGAAGTGCCGCTTGATCTCGCCGACGACCGTCGGCGTCGCGTACGTCGAGAACTCGACGCCCCGCTCCGGATCGAACCGGTCCACCGACTTGATCAGGCCGATCGTCGCGACCTGCGTCAGGTCGTCGAGCGGCTCGCCGCGGTTGCGGAAGCGCCGCGCCAGGTGCTCCACCAGCGGCAGATGCATCCGCACCAGCTGATTGCGCAGCTCCGCCTTCTCCGGAGAGCCCTCCGGAAGCTTGCGCAGCTCGACGAAGAGCGCGCGCGCCCCGCTCCGGTCGTGCGGATCCGGAGCCTCCTGGTGCTCGGATGCCACCGAAACCTCGGGGACCCCGGGCGCCTCGGAGGTCCCGGGTGCCTTGGGAACCTCGTTGTGCTGCTCGTGCTCGCTCATGTGGACCGCCTGCTCCGTAGCGACCTCGACCTCGACCTCCGGATGCGGCCGCGCCTGCTGCTCAGGGATGCCGGCCGTCGCGTCCCCGCTCCTCACGCCGGGCCTGGCCCCGCGCCGCGCTGTTTGTACAGGCTGATGGAGACCGTACGGTCCTCCGCCACGGACGACTCGACCTTCCCGGCCAGCGCGGAGAGCACCGTCCAGGCGAACGTGTCCCGCTCCGGCGCCCGCCCGTCCGTCGTCGGGGCCGAGACGGTCACGTCGAGCGAGTCGTCGACCAGGCGGAAGACACAGCTGAGGACGGATCCCGGTACGGCCTGCTGGAGCAGGATGGCGCACGCCTCGTCGACCGCGATCCGCAAGTCCTCGATCTCGTCGAGGGTGAAGTCCAAGCGCGCCGCGAGGCCGGCCGTGGCCGTACGCAGCACGGACAGGTAGGCACCCGCAGCGGGCAGCCGGACTTCCACGAAGTCCTGGGTCCCGGGCTCGCCTGCGATCTGGGACACCCTCACCTCCAAGGTGGCACAAGCTCATTCGGGGCCCGGGGGGAGAAACCCCCCGAACCGGGCGGTACGCAGTCGGTTGCGCAATCCGCCGTGACGCTATCGCGATCCATGCTGCCGTGTCGCCGTGGGCCCCGGTCAGGACCCCGCCCCCGTCTGTCACTCATGGTAAGGCCTTGAGTGCGCACAGTGGCTAGAGGTCTGCGGCACCCAATTGCGAGCGACCGGCGGAGGATTGTCGTACCCAACCCTCAGACGATCGAACCGTCCACGAAGCACCAGCGCCAACGCTCGTTCGGTTCGAAGGTCCGCATCACCGGATGCCCGGTGGTCGAGAAGTGCCCGGTCGCGTGCCGTCCCGCCGAGGAGTCGCAGCACCCCACGTGCCCACAGCTGAGGCAGAGCCGCAGCTGGACGGGGTGCGTGTCCGCGGACAGGCACTCCGAGCAGGTGTCGGTCAGCGGCGCCGGTTCGGGGCGCGGCATTTCGGCAACGTGCGGGCACTCACTCATGATGGCCAGGTTACGTCGTGGAGCGAGACGGGGACGGGGACCAAGGGATGGACGCACTGCAGCTGGTGGCGCTCGTCGCGGCGAGCGCCGCGGTGGCGGGCCTGGCCCGCAGGACGCCGGTGCCGGCGCCGCTGCTCCTGGTCGCGGCCGGGCTCGCGGCCAGTTACGTCCCGGGCGTCCCCGACTACACCCTCGACCCGCACATCGTGCTCCCGCTCATCCTGCCCCCGCTCCTCTACACGGCCGCGGTGGACTCCTCGTACCTCGATCTGCGGGCCAACATCCGGCCCGTCGCCCTGCTCTCCGTCGGGTACGTCCTCTTCGCGACCGTGGCCGTCGGCTGGCTCGCGTACGTCCTCGTCCCGGACCTGCCGCTGACCGCCGCGCTCGTGCTCGGCGCGGTGGTCGCGCCGCCGGACGCGGTCGCCGCGACGGCGATCGCCCGCAAGCTGGGGCTGCCGAACCGCATCACCACCATCCTCCAGGGCGAGTCCCTGGTGAACGACGCCACCGCCATCACCGCCTACAAGGTCGCGCTCGCCGCGGCGGTCGGCGAGGGCATCAGCTGGGCCGGCGGCATCGGCGAGTTCGCGCTCGCGGCGGTCGGCGGGATCGGCGTCGGCCTCGTCCTCATGGTCCCCATCCACTGGCTGCGCCGCCGGCTCCGCGAAGCCCTGCTCCAGAACACCCTCTCGCTGCTCGTCCCCTTCGTCGCCTACGCGGCGGCGGAGGAGGTCGGCGCCTCCGGCGTCCTCGCGGTGGTCGTCGTCGGCCTCTTCCTCGGGCACCGCAACTGGCAGGTGGACTTCGCGACCCGCCTCCAGGAGGAGGCCGTCTGGAAGATGGTCGCCTTCATCCTGGAGTCCGCCGTCTTCGCCCTGATCGGGCTGCAGCTGCCGTACGTCGTCCAGGGGCTCGGGCGGTACGGGATCGGCGAGGCGGTCGGGTACGCCGTGGGGGTCTTCGCGGCCGTGGTCGTGGTCCGGTTCGTCTGGGTCTACCCGGCCACCTTCCTGCCGCGCTGGATGTCGGAGCGCATCAGGGAACGGGAGCCGGGGGTGGACTGGAAGGCACCGCTCGTCGTCGGCTGGGCCGGCATGCGGGGCGTGGTCTCCCTCGCCATCGCCTTCTCGATCCCGGTCGTGACCGACGGCGTCGAGTTCCCCGCGCGGAACCTCGTCCTCTTCCTCACGTTCACCACCGTGATCGGCACGCTGGTGGTGCAGGGCCTCACCCTGCCGCCGCTGATCAGGATCCTGAACCTGCCGGGACGCGACGCGTACACGGAGACCCTGGCGGAGGCACAGGCCCAGAGCGAGGCCTCACGGGCCGCCGAGGAGCGCCTCGACGCCCTGCTGAGCGACGAACGCAACGCCCTGCCACAGCCCCTGGCCGACCGGCTCCGCACCGTCCTGGAGCGCCGCCGCAACGCGGTCTGGGAGCGCCTCGGCGCGGTCAACGAGCTCACCGGCGAGACGGCCGACGACACCTATCGCCGGCTCGCCAGGGAGATGATCGAAGCCGAGCGCGAGGTCTTCGTCCGGCTCCGTGACGAGCGCCGCATCGACGACGAGATGCTGCGCACCCTGCTGCGCCGCCTGGACCTGGAGGAGGCCGCGGCATACCGCGAGGAGCCAACCTGACCCCACCGCTCTGCGCGGGCCGAGCCCACACGCACGCGACGCGGAACCGGGACGGCCCTCGGCTCAGCCCCGGGCTTTGGCAGGGGACACCGGCTGCTGGGCCGGGAGGCCGGTCACGCGGGCGTGGCGCTCAGGAGGGGCTGCCGGCCTGCCCGGCTGCCGGCCGGGGCGGAACATGGCCTCTGCCCTGGCTACCGGGCCGGGGGGCCCGCACGCGGGCGTTGCCCTTGGCAAGGGGATACCGACTGCCCGGCTACCGAGTCGGTAGGCCCGCACGCGGGCGTGGTGCTCAGGGGCACCGGCCTGCCCGGCCGCCGGGCGGGGCAGACCGGTCGCGACGCGGTGGTGTTGGGCAGGGGGCGCACCGCCTCAGCCCTGGCTACCCGGCCGGTAGGCCCGCACGCGGGCGTGGTACTCAGGGGCACCGGCCTGCCGGCTGCCGGGCGGGGCAGACCGGTCGCGCGGGGCGGGACACGGCCTCTGCCCTGGCTGCTGGGTTGGTAGGCCCGCGCGCGGGCGTGGCGCTCAGGACGGGACACCGGCCTGCCCGGCTGCTGGGCGGGGTGGCCGGTCGCGCGGCAGTGATGTCGGGCAAGGGACTTCGCCGCTGCCGCGGCTGCTGTGCGGGGCGGCGCAGGGGGACACCGGCCTGGCCCGGCTGCCGCCCCGGGCGGCCCCCACGCGCGCGTGGGGGCTACTCCGGCGCGCCCGTGATCACTGCCGTGACGCGCGTCCCCCGGGCGAACGCGCCCTCCTCGGCCAGGGTGACAAGTCCGTAGAGCATTTTGGCGACATACAGTCGCTCGATGGCGAGCCCGTGCCGCGCCTCGAAATCCTCGGCGAACGCGTCGAGCGACGGGGTCGTGCGGCCGTAGCCGCCGCCGTGGAAGCGCTCGTCCAGGGTCCAGTCGCCGCGGGGGCCGCCGAAGGCGGCGCGTTGCAGGGAGCGGATCTCGTCGCCCAGGAAGCCGCCCTTGAGGACGGGGACACCGAGCGCCCGCTGCCCGGGCCCGAGGCCGGCGGCCAGGCCCGCGAGCGTGCCGCCCGTGCCGCAGGCGACGGACACCACGTCCACGGCCGCCTCGCGCAGCTCGCGCCCCAGTTCCGTACAGCCCTCGACGGCGAGCGCGTTGCTGCCGCCCTCGGGGACGACGTAGGGGGCGTCCGTGGCCGCGAGCCGCAGGATGCGGCCGAGCACCGCCGGGTCCTTCTTCGCCCGGTACGTGGACCGGTCCACGAACACCAGCCGCATCCCGTCCGCCGCGCACCGCGCAAGCGAGGGGTTCAACGGGCGGTCGGCCAGCTCGTCCCCCCGTACGACCCCGATCGTGGCGAAGCCGAGCAGCCGGCCGGCCGCCGCCGTCGCACGCAGATGGTTGGAGTACGCGCCGCCGAAGGTCAGCACCGGACGCCCGCCCGCCGCCCGCAGATTGAGCGCCAGCTTGCGCCACTTGTTGCCCGGCAGGTCCGGATGAATCAGGTCGTCGCGCTTGAGCAGCAGCCGCAGGCCGCGCCGGGCGAAGCGCTCGTCTTCGACCGGCTCCAGGGGGGACGGGAGCCGGGGCCGGAGCCGGGAGAGCGCGAGGTCGAACGTGGTCACCCGCCCATTGTCGGGCGGGGCTCCGCGTGCCGCGCGGGGCGGGGGCCGGCCCCCGGGTGGGCCCACGCGACACGACCGGTGCCTACGCGCGGGCTACCGCAGGCGCTCCGCGATCCGCTCCCGCATCGAGGCCATCGTGAAGCCCCGCGGGTCCACCTTCCCCGGCTGCCACTCCAGGTGCCCGATCACCGAGCGCTGGTTCCAGCCGTGCACCCGGCACAGCGCGGCCGCGGCCTTCTCGATGGCCTCCAGCTGGACCTTCGGCCACGGGTCCCGCCCGTCCCCGAGGTTCTCGCACTCGAAGCCGTAGAAGTGGCGGTTGCCGTCCGTGTTGGCCTCGTTGTCCGGCGGGAGGCCCTGCTCGGCGATGACCGCCCGCAGGACATCGTCGTCGCCGGCCCCCGCGTGGTTGGCGCGGCCGTATCCGACGAGATGGACCGTGCCGTCCTTGGCGATCACGCCATGGCAGAGCGGTCCGGGCAGGGACGCGTAGCCGTCCCGGCAGATCCGGACCGTGTTCGCGGTGCCGCGAGTGACCGTGTGATGGATCATCACGCCGTGGACAGGGCCCCAGGGGCCCTTGTGGTTGCGGTTGTGCGTACGCCAGTCGCCGACCTCGACGACCGAGAGGCCCTCGCCGCGCAGTGCGGAGAGGAACCTGCTCGCGGACATGGGTGGGGCCATGGCCGACTCCTTCGGACAGGCGGAACGGGACAGGTGTGCAGTACCGGAGTACCGGAGCGAGTGGCTCCGCGGCTATCCGTTCGGACGGTGTGCGACTCGATCCGGACATTGCGCCAAGTGGTGCCCATTGCTCGGCTGTTCGAGTGGAATCCGAATGACATGCCCAGCTGAAAGCGATCCACTCCCACTCATTTGTGTAATGGCGCGCGCACTCTCCGTGCTGAAAGGCTTCCTCTCGCAGGTCATTCACTTCGAGAGGGAGTTCCATGTCCGTAGGTTCGGTTGGCGACGAGGTCCGCGCGGAACAGGCAGGCCCGCAGCAGAGTCTCGGTACCGCCGCCGCGCGGAACCTGGCGACCACCACCAAGTCCGCCCCGCAGATGCAGGAGATCACCTCCCGGTGGCTGCTGCGGATGCTGCCGTGGGTGCAGGTGCAGGGTGGTACGTACCGCGTGAACCGGAGGCTCAGTTACTCCGTGGGTGACGGCCGCGTCACCTTCGTGCAGACCGGCGAGCGCGTCGCGGTCATCCCCGCCGAGCTCGGCGAACTCCCCGCCCTGCGCGGCTACGAGGACGAGGAGGCCCTCGCCGAGCTCGCATCGCGGTGCAGCCAGAGGGAGTACGCGCCGGGAGAAGTGATCGCCGCGGCCGGCGAGCCCACCGACCGCGTCCACCTCCTCGCCCACGGAAAGGTGGAGCAGATCGGCGAGGGGCCGTACGGCGACGAGACGGTCCTCGAAGTCCTCGCCGACGGCGCGTACTTCGGCGACAGTTCACTGACCCACGACAACGCCACCTGGGAGTGCACCGCGCGCGCGGCCACCGCCTGTACCGTCCTCGAGCTCACCCGCGACGACGTGCGCAACCTCGCCGAGCGGGCCACCTCGCTCGCCGCCCACCTCGCGGGCGTCGCCGCGCTGCCCCATCAGCGCACGAACAAGTACGGCGAGGCCGCGATCGACCTCTCCGCCGGTCACGTCGGCGAGGCGATCGTCCCGCACACGTACGTGGACTACGACGCCTCGCCGCGCGAGTACGAACTGTCGGTCGCGCAGACCGTGCTGAAGGTCCACAGCCGGGTCGCCGATCTCTACAACCAGCCGATGAACCAGACCGAGCAGCAGTTGCGGCTCACGGTCGAGGCGCTGCGCGAGCGCCAGGAGCACGAGCTGATCAACAACAGGGAGTTCGGTCTTCTCTCCAACTGCGACTACGGGCAGCGCCTCCAGCCCCACGACGGCGTACCCAGCCCGGACGACATGGACGAGCTGCTCTCCCGCCGCCGGGGCTCCAAGATGTTCCTCGCCCACCCGCGCGCCATCGCCGCCTTCGGCCGCGAGTGCAACCGGCGCGGTCTCGTCCCCGAGTCCATCGAGGTGAACGGCAACAGGATCCCCACCTGGCGCGGGGTGCCGATCTACCCGTGCAACAAGATCCCGATCTCGGACGCCCGGACGACGTCGATCATCTGCATGCGTACCGGCGAGTCCGACCAGGGCGTGATCGGTCTGCACCAGACGGGCATCCCGGACGAGATCGAGCCGAGCCTGTCCGTGCGCTTCATGGGCATCGACGAGCAGGCGATCATCTCCTACCTGGTCACGGCCTACTACTCGGCGGCGGTGCTCGTACCCGACGCGCTGGGAGTCCTGGAGAACGTGGAGGTCAGCCGCTGGCGCTGACCCGGTGACCGGGGCGGGGCCGCTGTGCCCCGCCCCGGCCCCGCGCCGACCTCCGCGCCGGCCTCCGCGCCGCGAACCGAGCCCTCAGGAAAGAAGGCGGAAACAACGTGACCATGACCCGGGCGGATGCCGCGACCGACACCCAGGGGCAGGGCGCCATGGCACTCCTCGACCAGACACGGACCGTCGTCAATCCCCAACTGCGTTCCACCGTGGAGTCGTTGCCGGACTCCATACGGAGAGTGGCGATGTACCACTTCGGCTGGGAACACGCCGACGGCACCCCGGCCGCCGGCCAGACGGGCAAGGCGATCCGGCCCGCGCTGGTGCTCGCCGCGGCCCGCGCGCTCGGCGGGGACCCGGCGCCGGCGGTACGGGCGGCCGCCGCCGTGGAGCTCGCCCACAACTTCACGCTGCTCCACGACGACATCGTGGACGAGGACCCGACCCGCCGGCACCGGCCCACGGCCTGGACGGTGTTCGGCATCCCCGACGCGCTGATCGCGGGCGACGCCATGCTCGCGCTCGCCCTGCGGCTCCTCGCCGAGGACGGCCATCCGGCCTCCGCCGCGGCCTCGGCCCGGCTCGCGGCCTGCGTCATCGAGCTGTGCGCCGGCCAGCAGGCGGACTGCGCCTTCGAGCAGCGCGGTCCGCACGAGGTGTCCCTGGACGAGTGCCTGGCGATGGCCACCGCCAAGACGGGCGCCCTGTTGGGGTGCGCGTGCGCGCTCGGCGCGCTGTACGCGGGCGCGGGCGAGGAGGAGGTCGCGGCGATGGACGCGTTCGGCCGGGAGGCCGGGCTCGCGTTCCAGCTCATCGACGACCTGATCGGGATCTGGGGCGACCCAGAGCGCACGGGCAAGCCGGCGGGCGCGGATCTCGTCGCCCACAAGAAGTCGCTCCCGGTGGTGGCGGCGCTCGCCTCGGGGACGGCGGCGGGGGAGGAGCTGGCGGCGCTGTACGCCCGTAAGGAACTCGACGCCCCGGCCGTACGGGCGGCGGCGGACGCGATCGAGCGGGCGGGCGGCAGGGACTGGGCGCAGACCCAGGCGGCCGACCGGATGGGCCGGGCGGTCCAGCAGCTCGCCCGGGCGGTGCCGGATCTGACGGCGGCGGAGGATCTGCTGGCCCTCGCGGAGTTCGTCACCCGCCGCACCCGCTGAGGGGCCGGGCCCCGGCCCCACGGCCCCCGGCCCGGCCGTCGGCCGCCGACCTCAGGCCTCAGACCTCAGGCCGCCGACCTCAGGCCTCAGACCTCAGGCCGCCGACCTCAGGCCTCAGGCCGCCGATCTCAGCCTCAGGCTTCCGGCACGATCCGGCTGACCACGGTCTCGATGAGATCGTCCAGGTCCCGGTCGTCGTGCAGGCCGGGGACCGTGAAGTGGTCGAAGAGCAGCCCGGTGAGGGCGAAGTAGAGCAGCCGGACCGTGTCCGCGTCCCCCGGCATCCCGGACTCGACGTGCAGGCGGATGTTGTAGTCGAGATCGGCGCGCAGCACCTTCGTGAGCTGGGTGCGCAGCTCCGGGCGGCGCGTCGCCTCCAGGCGGAGCTCGAAGAGGCCCAGATAGCAGGTGCGCTCGGCCGCCATCCGCCGGGCGAGCCAGCGCATCAGCTCCACCACCAGCTGCCGGCTGGGCTCGGGCCGCAGGGCCGAGTCCAGGGAGCCCGGCTCCGGGGTCAGCCGGACGAAGATCCGGTCCCCGACCTGGGAGAGCAGCTGGTCCCGGTCGGTGAAGTAGTTGGACGAGGTGCCCGTGGGGACGCCCGCCCGGGCGTCGACCGCCCGGAAGGTCAGCCCACGGGCGCCCTCGTCCGCGAGCACCTCGATCGCCGCGTCGAGCAGGGCCGCACGCCGCTCGGGATTCCTCGCCATCGCCGGTTCCTTCCGTTCTCTTCGAGCTGTCCTCGAGCTCTCTTCGAAAATAGGGCTTGCGTAACCACTACAGGTGAAGCACTATAGCCGTCGTGGTTGCGACCGCAGTCCACATCCCAGAGACAAAGAGGACCGGTTTGCGCAAGCTCACCTACTTCATCGCCTGCACCATCGACGGCTTCATCGGTGACCCCAAGGGCGATGCCTCGTCCACGTTCGGCTACGTGACCGGGGAGTACCTGGAGTACATGAAGGCCGAGTACCCCGAGACCATCCCCGCCCACGGATGGCCCGTGGTCGGCATCGAGCCCGGCACCGAGAACCGGCGCTTCGACGCCGTGATCCAGGGCCTGAACTCGTACAAGGTCGGCCTGGACGTCGGCATCACCAGTCCCTACTCCCACCTGCGGGAATTCGTCGCCACCCGCTCCCTGACCGGGTCGCCCGACCCGAACGTCGAGCTGATCGCCGACGACCTGGTCGGCCGGGTCCGCGAGCTCAAGGCGGAGGACAGCCCACTCGACATCTGGCTCTGCGGCGGTTCCACGATCGCCGGCGAGCTGATCGACGAGATCGACGAGCTGGTCATCAAGACGTACCCGCAGGTCTACGGCTCCGGCATGCCGATGTTCGGCGCCGACTTCGAGCCGCGCGAGTTCGAGCTGGGGGCGGTGCGCACCTTCGACAACGGTGTGCTCGTCCGTACGTACACCAGGAAGCGGTGACGAGGGGGCCGCTCTACCCTTGACGGTATGGGCAGCCAAGCGCGCTACACCGGCCACGACCCCGAGGCCGAGCCGGTGTGCCCGGCCTGCGGACAGCCTGTCGGCACGGCCGTCAAACGACACAAGGTCCTCGGGGCCTGGGTGCCGTTCTGGGAGCCGCAGCCGTGTCACAACCCCGACTGCGAACTCTTCGGCAGGAAGGCGGACGGCACCAGGCCGCCGGGCGAGCCGTCGGCCGGGGATCCGTCGGGCGAGGCGTCGGGCGTCGTGCCGGAGGACACATCGGGCGAGCCGCCGGCCGTGGCTCCGTCGGGCGAGGCTCCGTCGGGCGAGGCTCCGGGAGGCGGGGCGCCGGGTGGTGCGGAAGCCACTACCACGCACGTGACCGGCAAGAACGGCGAGACCGGGAGAAGTCCGGCCACGGGGTGACCGGCCGCGCGAAGAAGCCGGTCAGACCGCTACAGTCCGCGCATGTCATCGGAGTCGACGGAAGTGTGGACCGGCTGGTACCGGGACCGCAGCGGCGCGGAAGCGATCGTGATCACAGCGGACGGGCGGCGCGTGTCCACCCGTATCAGGGGAATCGAGTACGCCGGCGCGAGCTTCGCCGCCCTGTGCGCGGCGGAGGAGGGCGGCGAGGCCCTCACCGGCTGCGTACTGGAGTGGGACCTGCCGCTCCCGGTCGTCGTGGACGGCGGCGAGCAGCAGGCCACCCTCAGCTGCCTGCTGACGCTCGGTGAGCGCGTGGACCTGAGCCTGACGCTGCACTACGGCGGCGCGGCCTTCGAATCGGGCATCGCGGGCGGCGACTTCGACGAGGCTCTCGACCGGGTGAGGCGGCAGCTTCCGCCCGGCGCCGAGTTCGCCCGCCGGCTGCTCCACGCCGCCGCCTGACCGTCAGGCGAGACCGTTCCACCCCCAGCGCGGGGTGGGGCCGGGATCGCCCAGATCCGTCCCCGGCTCCGAGGCCGAGACGTCCTTGGCGATCCGGGTCCCCCAGTCGAAGTACTCCACCACCCGGCGGCGCAGCGTCGGGTCGTCGGGCAGTTCCTTCTCCACCGCCGCGGTCATCAGCTCCATCCAGCGCAGCCGCTGTTCCTCGGTGATGGAGAGCCCGAGGTGGGCGCGGAGCAGGGCCTGGTGCCCGCCCAGCTCCGCCGTGAACTCCGCGGGCCCCGAGAAGACCTCGGCCAGCCAGACGGCGACATGCTCGACATGGGCGGGGGTGAAGTCGGCGAAGACGGGCGCGAGCAGGGGGTCGGCCAGGACCGACTCGTAGAAGGTGTCCGAGAGCCGGCGGAGCGCGTCGGCGCCGCCCACGGCCTCGTACAGGGTGTTCTCGTGCTCCGCGGTCATGGAACGCCTCCGGGGTCCGTGATGTGTCCCCCCAGCATTCACGCAACCCGGCCTGGATCCAAGGACGTTCGCTCTCGGTGTCAGTGGGGCCGGGCATGATGGACGGCATGACGGATCTCGTGGACGAGGCGGCGCTGCTGGCGCTGGCGCGGGGGCATCACGCCCGGACCGCCCGGGCGTGGGGGACACGGGAGGCCGGCGGGCAGCTCGTGAAGGTGTACGCGATCGAGGCACCCGGCCGTACGGTCGGTGAGGCCGAGCTCGCGCCCGCCCTGCGGGTGGCGGCGGACCAGCTGGCGCTCGGCCGGCATGCCGGAGCGCTGGGCCTCGCCGTGCTGATCCTGCACGCCGGCGGCGACGGGGACTATGTGCTCGTCCACAGCTGGATCGAGGGGCACATGTCCGAGCTGGCGATCTGGACGGGCCCCGCGGGGCGCCCGGAGGAGCTGCGCCCGGGGCGGCGGGGCCTCGCGCCCTGCGTCTGGGAGGCGGCCGTCCTCGCGCACGAGCGGGAGGCCTTCGTACGCCGGATCCTGGACGGTACGGGAACGGCCGCGGAGCGCGTCCGGGCGTGGGCGGACGACGTCACCGAGGGCGAGATCCGTTGAGCGCCGCCGCCGCCGCCGCCGCCGCCGACGACGACGACGCCGCACGCGTCCGCCACGCGCGGGCGGAGGACCTGGAGCGGGTGGCCGAACTGGCCGCCGAGCACGCCGCGTACGAGAAGGCCACGCCCCCCGCCCCGGGCCTCGCGGACCGCCTCGCCCGCCTCCTCTTCGGCCCCGAACCGCCCCGCCTGCGCTGCCTGGTGGCCGAGCTCCCCGACGGCCGCCTCGTCGGCTACTCGACCTGCGCCCCCGAACTCTCCACCTGGGAGGGCACCGAGTACCTCCACATGGACTGCCTCTACCTCGCGGAGACGGAGCGCGGCCTGGGCCTCGGCCCCCTCTTCATCGCCGCCCTGCGCGCCGAGGCCCGCGCACTGGGCCTGACCGAGATCCAGTGGCAGACCCCGACCTGGAACGAAGGCGCGATCCGCTTCTACGACCGCCTGGGCGCCACCGCGAAGCAGAAGCTCCGCTACTCCCTCCCGGTGGGACCCGGAACCTTCGGGCCGGCGTAGCGTCCGGGGGTGACGCCCACGAGCCGTTTGAAGTGCCGGGTCAGATGGGGCTGGTCGTAGAAGCCGGCCGCGGCTGCCACCTCCGCCGGGGGCAGGCCGTCGAGAAGCAGCTGCCGGGCCCGGTCGATCCGGCGGGCCGTCAGGTACTGGTGCGGGGCGATGCCGAAGGCGGCGCTGAAGGCCCGTACCAGGTGCGTGGGGTGGGCGTGCACCAGCTTCGCGGCCTCGTCCAGGCTCACGCCGTGGAGCAGCCGTTCGTCGAGAAGCTCCCGCAGGCTGTGGGCCACCCCGCGGCCGGCCTCGGGCGGCGGGTGGGCGACGAGCCGCGGCCGCAGGTGGCCGCGGAGCCGCTCGGCGACCAGAGCGAGACGGCCGGCCGCCTCCAGCTCATCGCCGCGGCGCGACAGGGCCGCGTGCAGCTGTCCGACGCGTCGGCGCAGCAGCGGGTCGACCAGGTCGGGGCCGTCCACCGCCGGGCCGATGAAGCTCTCGTCCAGCTGGGTCAGGTCCAGGTAGAGCACCCGCTTCCGGAAGCCCCGCGAGGTGGCGGGCGAGCCGTTGTGCGGCACCTGAGGGGGCAGCAGGGACACCGTGTCCCGCGGGGTGCCGTGCTCGCGCCGGTTCAGGTCGTACCGGACCGCGCCGTCGTCGACGATCAGCAAGGTCCACACGTCGTGGACGTGCATCGGGTAGGCGTGCTCGGTGAAATGGGCGTGGAAGACCTCCACCACGCCCGGGGTCCGCGGGCGCCACGCGGAGACCTCTTGCCGTGCCACCATGCCAAGAACGTACAAGAAGGCGCGGCGGGGCGGTCGGCAGTCTCGGAGCATGACGACCGAGAGCACCCCCGTACGGTTCGACACCAAGATCGCCGTCCTGCTGCGCGAGGACCTGGAGTCCTGGCAGCGGCTCAACGTGACCGCGTTCCTGGTCAGCGGAATCGGCTCCGCGCTCCCCGAAGTGATCGGCGACCCGTACGCCGACGCCGACGGCACCCCGTATCTGCCGATGTTCCGCCAGCCCGTCCTCGTCTTCGAGGGCACGAAGGAGACCCTGACCGCGGCGCACGTCCGCGCCCTGTCCCGCTCGCTTCCCCGGTCGGTGTTCACCTCCGACCTCTTCGCCACCGCCAACGACCGCGACAACCGCGCGGCGGTCCGGGCCGTACCGAAGGACCAGTTGGACCTGGTGGGCCTCGCGCTCCACGGCCCACGCAACGCGGTCGACAAGGCCCTCAAGGGCGCCCGCATGCACCCCTGACCCCGCCCGGGCAAGCCGAAGGGGCCCGTCCGGGATCGCCGGACGGGCCCCTTCGGGCGGCGCTTGCGGGAGGAAGGTCAGGCCTTCTTGGTCTCCTAGTAATGGGCCGGGTCGGTGACCTGCGGCGATGACGGCCGCAGGTCACTGACCTGGCCTTTTGGTGATGGGTGGCGATGGGGTGCGACGGTCTTGATCGGGTGTCCTGCGGACTGTGTGCGGACTGCCGGCGCGGCTGCGGATCAGGGCGAAGTCAGCAGCGCTGCCTCATTGGGCCAGCAGAGGAGACATCTCCCGCTCGATCAGGGGTTTGAGCAGGTTGAGCGCTGCGCCGCGTGTGGGCGCGAGGGGACTCGGGACCCTGCTGGGAGGAATGACACCGCTCTCGACCATGCTGCGGAGAACGGCGACCACTTCGGCGTCGTCGGTTTCGGCCAGGGCGACTGCAAGACGTAGAGCATCCGTCCGGGGCCCCGTGCCCCAGCGCTCGGCCAAGTGCCGGATGCGTGCACTCGAGGCGCTGTGTTGGGTTGCAGCCGCGAGGGCGGCGAGGGTGAACTGTACGGATTCGTCCTCACTGTCCCAGCGGTCCAGAAGGTGCGGTGCTACGGCTTCGACCGCATGACGGGTGGCAAGTTCGTCTGCTGTCTCCTCCAGTGGAAGGCCCAGGGCGACTCTGCGGTCGGCCCCGGAAGCAGTCAGGCGCTGGCCGATGGTGGCTGCTTCGAACAAGAACGTGGTGAAGAGGGCTCGATGCGCGGGACGGATGTCCTCATGGCATGCGAGACCGCCCAACAGGGGAATCTCGTCGGCGGTGTGCGGGTAGCAGGTGCCCTGATGCATGACCGAGTTGGCCAATTCGAAGATGACTTCATGATCATCAGAGAAGCCGTCCGCCTCGCTGGTGAGCCACCAGGCCGTTCCGTCGGGCAGATCGGCCTGCTGAGCTTCCTGATTGCGGGCAACCTGTCGCGCACACTCAAGCACGGGTGGAAATGGACGTTCGGTGATGGTGCACTGAAGCGGCGTGGCCGGGGCGGGTTCCTCCGTCGGCGGAGGGAAGCGTGAGATCACGTCGCGCCGAATGCGATGGGCGTGCTTCTGGTCAAGTTCATGGACCAGCCCCCGGTGGTCGAATCCAGACAGCATGGTCTCTCGGTTAGCCAGAGATCCGCTGTTCCAGAAACCGCCGTGTGCTCTGCCGACGGCCTCGACCGCCATCTTCTCGCAGTCGTGCTGGTGAAACTCCGAGGCCGGGTCGGGGGCTTCTTCGTCCACGAGGCTGTCGACGCTCCACCAACCCTCTAGCTCAGGTCGGGAGAATTCGGGCTTGCCGAACAGACGGTTCCCGGGGTCCAGATGCGGAAGGTATACCGGGCGCACGGTCACCCACCGGTGTCCGCGTTGAGCCAGTGCCGAGGCCACTGAGCGAGCGTCCGCTTCACTTGGAGCGGCGACAGAGTAGTGGACCACCATCTCGGAAGCCGACCAGGAGGTTGGCTCGTCGACGCCATGACGTGGCGCAAGTTCGTTCGGCATGCGGCGAAGCATAGGCGGCAGGTCGGACAACAGGCTGCCCCGGCTGCCCGCCCTGGGCCGGCCCATCATGACCGGCCGCGTCACCGCGCCCCTGGCAGCTTTCCGCAGCCGCATAGTCCGCACTACGGACGTCGACCACGCGGCCATGCGTTGACAGCTTCCTCAGGTGAATGCCGTTGTAGCCATTTGCGTGCCGCCTCGTCGCCGAAGCCGTGTGACCGGAGGACTTCAAGGGCGGCTGCTCGCACTTCTCGCGTCTTGTCTACGAGATTCAGGTGGGCCTTCATGCGCGCCACCACGTCGTCGTAGTCGTACTCATAGCGGCCGTTGACCTTCTGGGCGAACATCGGCAGGAGTTTGTAGTAGCGACGTTCGCTGATGCCGACCTGTGTCCACGGGTACCGGTCCGGCGCCTCGCTCTTCCTGTATTGCATGACCGCGATGCTCGCCTTCCGGCGCACGTACCGACGAGTCGCCTCCGCGCCCCGCGCTGGATCGAATCCAGGGTGAATCAGTTGTTCGAGCAGTGTTGCGGCCGCAGAAGCTCTGTCTGGGGCGTGGGTCTCACGCTGGATGCGATCGACCTGCCGCGGGTACGCCATCGCGACAGCGTTCGCCAGCGCCGGCTCGTCGCCCCTGATGTAGCCGTGCCAGTAGCCCTTCAAGACCACCTGGCACGCGATCTCGTAAGAGGTCGAGACGGGGTCGAGGGTGATGGTCGGTATGCCGTGGCCGTGGATAGCCTTCGCAAGCCTTCTCCATGGCCGATCGATAGGGCGCTGAACCTGCTCGGTCCAGATGCGTGCCGTGAATGCCCAGTCTGCGGGGTGCCGCGTCATCGGGGCCACCACGAGGATGGCCTCGGTGGCTGCAAGCGGCGGGATCTGTCCGCTGGCATTCGCCTTGTCCAGTAGCAGCTCGTAGAGCCGTCCCTCGTCCTCGGTCTCGCTCGTCACCCAAACGAGACGCCGGGCGATTTGGATCCACCATCCGTTGATGGGGACCCCGAGAACCGGGACGTAATAGCGAAAGGCAGGGTCCATAACGCGACGAAATAGATCATTTCGCTGCTCACGGTCCACAGACGTGCCCAGCCAGTGGAGGACATGTTCTGAGGTTAGGCGTCCCGTCTGTGATGCCCCGGCAACGAGTTGGCCAGCAACCCAGAGTGCGTCAGCCGCGTGCGCGGCATTCGGTACAGGGCTAGCTAGGGGGACCTGCAGGACGGTCGCAATCTCGCTGTTCACCGGGTCAGGGACCTCCCATGCACCCGCCCCTGGTTCCATCGAGCCGACCTGCATGTCGGGGATGTCCACGAAGGGCAAGCCGTTTGGCTCTATGACTGAGGTCGATTGGCGCAGCGGCTGGAAGCTGCGGCCTGTGAGGACCTCAATCTCGCGGCCAGCCTGGGCGAGCATGTCTGTTAGCACCTGGCGGCTTGGGTTACCGCCGATCAGCTTCGCGGCCTCGTTGACAAGGCCCTCAGACCAATGTCCCATACGGGCAGTATATGAGGGCATGGAGAATGCAACCCCCAGTCTCATGCGGGCGCAATCGCATGAGTGGGCCCGCGGCCGCAAGGAGCTGGCCCACAAGGTCCACAGGACCTGCAAGAAGGAGGCGGCTCGATGAGCTCACCGCTTCATCAGCCGGCCGCGTCCCCCACGCCGTCCCCGTCAGGTCCGAACGGCCGACGGATGCTGGGCGGGACCGTTCTCGGCGGCGGGGGCGCTATCGGTGTGCTCGCCTTTGCGGGGGCCCCATGGTGGGCGGTGGCCGTCGCCGTCGTCCTCACCATCACCGCAGCCTTCGGCATCCTCACCGCGTTGGTGCTTATGCCGTCGGATTCCGAGCACAAACGGGACCTGTGGCTGGCTGCTATGCGGTACCGCGACCGGCGTTCCCAGCGTACCGAGCAGCGTAAGGTGCCCGTCCCGCGGAAGCCCCGGAAAGACGTCCCCCGGCGCGGCCGCACCGAATAGGAACCCGCCCGTGATTCGCCCGACAGAACCCAGGGGTGGGCATCAGGACGTGCGAAGTGCTTCCGGGAGGAAGCGGTCGATCTCTGAGCTGCTGAACGTCATGTCCTCGTCGATCTGCAGGGCTCTGGGCTGCACGGTAGGCACGGCTCGATGTGTCGGGCGCCAGCCGATAGATGTGGTTCAACTTCTCGAGCAGCTCGTCCCTGCGGCGCGGGATGTCCACGGCCTGCGGGTCGGTCTGTATGTCGGTGAGGAGGTGCAGATACAGCTCCCGGACGTACCAGAGTTCCTTGGCGGCGGCCCTGTGCTGCTCAGCGGCCTTCTCCGGGTTGAAGCTCAGCTGGAAGATGGTGAAGGCGAGTGCCAGGGCAGACGCAACGCTGCTGATATAGAGAAGGGTCCGCTCGTTCGTGATCACGGAGGTCAGTAGTGTCCCGGAGGTCAGCGTCAGCAGGACGATGTTGACCCACTTGGCCCGCTCAGCCTTGGTGGCCTCCAGCTCCCGGGCCTTCTCGTGGGTCTTGTGTGAGTAGACGACACGGCCGAAGGCTTCCCGGATGGACTGGACGTTGGCCGAGTGCCCGGTGCTCGGGCTAGAACTCATACTGACCCCCGAAAATCTTGCGCCACTCCGTTGCGGCGCTGAGCTGCTTGCCGGCCAGCTCGTACTCACACGCCTTGATCGCCCGTCCGTGGGCGCTCTGTGCCTTGCTCAGCCAGGTGTCACCGTACTGCTTCTTCTCACTGGTGCCGGGGATCGTGTGCCAGGAGTTGGCCTTCTTGATGAGCTCGGCGAAGAAGTCCCGCACCATCCAGTCGTAGTAGGTCGTGGACGACTGGGCGTGCTCCCAGCTCTTCAGGAACTCCACGCTTCGAAGTTCCAGGACCAGCGACTTGATGGGGACCGAGCAATGGGTCTGCCACACCTTCATCATCTGGATGAGATTGCGGGTGTTGCCGTTGGTCTTGGCGTCGGAATCGGCGACGAAGGCGATCTCCGCGTTGTGGTCGACGTGCTGCCAGCTGCCCCGTCGTGGGTGTTGGGCACAATCATCCCGCCGCCTCGCCGATGCCAGCCGGGCAGGACCTCTACTTTGTGTCCGGTGGCGAAGTCGACGACTACGACCTGGCCATCGCCGCCGATTTCGGTCCGCGGGTAGCGCTGCAGGAGGAGGCGGCGGATGTCTTGCAGGAGTGCCGACTGCCCGTTGTGCGTGTACCCGGTGTATCGGTTGTACTCGTGGACGGGCATGAAGAACAGGACGTCGACATCCCTTGGTGGGCGTACCGCAGTGCCCTTCCCGTAAGAGCCGATCACCATCCGCCAGGCATCTGTGTACGGCGCGTTGCTGTAGTGCCCTTGCAGTTTGCGGGCTATGGCGTTCACGCTGGTCAGTGCAGCTGCGCGGTGATCGTCTGTCACCTTGATGTTCTTCAGAAATTTGTCGAACCTGCTCGCCGTGCTCAAGGACCCCCCTTGCTCGTGCTGGAGGAATGAGCGTAGAGGGCGCCACTGACAAATGGATGGGGTCTCGGCGAGACCAGCAGGTGCTACGCCCACCCCTCTAGGGACACCTGGGGTCCAGCTGCGAGGTAGCGGTGGAGGGCGCTGGCGGTGGTGTCGACGAAGGTGTCAGGGATGGCGCCGGTGTCGACCCAGCGGACCTGGGAGTGCTTGCGGGGGTCGCGGTTTTCGGGTTCGCCGGTCCATTCGTGGGCGGCGAAGACGACGGTGAGGAAGCCGTTGGGGGCCTCGACGCCCCAGGCGCCGTGGATGATGTGGGCGACCTTGAGGGACTCGGGCTTCACAGTGAGGCCGGTCTCCTCGTAGAGCTCGCGGACAGCGGTCTCGGTGATCGGCTCGCCATGTTCACTCTTGCCGACGGGCAGGTCCCACATCCCCTGGGCGAACTTGGCGTTCTCGCTGCGCTGGAGGAGGACGACGCGGTTGGTGGCCTTGTCGTGGACGATGACGGCGGCGACCAGCAGGGTCATGGATTCGAGCGCCGGCTTGAGGGCCTTCGGCTGGTCGTCGGCCTGCTGGGCCACTGGGTTCCCTTCGTCGGGCGGATTGTCGGGCATGAGGGCGATGGCCTCGTCAGCACTGGCTTGGGAGGCGAGGCTGCCGCCGAGGTTTTGGTTGCTGGCGATGGGGCGCGACGGTCTTGATCGGGTGCGCTTCGGATTGCCGTGCGGCGCTCCGCCGCTGGAGTGACTAGGGGCCTACAGTCGGAGCGGGGTGTTGGTCCAGAAGGAGTGGGCCTTCTTCAGGAGCCCCTCGGCGGCGTCGCCGTACCATGCCGCACTGCTCAGCGCGCTGAAGGCTTTGTTGTAGAGGTCGAGTTCGCTCTGTTCCGTGATGTCCACGGAGGAGGAGACGAGTTCGACGTGGGCCCGGTCGCCATCGCCGTAGATGTTGAACGCGTGGACGGGGAACAGGTCCACCCGTGCGGTGGAGGGAAGGATCCCGAGTGTGAGGGAAGCCAGGCCGAGTTCTTGCTGGAGGCGCTCGATCTGTTCTCGCATGACCTTGGGTCCACCGATATTCGTGTAGAGAGCCTGCTCCCCGAGGACGACGTCGTAGTGGTGCTCGCCGTCGTACAGCACCTGCTGCCGTTGCATGCGCTTGGCGACTCCGGCCGGCACGTCGTTCGGGATGCCGAGGAAGTCGACGACCTGGCCGAGGATCACGGTGGCGTACGCCTGGGTCTGGAGCGTGCCCCAGATCATCGTGGGCACGTATGCCTTGCCCTCGCGCGTGCTCTGGTACCAGCTCACCACGTCGTCCTGAGCCGCTTCCGTACCGGTGGACAGACGATCCTTCCAGGGAACTGAACTGGTCACCGGATCCCCTTCTGGGTGGTGCCGCCAGGGCGGCTTCGATGGGCGTTGCCGTTCCGGTCGAGGATCGCTCCGAGCGTCCGGTCGTGTAAGAGCGTGAATCGGTCAGGCCATGCGCTTCATCTCGATGGCGAGGGCTCCGAGGGCCTCCTTCTCGGGGCCGTAGATCGTGCGGATGTTGGCGAGCTGCTGGTCGCGGGTGGCGGTCGGGTTGACGTTGGAGAGGCCCTCGCCGTCCAGGAGGGCTTCGAAGTCGGGGTACTCGGTGACGCGGAGGACCTCGACGTCGCAAGTCTCGTCGGTGCCCTTGATGCGGAAGCGGATGGTGTCGCCGGCGGCGAGGTCCGCGAGGTGCGGGTACTTGACCCGCACCTCGATGGTCTTGGTGCCCGCGGCGACGAGCTCGAAGTACTGGCGGTAGAGGTTGAGCTCGCGGACGCGGGCGGTGCGGTCGGTCATCGGGAGGGAACGCTCCTGGGGGACGGTGCGGTGATCAGGCGGCCGATCTCGGCGGCCGAGTACGAGCGGAAGAAGTGGCGGGGGTCGGAGAGCAGGGTCTCGGCCATGGCGAGCAGCTGGTCGGCGTACTCGGTGACAGTGCCGGGCCACTGCCGGGTGTCGAGCATCCAAGGGGCGGCGCCCTCGGGCAAGGGGGCACGGCCTTCTCGTATGAGGGATTTCGACAGCTTGGCGCCGGTGTCGGTGACGACCTGGGGGCAGAACAGGCGGGCCGGGAGCTGGGTGCGCGTGAGGCCCACGGCCTGGAGGGCCTCGTCGACGAGGTGGGAGCCGAAGACCCAGTCGCCGCCCTTGACCATGACGTGCAGGGTGCCGATGGGGCTGGTCAGGGCGAGTTCCTTGACCAGGTTGCGGTACAGCGTGGCCAAGGTCCAGGTACGCGCCGGCGGTAGGCGTGATCGCGGCCTCGTGCGGGCCGTGGTGGAGGCAGACGGCGGAGACCACCGCCGACTCGGGCCCGGTGAGGCGGACCCGGGTGCGTTCGGCGTGCTTCTCAGCCCAGCCACAGTCGGGGTGAGGGCAGGGGACGCGGAGGTGAGGAGTGCCGGTGGAGGGGGCGAGCCACCAGCGGGCGGCGTCAACGCGGGGGAGCAGGCGGAGCCAGGTGCGGCGGTAGTGCTCGCCGGCCTGCTGCTGGGTGTACGTCTCGATGCGGTGCGGGATGCCCAGGCGCCTGGACAGGGCGGTGAAGAGGGGCTGGTAGAGGGCGGTGACGAGGTCGAGCACGGCCTGCTCGCCGAGGGCCTGGGCGTAGGCGCGCTGGTAGCGGTTGCCGTTGGCCGGGTCGGTCGCCAGCTCGTACGGGGCGTTGTCGAGGGCGCTGAAGAGCACCTCGGTGGGGAGGCCGAAGCGGTCGCGCAGCCGGGCGGCCATGGCGAAGGCCAGGGACTGCACGAGCGAGGTGCCGATGTGCGGGGCACCGTTGATCTGGGTGCCTACGACCAGCACGATCCGCTCGGGTGGGGCAGCCAGGATGCGCGGGGTCAGGACGTCCTCGGCGTGGTGGAGGGCGTTGGCGAGGACGGTGTTCGGCGAGACGGGGTGGGTGGTCATGTGGTGCCTCCCTGGTGGGGGCCGGTGGTGTGGGGCGGCAGGGGAGCGGCCCCGTTCTTGGCACGGTCGAATGCGGCCCAGACGCACTTTCCGGGGCCCGTCCGCTCCTTCACGCCCCAGCTGTCGGCGGTCGCGGCAACGATCAGCAGACCGCGACCGTCGACGGCGGACTCCTCAGGAATCCGCAGTGTCGGCCTGTTCTCGCTGCTGTCATGGACTTCGATCCGCAGCTCCGCGTCGAGGAACTCGACCCGTACCAGGACCAGTCGGCCTACGGGCACCCCGTGCAGCACGGCGTTGGTGACGAGTTCCGAGGTGCACAACCGCATGTCGTCGAGGCGGCTCGTCTCACCCCATTCGGTCAGCGTGGCGGCGACGAAGTCGCGAGCAGTACGCGGCGTGGTCCGACGGCGGGGGAAGAGCATGGTGCGGTGCCGGCCCGTGCCCGGAAGGAGGTCCGGGGCGGCGTCGGTCGCCTCGTTGGTGAGTCTGCTTGCCATGGTCAACAGCAAAGCGACTTAACTCATTTGGGTCGGGAGCCAGCGTGGGGGCCAAGACGGGGGCCACTATGGGGGCCAGAGGTCACGTGTTCCTGGGGGACGGCATGGGCGACACCGGGATCGGCGTCTTGCTCGTCCGGCTGCGTACCGAGCGCGGCTGGAGCCAGCAGAGGGTTGCCGACGAGTACAACGCCCTGGAGGGGCGTTCCGCGAAGACCGGCAAGGAGATCGGGCGGTACGAGCGCGAAGCGCGAGTTCCCGTTCCTTACGCCCGGAAGTACCTGGCGCAGGTCTTCGGTGTCGATGTCGCCGTGCTCGACCAGGCTGTTGCCGTCAGCAAGGGGCAGCGGGACGAGGCCGACGCCGCCAAGGTCGAGATCGTGCCGTCGGTGCTGCCATCCGAAGACACTCTCGTCCGTGGAGACCAGCTCTCTGAGGACGCTGTGCGGTCGGCCGAGTTCGCCCGGTTCATTGCGCAGCGGAACACCGACGAGTTCGTGGTGGAGCAGCTGGAGGCAGACGTCGGCCGGCTCGCCCGTACGTACGTCAGCCACCCGTTGATGGAGCAGTACGTCGAGATCAGGCGGTTACGGGACGGGGCCTTCGAGCTACTGCGCGGGCGCCAGCACCCCCGGCAGACCACCGACCTCTACCTCTCCGCTGCTCGCCTCTGCGGCCTGTCCGCGCACGTCTGCCTCGACCTCGGCGACTACGACTCCGCCGCCACCCATGCCCGTACGGCACGCGCTTGTGCCGAAGCGGCTGGGCACGAGGGGATGCTGGCCTGGGTACGGGCCGTGGAGTCGTTGATCGCGTACTGGACCGGGCGGTACGAGCAGGCGGCCCGGCTGGCCCAGGTCGGGCGTCGGCACAGGGCGAGCGGCAGCATCGGCGCACGGCTGGCGAGCCTGGAGGCGCGGGCGTTGGCGATAGTCGGCGACTCGGCAGGTGCGCTCGCTGCCCTGTCGGATGCCGAACGATCGCGCGAGGCGATCTCGGGTGGGGACGAGGTACTGGGAGTCTTCGACTTCCCCGCAGCCAAGCAGTTCGCGTACGCCGGAACGACCCTCTTGGCCGTGGGCGGGCAGGAGCACGTCCAGCGGGCCATCGTCAGCGCGGAGACGGCGATCCGCCTCTATCGCAGCGCGGACGGAGACGATCAGTCGGTCGGTGACCTGTTCGCCGCGCACCTCGACCTCGCCCGCGGGCACCTGCTCCTGGGCGACCTGGATGGCACGGAAGAGATGCTCGGCTTCGTCCTCGGGTCCTCGCCGGAGCGCATGTCGGCCAGTATCGTGCGTCGGCTCACCGTTCTCGGGCGGGAGCTGGAAGAGCCGCAGTACGGTGGAGCCGCGCAGGCGGTGCACCTGTGCGAACGACTCCAGCACACGGCCGTCCGTGCGTCCCTGCCCGCAGCCCACCCTCCGGAGTTGCCGACGTGACCGACCTTTCCGCCGCCCACGACGCCGCCGTCACCGACCGGACCCGACTGGCGGGCAGCGCCTACAACGGGGACCGGGACCTGGCCGCCCGGCAGTCGCTCTACCAGTGGCAGACACCCCGGTACGACCTTCCCGGCCTCGTCGCCGAGCGGCTGGGGGACGTACGCGGGCGCGTTGTCGACATCGGTTGTGGCAACGGCAAGTTCATCCAGAGGCTCCATCAGGACCGCCCGGACCTGTCCCTGCTCGGCCTCGACATCGCGCCCGGCATCCTCGCCGGCGTCCCCGGCCCGGTCGCCGTGGCAGACACGATGAGGCTGCCGCTGGCGGCGGGGAGTGTCGACGCCGCTCTCGCGCTCCACATGCTCTACCACGTGCCCGACATCTCCCAGGCAGTCAGGGAACTGGCTCGGGTCGTGGCCCGTGACGGGCTGGTGGTCGCCTCCACCAACAGCGACCGCGACAAGGCCGAACTCGACGACCTCTGGCAGCGGGCCGCCGGCGACGTCCTCGGTGTCGAGCGCGGCCCGGCCCGAATCTCGCTCAGCGCCCGCTTCTCCCTGGAGAAAGCCCCGGCCTTCCTCGGCGAGGAGTTCAGGCAGGTCGAGGTCGTCGAACTGCCAGGGACCATCACCGTCCGCGACCCCGACCCCGTCATCGCCCACATGGCCTCGTATCGAGCCTGGGCAGACCAGCACGACGTGCCCTTCGACGCGACCATCGACCGGGCCCGGGCCCGCGTCGCCGACGACATCGCCCGCAATGGCGCCTACGAGATCACCTGCCTTGGCGGCATCCTCGTCTGCCGCCGGTGAGATCAGCCCAGTGGCGGCCAGGGCCCGCCGAGCAGGCGTCCTGCCTCCTCGGCGATAGCTTCCGCCAGGGGTTCCCGGTCGCCGCGTCGGATCGCTGTCCAGTCGTTGTAGGCGTCGGTCTTGTCGACCAGGGGCCTGAGCGTTTGTGGCCGGGCCAGTGCGCTCCAGCCTTCGTACGTGATCAGGTCACCGCCGGCGCCGGGGTCCAGGCTGCCGTTCACGATCAGATGGAGCCACCAGCGGACGAGTTCCCAGCGGGCCGCTTCCCACGGGAGGTCGGTGGTGTCGACCGGGAGGTCCTTGAGCAGGCCGAGTTCGTCCAGCACCTGGTCGAAAAGGGCGTCGGCCTGCTCGTGCTCGGAGCGTGACAGGCCGGCGAGGAGGGGGAGGGACTCCGTCTCGACGTCGAGGACCAAGGCCGTGAGGCCGGCCTCAATGAGCTGCTCCGGGTGGTGCCGTCGGCCGATCAGGCGCTCCAGGGCCAGCATCCGAAGGCAGCCGAGGGCCTCCTGTGCGCTCGTGGCGTACGGGGTGAACGGCGTGGGCAGGGTGACGTCGATGCCCGGCCCGCCCTCCACGAAGTACGACCAGAAGTCGACGGTCGCGTGGGCGAGGCGGCTGGTCGATCGGCCGGCGAATTCGTGCTGGATGTAGTCGGCGAGGTCGTTCCCGTACAGGATGATGTCGGTCTGGTAGACGGACAGGATGGGGTGCCCGTGCTCGCCCGCTGTGCCGGGCAGGTAGCGGTGTCCGTAGACAGGGACCAGTTGCGGCACGCTCTCCAGCTCGGTCCTCGCGACGTGCAGTGCCTCGGATGTCTTCGTCGGCCTCGACGGCCAGGCGGGATGCCAGAACCCGTTGTGCTCCACGTCGAAGAGCACGCCCTCTACCGGCCACGCCAGTCGCCCGGCCAGCTCTTCGGGGTCGCCGTCGCGCCAGTCGGGCCACCCCGATGGGCCATGCGGGAGCCCGGCGGCGAGGAAGACCCTGTGATCTGCCGAGAAGGTGAAGCCGAACCGCTTCTCGACCGCGTCGAGTTCCCGCTCGCTGAGACCCGGACCGATCTCGGCTCGGAGCATGCCCTGAAGGGCTCGAGCGTTCTCCAGGGTCAGTCGTGGGGTCGAGGGCGTGTTCACGCCTGCCAGCGTAGTGAGCGGTACAGCCGCCCATGCCAGGAGGCTGTGGAAGTCCGCAATCTCGCCGCGAATTCGCTGCGACGGACCGTGATGACCTCGGTACCGTGACGCCATGACGGGCAGGGGAGAGCCACAGGTCATTGCGAACCGATGGGGCGACACATCGGATCCGGCCCCGGTCGGAGAGGTTGTCACCGACGCGCAACTACCGGCGGTGGAAGACCGAGTGGAACCGCGCTCGTCGCGCACTCCAGGCGCCCGAGGACGAAGTCGCCGAGCGGGAAGGCCGTAAGGCTGTCGAGCCGCCGCACGTGGTCACCCACGACCTGTGGCGCTCGTACGCCCGCCCTCATCGCCGGCGGCGCGAGCGGCAAGCAGGTGCAGTTGGTCCTCGAGTACGCGTCCGCCGTGATCACGGTGGGAAGAAGACCACACCCGGGCCGCCATGGACGCCGTGCTCGGCGGCCTGCGGACCGGGTGCGGACAGGTAGGCAGTGCGACCCGCGTAAGGGCAGGTCAGACGGCCCAGGCTGAGATCAAGCCTTCTTGGTCTCCCAGAAGATCCGGTCGACCTCGGCGATGAGCTCCAGCGCCTTCTCGCCCGTCTTCGGGTCCGTCGACGCCTTGGCGGCCGAGAGGGCCTTCAGGGTGTCGTTGATGAGCTGGTGCAGCTCGGGGTACTTCTCGAAGTGCGGGGGCTTGAAGTAGTCGCTCCACAGCACCGAGATGTGGTGCTTCGCGAGCTCCGCGCGCTGCTCCTTGATGACCGTGGCACGCGCGCGGAAGTGCGCGTCCTCGTTGGCCTGGTACTTCTCCTGGACGGCCTTGACCGACTCGGCCTCGATCCGGGCCTGGGCCGGGTCGTAGACACCGCAGGGGAGGTCGCAGTGGGCGCTGACCTTCACCTTGGGGGCAAACAGGCGGGAGAGCATGCAGCTGTCCTTCCTCGTGATCGTCTTCTCAGGTGGGAGATTACTCCCCGAGAAGGCTGTTTTCGCGAGCGCCCCCTGCGGCTTAGGACAAAAGTCCAGGGTCACCATGGGACTCGTGTACGAGTGGACGATCGGACCGGGAGGTGCCGGATGACGGACGCGGGGCGGGAGCCGGGGCGGGGGTCCGGGCCGTTGTTCGGGATCGCCGAGGTGACGGGGGTGTCCATGGTGCCCACGCTGCTCCACGGCGACCAGCTCCTCGTGCACTACGGGGCACGGCTGCGGCCCGGGAGCGTGGCCGTGCTGCGTCATCCGCTCCAGCAGGACCTGCTCATCGTCAAGCGTCTGATCGAGCGACAGGGCGCCGGCTGGTGGGTGCTCGGGGACAACCCGGACACCGAGGGCGACAGCCGGGTCTTCGGCGCCGTGCCGGCCGAGCTGGTCCTGGGGCGCGTACGGGCGAGGTACCGGCCCCTCACGCCCGGGCGTCAGCGGTCGGCCGGCGTGGTGTTCCCCTGGCTGCTCTCGGCCGTCAGGCCCGTACGGTCGGCCCGTTCGGCCTCCAGGCGCTTGCGGGCCCGGTAGGCGGCCACGTTGGCGCGGGTCGCGCAGCGGTCCGAGCAGTAGCGGCGGGAGCGGTTGGTCGAGGTGTCGAGGTAGGCGTTGCGGCACGGCGACGCCTGGCACAGGCCGAGCCGGTCGGCGCCGAACTCCGTGAGGTGGAAGGCGAGTCCCATCGCCGCGATGGCCGCGTAGCCCGCGGTCGCGTTCGAGGGGTGGTCGGCGAGGTGCATGTGCCAGCGCGGCCGGCCCTCGTCGTCCAGGTAGTCGTGCCCCGAGATCTGCGGGCTGACCGGGAACTCCAGGAGCAGCGAGTTGAGCAGGTCCACCGCCTGCGTGTGGTCGCCCTCGTCGGCGGCGGCGAAGATCGCCCGCAGCCGGGTGCGTACCGAGCGGAAGCGCGTCACGTCGGCGTCCGCCACGCGCCGGGCCATCTGGGTGGACGGGCCGAAGAGTTCGCGTACCGCCTCGACCGAGGTCAGGGAGTCCTTGTTGCGGGCGGGCTCCTCGGTGTTGACCAGACGCACGGCGTAGTCCGAGTAATAGGCCAGTTCCACTTGTAGTCCTTACTCCGGCGGTCTAGGGTCGGTGGCGGAAGGGGTAAGCGATGGTCCCCCTTCGAGGGTATTACGAAGAGGGTGAGGTACGGCGATGGCGGACGCGACGGCGACCGGAACCGACTGGGCGGCCTGGCAGGAGAGCTGGGACCGTCAGCAGGAGTGGTACATGCCGGACCGCGAGGAGCGGTTCCGCGTGATGCTCGACATGGTCGAGGCCGTGGTGGGGCCGGAGCCCCGCGTCCTCGACCTGGCGTGCGGTACAGGGAGTATTACGGATCGACTGCTCAAGCGGTTCCCGGGGGCGACCAGCGTCGGCGTCGACCTCGACCCCGCGCTGCTCACCATCGCCGAGGGCTACTTCGCCGGCGACGAGCGCGTCACCTTCGTGACCGCCGACCTCAAGGACCCGTCCTGGACGCGGGCGCTGCCCCACGGCTCGTACGACGCCGTGCTCACCGCCACCGCACTGCACTGGCTCCACACCGAGCCGCTCACCGCGCTCTACGGCCGGCTCGCCGGGGTGGTCCGTGACGGCGGCGTCTTCATGAACGCCGACCACATGATCGACGAGACCACCCCGCGCATCAACGCCGCCGAGCGCGCCCACCGCCATGCCCGCATGGACCGCGCCAAGGCCGCCGGCGTCCTCGACTGGGCCGACTGGTGGGCCCTGGCCGCCAAGGACCCCGTCCTCGCCGAGCCGACCGCCCGCCGCTTCGAGATCTACGGCGAGCACGCCGACGGCGACATGCCGTCCGCCCGCCGCCACGCCGAGATCCTGCGCGCCGCGGGCTTCGCGGAGGCGCGGCAGGTCTGGGCGTCGCCGTCGGACACGATGGTGCTCGCGGTGAAGTGAGCACGGACGGGGACGGGCGGGGACGGGCGGGGCAGACGGGAAGGGGCGGTACGGGATTCCCGTACCGCCCCTTCCCGTACTGCCGCTTAAAGCACCTTGGACAGGAACGCCTTCGTCCGGTCGTGCTGCGGTTTCGTCAGGACGTCGCGCGGGTGGCCGGACTCGACCACCACACCGCCGTCCATGAACACGAGGTTGTCGCCGACCTCGCGGGCGAAGCCCATCTCGTGGGTGACGACGACCATCGTCATGCCCGACTCGGCGAGATCGCGCATGACGTCCAGGACGTCACCCACCAGCTCCGGGTCGAGCGCCGACGTCGGCTCGTCGAAGAGCATCAGCTTCGGCTCCATCGCCAGCGCACGGGCGATGGCGACACGCTGCTGCTGCCCGCCGGAGAGCTGCGAGGGATAGTTCCCGGCCTTGTCGGCCAGACCGACCCGGTCCAGGAGCCGCTCGGCCCGCTCGCGGGCCACGGCACGCGTCTCACCCTTCACCTGGATCGGCGCCTCCATGACATTGGCCAGGGCCGTCATGTGCGGGAACAGGTTGAAGCGCTGGAAGACCATGCCGATGTCCCGGCGCTGGGCCGCGACCTCGCTGTCCTTCAGCTCGTAGAGCTTGTCGCCCTTCTGGCGGTAGCCCACCAGCTCGCCGTCGACGTACAGCCGGCCGGCGTTGATCTTCTCCAGGTGGTTGATGCACCGCAGGAAGGTGGACTTGCCGGAACCGGACGGGCCGATCAGGCAGAACACCTCGCCGTTGTTCACCTCGAGGTCGATGCCCTTGAGGATGTGGGCGGCACCGTAGGACTTGTGGACGCCCTCGGCCTTCACCATGGCAGTCACTTGGCCACCGCCTCACGGTTGGAGAATCGGGAGAGGTTCGCCTTGATCTTCTGCCACGGCGTGGGCGGCAGGGACCGCAGCGAACCACGGGCGTAGTGCCGCTCCAGGTAGTACTGGCCGACGCTGAACACCGAGGTCAGGATCAGGTACCAGATCGAGGCGACGAAGAACATCTCCATGACCGCGAACGAGGTCGAGGCGATGTCCTGCGCGGCGCGCAGCAGATCCGGGTACTGCACGGCCACGACCAGGGACGAGGTCTTCAGCATGTTGATGAACTCGTTCCCGGTCGGCGGGATGATCACCCGCATCGACTGGGGGAGCACCACACGCCGCATGGTCTTCGCCTGGCTCATGCCCAGCGCGTGCGAGGCCTCGGTCTGGCCCTCGTCGACGGACTGGATACCCGCCCGGACGATCTCCGCCATGTACGCGCCCTCGTTCAGGCCGAGGCCCAGCAGGGCGGCCAGGAAGGGGGTCATGACATCGGTCATCTCGTCCTTGTAGAACCCGATGTTGAACACCGGGAAGATCAGGGCGAGGCTGAACCAGATCAGCAGCTGCACGTAGACCGGCGTGCCGCGGAAGACCCAGATGTAGAGCCAGGCGACCGAACTGGTCACCGGGTTCTTGGACAGACGCATCACGGCGAACAGCACGCCGAGGACCAGACCGAGGGCCATCGAGGCCACGCTGATCAGGATGGTGTGCCAGAGACCGCTCAGGATGGTGGAGTCGAACAGCTTCTCCGGCACGGTGGCCCAGCGCACGTCGCCCTGGGAGAAGGCGTACCCGAGGAGCCCCAGCAGGGCGACCACCACGACACCGGCTACCCAGCGCCCGTAGTGGCGGACCGGAATGGCCTTGATGGCCTCCGGCGGGACCCCCGCCGGGGCGGGTGACGCCCCGGCGGGAACCTTGTCGAGCTTGTCAGTCACAACGACTGCCCTTCAGTGGTACGTGGAGGTCAGGAGCCGCCGTTGATCTTGGCCGCGGGGATGGCGCCGTCAGCGGCGTTCCACTTGTCGAGGGCGGCCTTGTACGTGCCGTCCTTGATGATCGCGTCCAGCGCTTCCTTGATGGCGTCGCGCAGCTGGGTGTCCTTCTTGTCGACGGCGATGCCGAAGAAGCCGGCGTCCGTCTTGTTGGCGATGGCCTCGAAGTCGTTGCCACCGCCCGCGGTCTTCGCGATGTACGCGGCGACCGGCGAGTCGTTCAGGTCGGCGACGGCGCCGCCCGCCTTGACGCGGGTCTGGGCCTCGGCGTCCGTCGGGAAGGACTCGAAGGTCAGCGCGGGCTTGCCCTCCTTCTTGCACTTCTCGGCCTGGTCCTTCGCGGCCTGCTCGTACGTCGTACCGCGCTGCACGGCGAGCTTCTTGCCGCACAGGTCGTCGAGGGACTGGATGTTCTCCGGGTTGCCCTTCTTCACCAGGATGCCGGTGGAGGCGGTGAAGTAGTCGACGAAGTCGACACCCGTGCCGACCTTCTGGCCCTTGTCGTCCAGGCCCTCCTGGCGGGCCTTGGTGTCGGTCATCGAGGACATCACGATGTCCGTGCGGCCGGTGGGCAGCGCGGTGAGCAGCGTGTCGAACGTGCCACTGGCGAACTCGAACTTCACACCGAGCTGCTTGGACAGAGCGGCAGCGATGTCGGGGTCGACACCGACGATCTTGTCGCCCTCCTTGAACTCCATCGGGGCGTACGTGGCGTCCGTGCCGACCTTGATGACGCCGGCCTTCTGGATGTCGGCGGGCAGCTTGGAGAAGAGCGGGGCGGTCGAGGCGGCCCCGGTCTTGCCGCCTTCGGGGGTCGAGCCGCCCTCGGTCTGGTCTCCACACGCGGTCAGCAGCATGGAGCCGGCGACCGCGATGGCGGCGACCGCGGCAAGACGGGACGTGCGGGTCTTGGCGACAGTCGTACAGCGCGTGGAGCGTGCGGTCATGGTCGGGTTCCTCCGGCAGGTGAGGGAGTTGCCATAGGCCGCGCACGCACCTTCGGGTGTCGCGACCTCGTGTGATTACGGCATCTTGCCATTCGGACTACCCGATTCGGGCGGCCACGCATGTCAAAATCGGATAACGGGTGACCCCCGATTCGCTACCAGCCGGTACATCAAGGCCGGACCTTCTCCGGAGATACCTACCCCGGACCGGAAAATCTCCGGTTGATCTCGCCATTTGGACGACACGAATGCCCTGATCCGGTGTACGGAAGCACTTGTCCGGACTTGGGGCGAGGTGCGCGCTCTGCGCAAGGGGCCGATACGGCTGTATGAGGCGCGTCACCGCTCCGAATTGGACTCGTCTACGGTTACGTACGTCCGGTAAGAAGGATCCTTACACCCCTCATCCGGGGCTCAGGGCGCGTTGTGCGGCGCGCCCGCGCGGTTGCCAGACACGGCGACCGCGGGACCCGCCCACCCCTCCTCAACCAGGAGTGGCCACCCTCAAATGATGAAGACTTAAGGGGTCAACCCAATGGCAGCGGAGATCGTCAATCCTCGAAGCGAGAGCGGCACGGAAGGGGCTCAGGAGCCCTTCGATCCGGCCTTCGCGCTGCACCGCGGCGGCAAGATGGCCATCTCGGCCACGGTGCCGCTGCGCGACAAGGACGACCTGTCCCTCGCGTACACGCCCGGCGTCGCCAAGGTGTGCACCGCAATCGCCGAGCAGCCGGAGCTGGTCCACGACTACACCTGGAAGTCTCAGGTCGTCGCCGTCGTGACCGACGGAACGGCAGTGCTCGGACTCGGCGACATCGGGCCGGAGGCCTCGCTTCCGGTCATGGAGGGGAAGGCGATCCTCTTCAAGCAGTTCGGCGGCGTGGACGCGGTCCCGATCGCGCTCGCCACCACCGACGCGGACGAGATCGTGGAGACCGTCGTCCGGCTCGCCCCCTCCTTCGGTGGAGTGAACCTGGAGGACATCTCGGCGCCGAGGTGCTTCGAGATCGAGCGCAAGCTCCAGGAGCGACTCGACATCCCCGTCTTCCACGACGACCAGCACGGCACGGCCGTCGTCACCCTCGCCGCGCTGCGCAACGCGGCGAAGCTGACCGGCCGCACCCTCGGTGACCTGCGCGGAGTGATCTCCGGCGCCGGCGCGGCCGGGGTCGCCATCGCCAAGTTCCTCCTCGAGGCGGGGCTCGGCGACGTGGCCGTCGCGGACCGCAAGGGCATCGTCAGCCGCGACCGCGACGACCTGACCCCGGTCAAGCGCGAGCTCGCGGAGATCACCAACAAGGCCGGCCTCTCCGGCTCCCTGGAGACCGCCCTGGCCGGCGCGGACGTCTTCATCGGCGTCTCCGGCGGTACGGTCCCGGAGGCCGCGGTGGCCTCGATGGCGCCGAACGCGTTCGTGTTCGCCATGGCCAACCCGAACCCCGAGGTCCACCCCGACATCGCGCACAAGTACGCGGCAGTCGTGGCGACCGGCCGTTCGGACTACCCGAACCAGATCAACAACGTCCTCGCCTTCCCCGGCATCTTCGCGGGCGCCCTCCAGGTCCGGGCCTCCCGGATCACCGAAGGCATGAAGATCGCCGCGGCGAACGCGCTGGCGGACGTGGTGGGCGACCAGCTCGCCGCCGACTACGTGATCCCGTCGCCGTTCGACGAGCGCGTCGCCCCGGCCGTCACGGCCGCGGTGGCGGCCGCGGCCCGCGCCGAGGGCGTGGCGCGCCGCTGACGCGGTCCGTACGCATGAAGGGCCCCGCTCCCCGAGGAGCGGGGCCCTTTCGTGTGCCGGGCCTCGCGCGTGGGCCGAAGGGCGCCCGGAGGTGAACCGAGCGTCATGGAAGGGGGGACGTGCGTCACATCGGTGCGTGGTTCCGCCATCCCCGTGGGTGACCCTACGCTCATGGCCATGTTCGCTGCCTACGCCGCCCGAATCGACCGCGACCAGCCGCTGAACGGCCTTGAGCTGGGCGAACGGCCCGAGCCCGAGGTGCGTCCCGGGTGGACCACCGTCACCGTCAAGGCCGCCTCCCTCAACCACCACGACCTGTGGTCGCTGCGCGGGGTCGGACTGCCCGAGGAGAAGCTGCCGATGATCCTCGGCTGCGACGCCGCCGGCATCGACGAGCACGGCAACGAGGTGGTCCTGCACTCCGTCATCGGCCAGACCGGTCACGGAGTCGGGCCCGACGAGCCCCGCTCCATCCTGACCGAGCGCTACCAGGGCACCTTCGCCGAGCGCGTCACCGTGCCCACCTGGAACGTGCTCCCGAAGCCCGAGGAGCTCTCCTTCGAGGAGGCCGCCTGCCTCCCGACCGCCTGGCTCACCGCGTACCGCATGCTGTTCACCAACGCCGGCGTGCGCCCCGGCGACTCGATCCTGGTGCAGGGCGCGGGCGGCGGCGTCGCCACCGCGGCGATCGTGCTCGGCAAGGCCGCCGGCCTGCGCGTCTTCGCCACCAGCCGCGACGAGGCCAAGCGCAAGCGGGCCGTCGAGCTCGGCGCCGTCGAGGCGTACGAGCCGGGCGCGCGCCTTCCGCGGCGCGTGGACGCCGTCATCGAGACCGTCGGCGCGGCCACCTGGTCGCACTCGGTCAAGTCGCTGCGGCCCGGCGGCACCCTGGTGATCTCGGGCGCGACGAGCGGCGACCGGCCCTCGCACGCCGAGCTGACCCGGGTCTTCTTCCTGGAGCTGAAGATCGTCGGCTCGACGATGGGCTCGAAGGACGAGCTGGAGGACCTGCTGTCGTTCTGTGCGGCCACCGGCGTCCGGCCGGTGATCGACGACGTGCTGCCGCTGGACCGGGCGCGCGAGGGCTTCGAGAAGATGGCCTCGGGCGAGCTCTTCGGGAAGATCGTCCTCACCATGTCCTGACCATGTCCTGACCATGTCCTGACGATGTCTTGATGGATCGTCAGATCCGCTGATGGGATCTCCGGCACTGCGAACACACCGTCGTGCCGGAGGTTCCCTTGTCGCGAACGCCGCGAACGCTGCGCCCCTTCCGCCGGGCCCCTGGAAGATCGCGGCCCGGGGCGAGGCGGTCGTGCTGCGCGGGGGCGAGGGCCGGGCGTGGGTGGTGGCGGCCCCGGGTGCCCGGGTGACGGTGCACGTCACCCGGGGCTGAGGCCGAGACCGCCCTCGGTCGTCCGCGCCGGGGTGGCAGCCCCGGCACGGACGGGCACGGTTGGACACCGCCGGGTCAGCGGCTCTGCCCCTGCTTTCCGGCTTGCGGGTGGAGCAGGGCCGTGAGGTGCGCCGCCGCCGTCGACAGGTGGCGGCGTGCCTCGGTCAGCTGGGCCTCCGTCACCCCATGGTCACGGGCCGCGTCGCGGATGTCGTCGCGGAAGCGGTCCAGGAGCCGGTCCAGGTCACGGGCCGGGTCGCCGGTGGAGGCGGTGTCGGAGGCCCACTCAGGGGCCGCCCCCTCCGGGGCCCTCCACCCCGAAGCGGCCTGCTCGGGGGTGTCGCAGGACTCGGCCGCCTTGGGGTGTGTCGTGCCCGTGACCAGGCCGCCCAGCTGGGCCGTGATGTCCGAGAGGCCCTCCCAGACCCCTGAGGGCCAGTCGCCGCGCGCGAAGCGGTCCTGGACCTCGTCCTGGACCTGCTTGGCGATCCGCTGGAACTCCTTGGCCTGGCGGCGGGCCGACTGCGCCTCCGCGCGGGCCTGGCGGGTCTGCTCCCTCCACTCCTGCTTGGCGCGGCGCATCTCCTCCTTGACCTCGGCGAACGCGGAGTCCTTGTGCCGGCTCTCGCTCGCCGCCGCGCGCATCTCGCTGCGCAGCTTGCCCGCCGCCCCGCGCACGTCGTCACGGATCTCGGCGGCCAGCTCGGAGACCGACTCGCGGATCTCCTGCTCCAGGTCGGCCAGTTCGTCGACGCGCCCGGCCAGCTCCGCGCGGCCCGCGTCGGTGATCGAGTACACCTTGCGGCCGCCCTCGGTGGCGTGCGTGACCAGACCCTCGGCCTCCAGCTTGGCCAGCCGCGGATAGACCGTGCCGGCCGAGGGCGCGTACAGGCCCTGGAAGCGCTCCTCCAGGAGCCGGATCACTTCGTAGCCGTGGCGAGGGGCCTCGTCGAGGAGCTTGAGCAGATAGAGGCGCAGTCGGCCGTGGGCGAAGACGGGCGCCATGTCAGAGCACCTTTCCGGAGGTGGAGGGGGCGGCGTCGAAGCCGCCGTCGTCGGCCGCCTCAGGGCGGCGCAGCAGGGCGATCGAGCCCGAGACCGTCGTCGCCCTGAGCGTGCCGCGGCCCGCCCCGAGCGTGCCGGTGATGCTCTTGGCGCCCCACTGTCCGTCGACCCGCAGGTCGTCGAAGGCGTTGGAGACGGAGCCGCTCGTCGTGTTCGCCTCGACCCGGGCGTCCGCCGGGTGCGGAAGCCGGATGGCGACCTCGCCGGAGACGCTGGTCAGCCGGATGTCGGCGGGCGGTCCGTCCAGGTCGGCGGCGTCGAGGTCGATCACCATGTCCCCGCTGATCGTTTCGGCCTTCACGGAGGCGCCCGCGCCCTCGATGACCGTGACGTCGCCGGTCACCGAGTTGACCCGCAGCGCGCCCGTGACGGACTGGGCCTCCAGGCAGCCGGAGATCGTCTCCGCGCGGACCGGCCCGGCGAGCCCGACGAGCGTCGTGTCACCCGTGACGCCCCGGACGTCCGTACGGCCCTTGACGCCGGAGATCACCGCGCCGGCGCCGATCACGCCCACCTCGACGTCCGTGCCGGCAGGGACGGCCACCGAGACCACGGCCCTGCGGCGGTGTCCCTTGCGGTCGAACCACTTGAGGAAGCCCTTCCAGTGCAGGTCCTCGTAGCTGACCGTCAGGGTCGAGCCCTCCTGGGTCACGATCAGCGGCGGGCCCTCGACGGAGGAGACCTCCAGGCGGGCGGAACCCTCGTCGGTGCCCACCACGTTCACCGTTCCGTTGACGATGCGGACCTGGAGGCGGGTCACGGGATCGGTCAGCGTGAGTTTCGTCGGCTCGGACACGGACCACTCTGTCATCGTGCTGACCTCCCGTTCGGTGACGCAACATATCGCGTCTCTCATCAACACGATATATCGCGGCCCGGGGAAGTCAACCCCCGTTCGGTGTGGGCGCGCGCGGACATTCACCCTCGTACATGGACAAATTGACTTAGCGTAGGGCCATGAACGCGACATCCGGACCGAGCCCCGTCGGGGCGCTGCTGCTCTGCCGTGCCGAGCCCCCGGCCGTCCGCCCGCCGGCCCAACTGCTGCGGGAACAGCTCCTCCTCGCCCCGGCCGGAACCGAATGGAGCGTCATCGTCCCCGAGGGAAAGCCCTGGCTCCACGGCGGCGAGCCCGTCGAACGGGTCGTCACCGGCTGGGCCACCGCGCTGGCCGTCTCCGCCGCCACCTGGCCCGTCCTCGCCCTCTGGTGGGACACGGACCGGGCCGGATTCACCCTCGCCGCCGGATTCCGCCGCACCGTCGGCTACACCTGGCTCGCGGACGGCACCCCGGTCGGCGAGGACGAGGCCATGCGCACCTTCGCGGCCCGGCTCGCCCTCGACCCCGTCCTGGACGTCCAGGCCCTGGAACCGCTCACCCGAACCGACAAGGACGCCGACGCCCACGCCCGGCTCATCGGCCTGACCGCGGTCCTCGCCCGCATCGGACTGAGCCTGCCCACGGGAGTGACCCCCGGCGAGAGCGCCGACCGGCTCCGCTCGGTCGCCCTGGCCCAGGGGGCCGAAGAGCTGGTGTGGTCCGGCTGGCGTGATGCCGTGCGCGCCGAGCTCGACGCGGTGGAGGGCGGCAGCCTCGGCCTGTATCTGCGCGGCCCCCGGGCCCGGCTGCTCGCCGCGGTGCAGCTCGGGGCCGGTCTGCCGCTGCTCGCCTGGGGCATCGGCCGCCGCAGCGGGGGCTGGACGGCGGCGGGGGCGCTCCTCGTCGCGCACGGGGCGCTGGGTCTTGCCTACGACCGCCTGCGCGGCCTGTGACCCGAGAGCGGGTGACCTGGAACCGGGTGGCCCAGAAGCGGGTGACCCGAGAGCGGGTCGCCGCTACTCGTCGTCGTCCTCGTCGTCGTCCAGACGGGCCAGCCAGGTCGCGAGGCGCTCGACCGGCACCTCGAAGTCGGGGTTGAGATCGACGAACGTCCGCAGCTGCTCGGCGAGCCACTCGAAGGAGATCTCCTCCTCGCCGCGCCGCTTCTCCAGTTCCTCGATGCCACGGTCAGTGAAGTACATGCGATCAGGATAGGCCGTGGTGCCGACGGCCCCTCGCGCTTGTCAGCGGCAGCGATTAGCCTTCTTCATCATCGTTTCGGGGAGCGGGGGGCCGCTGTGACGCATGGGATCGCTCGTATACGACTGGACGACGGCACGCCTGTGTGGGCCAGGATCAGTGAGCCCGACGAACTCGACCAGGGCGGCGGCTTCACGGACACCGGCATCGGCGACCGGGTCGTCTCGATGGCCGGGGGACTCACCGATGTCGTACGGGGGGTGGTCGGCTCGCTGCGGGCGGGGCTCGACCCGCAGGCACCGGTCGAGGTCGCCGTCAGCTTCGGCATCGAACTGTCCGCGCAGGCGGGCAAGGTGATCGGCGTCCTCGCGGACGGCGGCGGTACGGCATCGATCTCGGTCTCCCTGACCTGGACCGAACCGGGACCGCAGCCTGCGGGGGCCCCGCCCGCGACCGCCGCGTCGATCCCCGCCCAGGGCGCGCCCGGCGCCGCGCCCCCGCCCACGACCGCCCCGGCGGCCGATGGCGCCGTATGAGCGCCCTCGACGCTCTGGTGCGCCCTGCACTGGTGCGCATCTCCGATCCCGCCGATGGGTATGAGCGGGGCGGCGACCGGTACTGGGGCACCGGCTTCTTCATCGCCCCCGCCTGGGTGCTGACCTGCGCGCACGTCGTGGCCAAGGGGGGAAGCGCGGTGTGGAGACACGAGCGGGCCGTCGGCGTGACCTGGCAGGGCGGATCGGCCACCGGCCAGGTGGTCCTGGCCAAGCCGCACCCCGACCCGCCCGAACGGGAGCCCGACCGCTGGGACTTCCCCGACATCGCCCTCGTCCACGTCCCCGAGGCCCGCGACGTCTCCTGCGTACGCCTCAGCGAACGCCCGCCCGTCATCACCCGGCCCATCGACGTCAGCCTGCACGGCTGGTCCCTGCAGGCCGGCGGCCTCGGGATCCGCCAGGCCGTCGGCGAGGCGCACGGAGCCGACGGCGGAGCGCTCCTGCTGCGCTGGACGTTACCCGTGGAGGGCCTGTCCGGCGGGCCGGTCGTCGACCGGAACCGGGGCGCCGTCATCGGTATCAACAAGGGACGCGGCCGCGACGAGGGCGCCGCCGTCCCCATCACCTCGCTGCGCGAACTGCACGACGTGCCCGGCGGCGAGATCCTCCACGAGGTCATGCGCGATCACGACCGCCACCACCTTGCCCGCTACCGACGCCTCTCCGGAGCACCCGACTGGACCCGGGAGCAGATCCGGCTGCGGCCGCCCACCACCCGGGGCGTCGGCCCCGGTCGCCGTATCCAGCTGTACGGGCGTCTCGCCGAACTGCCCCCGCCCGCCGGACCCGGCGACGTGCTGCACCTCGTCGACGAGGTCAAGCGCCGGGTCCTGCACGAGGACTTCCAGTCCGTGCTCGAAGCCGACCCACGCACCTGGCGCGAGGGCGTCGGGCTGCTCCACGAACTGCGCGACCCGGCCCAGGAGGCCATCGAGGACCTCGGTCTCAACGCCGTGTTCCTCTACGCGGCGCAGGTCGTCCGCCACACCCTCGAACTGCACGGCGAGAGCCCCGCCGTACGGAGCCTGGCCGACTGGATCGAGGACGAGGCCGTCGAGGCCCACCCGGTCATCCAGGAGGAGATCGCCGGTCTGCTCGCCCCGGACGGGGACGGAGCGACGCCCGGCCACGCGACCGCAGGAGAAGCGCCGGCAGGCCTGCCCCGAGCCGGCCAGGCCCACGCGGACCAGGCCCCAGCCGGTCAGGCCCACGAGGACCAGGCCCCAGCCGACCAGGCGCACGAAGACCAGGCGCACGAAGACCAGGCCCACGAAGACCAGGCGCACGAAGACCAGGCCCACGAAGACCAGGCCCACGAGGGCCAGATCCCCGCCGGGCCGCCCGACACCACCGCCGTACGGGAGCGCGGGGCGCGGGCCGATGTGATCGTGCGGGTCGACGCCGTCCCGTACAGCTCCCGCTACCACTGGCAGGTGAGCCTCCTCTTCGACGGCCGGACGATCAGCCCGCTGCACGACGCGAAGACCGGAGCGGCGCGCGAGGAGCTGGCCGCGGCTCTGTGCGCCCCGCTCGCCGAGGCGCTGCGGCACGGCGACAGCGGCGGTCGACTGGCCGCCGTCGAGGCGTGGTTGCCCCGCGAGCTGTTCGACCTTCCCCTCGACACCTGGTGTCCCTCGGCGGACGGCCGGCTCGTCGACGAGCACGCGCTGACCCTCGGCCAGCGCCGGATCGTCGTCATCCGCGACGTCGCCCGCCGCAGCCGCCCCGCCTCGCCCGAGTGGCGCGACCGCTGGCAGGCCGCGAAGGAGGGACCGCTCAAGGCGATACCGCTGCGCGCCGAAGCGCCCGGCGCCGGGCCCGACGCCCACACCCCGCACTTGCGCCGCGAGACCCCGAAACAGGCCCTCGTCCGCCTCCTCGACGCCGAGAACGGCTCCGTACCGGTCTTCTGTGGCCCGGTCGGCAGCGGGGAGGGCTTCAGAGCCATGGCCGCGGCGCTCACCGCCGGCCACCCGATCGCCCTGTGGCGCCACAGCGCCCACCAGCACACCGACTGCGCCGAGTTCCACGAGAAGGCGGGTCTCCTGCTCGCCGAGGCCGGGCGGGCCGAGGGGCTGCACCGGCCGATCCGCACCCTGCGGATCAGAGCGGGCGACGAGGAGGCCGATCCACGGGACCGGGCCGCGGACGCGTGGGCGGAGAACGTGAGCGTCCTCCTCGACCCGCCCGACCGTCCTCCGCTGGTCGACGAGCCGCTGTACGTTCCTCCCCTGCTCGGTGAGGAGGACCCGTGACCGGGCGGCGAACACCCGGACAAACGGTCCGGATTGAGCGTCGGCAGCCCCGGCAACCGGGCGGTACCTTCGACGGATCCGGCCCTCGTACCCCAGCACGCCGCCCGCCCCGGAACGCCGCGCCAGCACGCCACGCCACCACACCGCGCCATGCCACGACAGCCAGGAGGAGTTCATCGTGAACGATTGGCGGATCTACCGTGGTGCCGGCCATCCTCACGACGAGATACAGCGCCTGCCCGCGCCGCCGCCGTGGCGCGACTTCTCGGCCGGCGGAGCCGACGACACCCTCGCCGGTTCCGACCGGCGGCTCGGCGTACGGCGGCGGCTCGTCCAGAACCACCACCCGCGCCCCGCCGAGACCGACGCCGTCAACGCCGCCCTGTATCTGCGCAGGCCGCTCCTGGTCACCGGCAACCCCGGCACCGGCAAGTCCACCCTCGCCCACGCCGTCGCCCACGAGCTGCGCCTCGGCCGGGTGCTGCGCTGGCCGATCGTCAGCCGGACGACCCTCCAGGACGGGCTCTACCGCTACGACGCCATCGGCCGCCTCCAGGACGTCCAGCTGGAACGGGCCCAGGCGGGATCGCCCGGCTCGGCGGCCGCGGCCCCGGCCGGCATCGGCTCGTACATCAGGCTCGGCCCGCTCGGCACCGCGCTGCTCCCCTCCGAACTGCCCCGCGTCCTGCTCATCGACGAGCTCGACAAGAGCGACCTCGACCTGCCGAACGACCTGCTGAACGCCTTGGAGGAGGGCGAGTTCGCCATCCCCGAGCTGGAACGGCTCGCCGACCGGGAACCGGTCGTCGAGGTGCTCACCGACGACGGCCGCAAGGTCCCCGTGCAGGGCGGCAGAATCCGCTGTACGACCTTCCCGTTCATCGTGCTCACCTCCAACGGCGAACGGGACTTCCCCGCCGCCCTGTTGCGCCGCTGCATCCGCCTGGAGCTGGAACCGCCGGGCGAGGAGCAGCTCGGCGCCATGATCGAGGCACACCTCGGGACGGAGGCCGCCGCCGACGAGGCCGGCCAGGGCCTGGTCGGCCGCTTCCTGAACCGGGAGCCCGGCGAGGTCATCGCCACCGACCAGCTGCTCAACGCTCTCTACCTGACCCAGCACGCCCCCCGCACCGAGCGGGTGACCAGGGAACGCATCGCGGACATGCTCATGCAGCCGCTCGATCAGCCGAGGTGATGGCCGGATGCACCGGATGCATCTGGAAGAGCTCACCCGCAGACTGCGGGCCGGTGGCCAGGACCCGACCGCCGAGGAGATGGCGGACGCCGTCTGGCTGGCGCAGTGGCTGCCGCGGGCGTCCCCGGACGCCGAGCACGGCCGGCCGCCGGACCCGGACGACCCCGAACGGACCGGCGAGGGGCGAGTTTCGGCCACCGGCGACGGGCCCGATCCGGCGGCCACCGACACCGACTCCGGCCCTGACTCCGGCCCCGGCCCCGACCGCGACCTCGCCCCGACCGACCACGACACGACCCGCGCCCCCGAGTCCGTCTCCCTCCACATGCGCTCCGGCGGCACCCGGACCGCCGGCGCCCGGACCGCGGGGACCCGGACCGCCGGCGGCCGGGCCGCGGACGGCTGCGCCGCCCTGCCCGTCCGCGCCCCCGGCGCCAACGCCCTGCCCGGACTCCTCGGGCTGCAGAAGGCGCTGCGCCCGCTGCGCCGGTACGCCCTGTTCCCCCACCGGGACGGCGAGGGCCTCCTCGACGAGGAGGCGACCGCCGAGCGCAGCGCCGCCGCAGGCCTCCTCCTCCCCGTCCTGCGCCCGGCCGCGGGCCGCCGCCCCGACATCCAGCTCCTCATGGACACCGGCCCCGCCATGGTCGTCTGGGACCGGATGCTGGAGGAACTGCGCCAGGCCTGCCAGCAGTCGGGAGCCTTCCGGGACGTCCAGGTCCACCGCCTGTACGACACCGGCGAGGGCCCGCCGCTCGTCACCACCACCTCGGGCTCGGACGGCCGGCCCCGGCTGCGCCCCGCCGACCAGCTCCACGACCCCACGGGCCGCCGCCTCACGCTGATCGTCAGCGACTGCGTGGGACCGCTGTGGCGGCGCGGCGCCGCCCAGCGGTTCATCCACCAGTGGCCCCGCCGGTCGCCGCTCGCCGTCGTCCAGCCGCTGCCCCCGCGCCTGTGGCCCCGCACCGCGCTGACCGTCGAACCTGGCACCCTGCTGCGCCCCGCGGGCCCGGCCGGGCACATCGACTTCCAGCCCGACGAGGAGCCCTGGGAGCCCGTCCCCCCGGGCAGCCGCGCGGTGCCCGTGCTCACGCCCACCCCGGAGGCCTTCGCCTCCTGGGCGCGGCTGTTCGACGGCCACGGCGCGGGCGCGGTGCCCGGCTGGGCGGCCTGGATCGACTCCGGCACGTCACTGCGGGACGGCGGACACACCGACGGGCGCACCGACGCGGGAGCGGTGACCGCCGCGCGGCGGGACGCCGACCTGCTGCGCGCGTTCAGCGCCGGGGCCTCGCCCGGGGCCCTCCGGCTCGCCGTCCATCTCGCCGCCGCCCCGCTCGCCCTGCCCGTCATGCAGCTGGTGCAGCGCGCGATGCTGCCCGACACCGGCCCCATGGAGCTCGCCGAGGTCCTGCTGAGCGGCCTCCTGCGCCAACTGCCCGGGCCCACCCCGTACCCCTGCTTCAGCTACTCGCCCGGCGTGCAGCACCAGCTGCTCGCCTCACTGGACCGCAGCGCCGCCGCCCTCGTGCTCAAGCACTGCTCCGAGTACGTGGAGCGCAACTTCGGGCAGGGCATGCGCAACTTCCCGGCCCTCGCCGCCGCCCGCCTCGCCGGCCAGCCTGCCGACGACACCCACGCCGACGAGCCGGAGATCCCCGGGCTCTCCGAGGACGACACGGACGAGCCGACCGGGCCGCTCGGCGCCGAGCCGGAGCTCTTCGCCCGCATCCCCGCGCGCGTGCTCCGCTTCTACCACCCCGACCTGGTCACGCCCGAGCCCCTCGCCGAGGCGGAACGCCTGCTCGGCCAGTGGCGCAGCCAGTCCGACCCCTCGCTGCTCGCCGTCGCCCGCGAACGGGCCGAGGCCGCCCTGCCGGGGGAGCCCGTACGGGCGGGGATCGTCCTCGGCAGGGTCCTCTACGCCGAGGCCGACACCGCCGCCGTACGGGGCACTCCCCGCCGGCACGAGCTGCTGACCCGCGCCGTGGCCGAGCTGGAGCGGGCCGCGGAGCCGGCCGAGCCGGGCAGCGACGCATGGGCCGAGGCCCGCCTCGAACTGGCCGTCGTCCACCACGCCCTGTGGCGCCACACCGGCGAGCCCCGGCACCTGGACGCCGCCCTCGCCTCCCTGGACGCGGACGCGGAGGACTGGCCCGGGACCCACCGCCACACCCGCCATCTGCGCCGCGGCCGCCTGTTGCTCGCCCGCGGCGACGGCCCCGGCGCGGCAGTCGAACTCACCACCGCCGTACGGCTCCTGGAGACCGGCCCCGCCCTGCTCGACCTGGCCGACGCCCTGCACCTGGCCGCCGCCGACCCGGCCGAGACGGTCCCCGTGCTCGACCGGGCCGGGGAACTCCTCGGCGACTCCGTCTCCCTGCGCCTGCGCTGGACCACCGCCCGCGCCCGGCTGTACGACCGGACCGGCGACGGCCCGGCCGCGGACGCGGCCTACGAGGAGGCGACGCTGCTGGCTCCGGCCGAGGGCGACCAGGGCGGACGGATCCTGATGTCCTGGGGCGAGTCCCTGATGCGCCGCGCCGCGGCGGCCCCCGGCCAGGCACCCGTCGACCGGGCCGAGAGCGTGCTGCGCGAGGCCCTCACACGGCTTCCCGCCGGGGCCCCCGGCCGCGCGCGGGCGCGGATACTGATCGGCAGCGTGCTGGCCCTGCGCTTCCACCGCGCCGGCTTCCTGCCCGACCTGTACGAGAGCCGCCACCTCCTCGAACAGTCCGCTCGGATCACGAAGGATCCCGCCCTGAGTTCCGAGGTGTGGCTCCAACTGGGACGGGTGAGACTGGAGTTGAGCGAGGCGACCCGGGACGGCTCGCTCGGCGACGCGCTCACCGCATACGAACGGTCCTGGGAGGACGCCCGATCCGCCCACGGCACCACCCCGGGCACGGTCACCGGGGCCCGCGCGTTGCACGCTCAAGGAGCCGTCCTGCTCCTGATGGGCCGCACCGAACGGGCCCGCACGGTGCTGCGGGCCGCGGCCGGGCAGTGGCAGCGGCTGACGGCCACCCTGACCGAGGTGGACTGGGACGACGTGGAGCGCACCAGGACGCTCCTCGCGGAGGTGAACGCGGAACGAGGGTCACCTCCGAGGCGGCTCTCGGGCGACGAACGGAGCCGGATCGCGCCGCCCTGGTGGGCCTGGAGCGAGACGACCGGATAGGCGGCAGGGAAACGGCTGGATAACGGGGGCGTGAATGGGCGCAGTTGAGTCGAACGGGTTTCTGACTTCCTGGCGTCGGGAAGAACCGCTCCGCCGCTACGACCGTGGGGGACAGGCGCCGGTGAGGAGGAGCCGAGGGTGTTGGAGCAAACGGAGCGGGTTACCGGTGTCGACCGGGACAACGGTCAGCCTCCGCACCTGCCCGATCTCGCGGCCGTGGACCTGCGGACCCTGCGCTTCATGGACGATCCGGAGCTGGTGGCCGCCGTCGAGCGGGTGCTCCGGCAACCGCGTGAACTCGGCGAGTCCTGGGTCGAGTCCGACTAGGCCGCACGACGGCCGACAGGTGCGTGGCGACCGCACGTTTCCGGTCACATCCGGCCGCCGCCGGCCACGGTCCTGTCCGGGGAGCCGGGGATGAGCCCCACGCCCCTGCCCACGGCGGTCTTCACCGCACTGGCCCGCACCCGCCCCGCTCCGGCCGGCCTCTCCGCCCTGGGCTCCGCGCTGCGGGCCCGACGCCTGCTGCTCCTCAAGGCCCTGCTCGTCCGGGTCGAGCGCCACCGTGAGGCCGTCGCCCCCGGCGTGCTCCGGCGCTTCCGGGAGGCCTGGCACCTCCTCGAACGGGTCGAGCGCGGCCACCCCGCCGTCGTCCGCGACGTCCTCGACTACCCGATGACCGGGGCGTGGCTGGCCGCCGCGCTCGCCGAGCCCGCCGGGCCCGCCCTCGACCGGCACCTCGCCTGGCTGGAGAACCTCGCCGTCACCGCCGCCCTGCGCGCGGGCGGCCTCCTCGACGTCACTCTGGACACCCCCGGCGGGCTCCTCTCGCTGCCCGGCGTCGGACGCGCGCGGGTGGCCGGGCGGCGGGCCCGGATCACCACCCGCTCCGCCGGTACGTACGTCCTCGACGCGGGCACCCCCGACACCGCCACCGTCCTGCTGCTCGCCGATCGGCGCGGGGGCACCCTCGTCGGCCGCGGCCCCGGCTGGAGCGGGCTGCGCACCCTGCCCGCCGGAGCGGCCCGCCTCGAGGACCTCGACCCGTACCGGGTGCCGCCCGGCGGCGTGGGCAGCCCGGCCCGTACCGCGGCCGAGCACACGGCCACCGACCCCGCCGCCTGGGCCGCCCGGTGGCGCGCCGCCCAGGACCTCCTCGGGCGCACCGACCCGGGCCGGGCCGCCGAGGTCCGCCGGGCCGTGCGCGCGGTCGTCCCGCTCGTCGCCCACGGTCCGCGATCCGTCGGGGCCACCCTGAGCGCCGCCCCCGGCGCCGTCCTGACGAGCCCGCCGGCCGGAGCGCGGGACCTGGCGGAGACCCTCGTCCACGAGACGCACCACAGCAAGCTGGCCACGCTGCACGAGTGCGTCCCGCTCTACCGGCCCGGGCCCGCCGCCGTGCACCAGGTCGGCTGGCGGACCGATCCGCGCCCCATCGCGGGCGTGCTCCAGGGCGCCTACGCCCATCTCGCCCTGACCGATCTGTGGCGGCGGGCGGCCACCGCCGAAGGGGTGCCGCGCCTGTGGAGATCCGTTGCCGGGCAGCAGTTCGACCATATCCACGATCAGGTGGGCGAGGCATTGGCGATCCTGCTTGAATCCGATGAACTGACCAATGAGGGGCGGGAGTTCGCGCAGCAAATGGGGCGGCACCATGCGAGCCTCGGCGCGACCCCGAGGCCGGTTGGGTAACACTGTGCCCACGGCACATGACACTACGTGGTGCGTGAGCGGGACGGGAGACGTACAGATGGTGGAACAACGGTCGGGCGGCGGCGCGGCGGACCATGGCGGCAGAGCCGCCCCGCACCATGTCCTCGTGGTCTTCCCCGGCTACCACCGGCCGTGGGCGGCCTGGATCAACCAGCGCCTGGAGGCACACGGGTTGCGCGCCACCCTGCAGCGCTGGGACCCACCGCGCGAGGTGCCGCTGGAGGACTCGCTCGGCGACCTGCTGCTCGCCCGCGGGACGGTCCTGCTCGTCCTCAACGACTGGTTCTTCCAACTCGGCCCGCGTCCGGCGGGCGAGTGGAACGACGTCCTGCGCGGCTTCGTCGCGGCCCACGCCGACCGCTTCGCTGCCGTCAACCTCACCAACCGGCCGCTGCTCCCCGCCACCGCCGTCCTCGAACCCGTCAGCCTCTGGGGCGTCGGCGAGGAGGAGGCGGAGGCCCGGCTCCTCAGCCGGCTCGGCATCGAACCCCGCAGGTCCGGCGGACGTCGCGTCTCGCCCGCGTCCTTCGCCCGGTACCCCGACACACCCCCGGAGATCTGGGGCGAGGTCCCACGCCGCAACCCCCGCTTCACCGGCCGCGACGATCTCCTGACCGAGCTCCAGGAACGGCTCATGGACGCCGAACGCGGCCACGCGGCATGCACCCTGCTCGGCATGTCGGGCATCGGCAAGACCCAGATCGCCGCCGAGTACGCCCACCGCTTCAGCCCCGACTACGACGTCGTCTGGTGGGTCAACTCCGACGACCGCAACATCCAGCGCGACCGCTTCGGCGAGCTCGCCGCCGAATTCCAGCTCCCCACCGGAAGCGAACCGGGCGAGCGCATCCGCGCCGTCCGGGAGGCGCTCCGCCGCGGCGACCCGCACTCCCGCTGGCTGGTCATCTTCGACGGCTGGGACGACACCGACGGCGCCAACGTCATGCTGCCGCACGGCCCCGGCCACGTACTGATCACGTCCCGCAACCGCGGCTGGGGCGACTACACCGACGTGCTCGAGATCCCCAGCTTCGACCGCGCCGAGTCCACCGGCTATCTGATGCGCCGCGCCCCGCAGGTCACGGCCGCGCAGGCCGACGAGGTCGCCGCCGAGTTCGGCGACGTCCCCCTGCCCCTCGTCCAGGCCGCCTCCTGGCTCGGCGAGTCCGGCATGGAGGTCCCCGAGTACCTCCGCATGATCAGGGAAGGACGGCTCTCCACCGTCGACGAGCCGTCCGCGGGCGACGGCTTCCCCCACTCCTCCCTCACCTCCTGGTCGATACTGATCAACCGGCTCCGACGCTCCCAGCCGCAGGCCATCGAGATCCTCAGCCTCTGCGCGTCCTTCGCCCCCGGCCGCATTCCCCTCGGCATCGTCCGCGCCTACCCCCAGGCCGAACTGCCCGAGGACCTCCGCTGGATGGTCAACGACCTGTCCGCCTGGACCCGGGCCCTGGACACCCTGGTCAACTACTCGGTGCTCACCCGGGAGACCCGCGGCCCGGCCAGCACCGACGAGGTGGGACCGCACCAGGAGTCCGTGCACATGCACCGGCTCGTCCACGACATCGTCGCCCGCCTCACCGACGGCGACCACCGCTCCTCCCACCGCAAGGCCGTCCGCACCCTGCTCGCCGAGGCGGACCCCGGCAACCCGATGGACAGCCGCCACTGGCCCCGGTACGCCGAACTCCTGCCGCACCTGGAGCCGTCCGGGGCGCTGACAAGCCGGAACCCGCGCATCCAGGCCGCGGTGCTCAACTGCCTGCGCTACTGCTACCGCAGCAGCGAGTTCAAGGCCGGCGCCCGGCTCGCCGAGAGGATCCGCGACAACTGGTCCAGGTTCATGGACCCGATGGACCCGGCCATGCTCGAACTGACCACGCAGGAGGGCAACATCCTGCGGCGCAGCGGCCAGTTCCGCGAGGCGTACGAACTCGACCTCGCCCAGCGCGAGCGCCTGCTCGCCGCCTCGCCGCCCAACGAACTGGGCTCCCTGCAGTCCAACGCCTCCATCGCCGCCGACCTGCGCTTCCTCGGCCAGTACCAGGAGTCCGAACGCCTCCAGCGCGAGGCCATCGCCGAAGCGCAACGCCTCCTCGGCGAGACCGAGTTCCTCACCCTCGTCTCCCGCCACAACCTGGGCGTCGTCCTGCGCATGCTCGGCCGGTACCAGGAGGCGTACGACTCCGACGTCGACACCCTCGCCCGGTGCGAGAGCGTCCTGCGCCCCCGGCACGCCAGCACCCTCAACTCCAGCAACGCCGTGGCGCACGACCTCAGGCTGCTCGGCCACTACCGGGAGGCGCTCGCCCGGCAGGAGTCCACCGTCCGCCTGCACGTCCAGCTCCTCGGCCCGCACCACCTGCAGACCCTCTACGCACGCAGCCAGCTGGCGCTGTGCCGGCGCCGCGAGGGCGGAACCTCGCAGGACATCGGCGCCATGATGGCCAGCCTGCTCGAACAGCTGGAGCAGGTGCACGGCCGGAGCCACTTCGTCACGCTCTCCTCGATCACCAACTACGCCAACTACCTGCGCGAGCACGGCGACCTCGACCAGGCGAGGGAACTCATCACCGAGGCCGAGGCCGGTTACCGTGCCCTCCTCGGCCCCGCCCACCCCGTCGCCACGGGCATGGTCGCCAACACGGCCCTGGTGATGCAGGCCTCCGGCGAGCGCGCCGACGCGCTGGCCCTCCTGGAGGCGGCCCTCGCCGGGCTGACCTCCTCCCTCGGATCCGACCACCCCTGGGTCCTCGGCTGCGCGCTCAACACCACCGCCGCCCGCAACTTCAACGGACGGGTCGCCGACGCCGCCGAACTCAGCCGCGAGACCCTGCGGCGGGCCCGGCACACCCTGGGCAGCGAGCACCCGCTCACCCTCTCCTGCCAGGTCGCGCTCGCCACCGACCTGCGCGGCCTGCGCGAGGTCGAGGAGGCCGGGAAGCTGGAGGAGGACGCCCTGCTCACCCTCACCAGGACCCTGGGCGCCCAGCACCCGCACACCCTCTCGGCACGCCAGCGCAACCGCCCCTACTGGGACTTCGAGGCCAACCTCGCCTGATCCCCGACGGTCCGGGAAACGCCGGAGGCCCGGCACCCCTCTCGGGGTGCCGGGCCTCTCGCCGTACAGGTGCCGCTGATCAGGCGTCGAAGACCTCGTTGACCAGCTGCTGCTGCTCGGCCTGGTGGCGCTTGGCCGAGCCGACCGCCGGGGACGAGGAGTGCGGACGCGAGATCCGGCGCAGGCGCTCGCCGTGCGGGATGTCGGCGCCGACCGCCAGGTCCAGGTGGTCGATCAGGTTGAGCGCGATGAACGGCCACGCACCCTGGTTCGCCGGCTCCTCCTGCGCCCACAGGTACTTCTCGGCGTTCGGGTACTTGGCGATCTCGGCCTGCAGCTCGGCACCCGGCAGCGGGTACAGGCGCTCCAGACGGATGATCGCCGTGTCCGTGACACCGCGCTTCTGCCGCTCGGCCTCCAGGTCGTAGTAGACCTTGCCGGCGCAGAAGACGACCTTGCGGACGTTGGCCGGGTCGACCGTGGAGTCGCCGATCACCGGGCGGAAGCCGCCGGTGGTGAACTCCTCCGCCTTCGACGCCGCGGCCTTCAGACGCAGCATCGACTTCGGGGTGAAGACGATGAGCGGCTTGTGGTGCGGGTTGTGCACCTGCCAGCGCAGCAGGTGGAAGTAGTTCGACGGCAGGGTCGGCATCGCGACCGTCATGTTGTCCTGCGCGCACATCTGGAGGAAGCGCTCCGGGCGGGCGGACGAGTGGTCCGGGCCCTGGCCCTCGTAGCCGTGCGGCAGGAGCAGCGTGACGCCGGAGGTCTGGCCCCACTTCTGCTCGGCCGAGGAGATGAACTCGTCGACGACGGTCTGCGCGCCGTTGACGAAGTCACCGAACTGGGCCTCCCAGATGACCAGGGAGTCCGGGCGGGCCAGCGAGTAGCCGTACTCGAAGCCCATCGCCGCGTACTCGCTGAGCAGCGAGTCGTAGACGTTGTAGTGGGCCTGGTCCTCGGCCAGGTAGAGCAGCGGGGTGTAGTCCTCGCCGGTCTCCTGGTCCACCAGGACCGCGTGACGCTGACCGAAGGTGCCGCGGCGGGAGTCCTGGCCGGACAGCCGGACCGGGGTGCCCTCCATGAGCAGCGAGCCGATGGCGAGGGTCTCGCCGAAGCCCCAGTCGATGGTGCCGTCGTCGATGGAGGCCGCGCGGCGCTGCATCTGCGGCATCAGACGCGGGTGGACCGTGATCCGCTCCGGGATGTTGACCTGCGACTCGGCGATCCGCTTCACGACCTCCTGGGAGACCGCGGTGCTGACGGTGACCGGGAACTCCGGCTGGGCGTCCGGGACGTGCGTCGGGGCCGGCGCCGAGGTGGCCTCGCGGACCTCCGCGAAGACCTTCTCCAGCTGGCCCTGGAAGTCCTGGAGCGCCTGCTCCGCCTCTTCCAGCGTGATGTCGCCGCGACCGATCAGCGACTCGGTGTACAGCTTGCGCACCGAACGCTTCTTGTCGATCAGGTTGTACATCTGCGGGTTGGTGAACTGCGGGTTGTCGCCCTCGTTGTGACCGCGGCGGCGGTAGCAGATGAGGTCGATCACGACGTCCTTGTTGAACGTCTGGCGGAACTCGAAGGCGAGCCGCGCGACGCGGACCACGGCCTCCGGGTCGTCGCCGTTCACGTGGAAGATCGGCGCCTCGATCATGCGGGCCACGTCGGTCGCGTACATCGAGGAACGCGAGGACTCCGGGGCGGCGGTGAAGCCGACCTGGTTGTTGATCACGATGTGGACCGTGCCGCCGGTGCGGTAACCGCGCAGCTGCGACATGTTCAGCGTCTCGGCGACGACACCCTGGCCGGCGAAGGCCGCGTCACCGTGCAGGGCGACCGGCAGGACGGTGAAGTCCGTGCCGCCCTTGTTGATGACGTCCTGCTTGGCGCGGACGACACCCTCAAGGACCGGGTCGACCGCCTCCAGGTGCGAGGGGTTGGCGGTGAGCGAGACCTTGATCTGCTCGCCGTCCAGGCCGGTGAAGGTGCCCTCGGCGCCCAGGTGGTACTTCACGTCGCCGGAGCCGTGCATCGACTTCGGGTCGAGGTTGCCCTCGAACTCGCGGAAGATCTGCGCGTACGACTTGCCGACGATGTTCGCGAGGACGTTCAGGCGGCCGCGGTGGGCCATGCCGATGACGACCTCGTCCAGGCGGGACTCGGCGGCGGAGTCGATGACCGCGTCGAGCAGCGGGATGACGGACTCGCCGCCCTCCAGGGAGAACCGCTTCTGACCGACGTACTTGGTCTGCAGGAAGGTCTCGAACGCCTCGGCCGCGTTCAGGCGGCGCAGGATCCGCAGCTGCTCCTCGCGCTCCGGCTTGGAGTGCGAGCGCTCGACGCGGTCCTGGATCCACTTGCGCTGCTTCGGGTCCTGGATGTGCATGAACTCGACGCCGGTGGTGCGGCAGTACGAGTCGCGCAGCACGCCGAGGATGTCGCGGAGCTTCATCATCGACTTGCCGGCGAAGCCGCCGACCGCGAACTCGCGCTCCAGGTCCCACAGGGTGAGGCCGTGCTCGGTGATGTCCAGGTCGGGGTGCTTGCGCTGGCGGTACTCCAGCGGGTCGGTGTCGGCCATGACGTGGCCGCGGACCCGGTAGGAGTGGATCAGCTCGAAGACCCGCGCGGCCTTGGTGACGTCGTCGTCGTGCGAGGCGTCGATGTCCTTGAGCCAGCGGACCGGCTCGTAGGGGATGCGCAGGGACTTGAAGACGTCGTCGTAGAAGCCCTCCTCGCCGAGGAGGAGGTTGGCGACGATCCGCAGGAACTCGCCGGAGGCGGCACCCTGGATGACCCGGTGGTCGTACGTCGAGGTCAGGGTCATGACCTTGGAGATGCCCAGCTTGTTCAGGGTGTCCTGGGAGGTGCCCTGGAACTCGGCCGGGTAGTCCATCGAGCCGACGCCCATGATCACGGACTGTCCGGGCATCAGACGCGGCACGGAGTGGACGGTGCCGAGGCCGCCGGGGTTGGTCAGCGAGACCGTGACGCCGGTGAAGTCCTCCATCGTCAGCTTGCCGACGCGGGCGCGCTTGACGATGTCCTCGTAGGCCTGCCAGAACTCGAAGAAGGTCAGGGTCTCGGCCTTCTTGATGCCGGCGACGACGAGCTGGCGGTCGCCGTTGGGCTTCACCAGGTCGATCGCGAGACCGAAGTTCACGTGCTCCGGCTTGACCAGGGTCGGCTTGCCGTCCTTCTCCGCGAAGGAGTAGTTCATCGACGGCATGGCCTTGATCGCCTGCACCATCGCGTAGCCGATGAGGTGCGTGAAGGAGATCTTCCCGCCCCGGGCGCGCTTCAGGTGGTTGTTGATCACGATCCGGTTGTCGAAGAGCAGCTTCACCGGGACGGCGCGGACGGACGTGGCCGTCGGCACATCGAGGGAGGCGTTCATGTTCTTCGCGACCGCGGCGGCGGGGCCGCGCAGCGTGATCAGCTCGGGGCCGGCGGGGGCCTCGGCGGCAGGGGCCGCGGGGGCCGGGGCCTGGGCGGCCGGAGCGGGCTTCGCCGGGGCGGGGGCCGGAGCGGCCGCGGCGGGCTTGGCCGGAGCCGGAGCCGGAGCCGGGACGGCAGCCGGGGCCGGAGCGGCCTGGGCGGGCGCCGGGGCAGCCGGAGCGGCGGGGGCGGCCGGAGCGGCAGGTGCGGCCTGTGCGGGGCTCACCTGCGGCGCGGCGGCGGGAGCCTCCGTCGAGCCGGGCTTGTAGTCGGCGAAGAAGTCCCACCAGGCACGATCGACCGAATTCGGGTCCTGGAGGTACTGCTGGTAGATCTCGTCGACGAGCCACTCATTGGCGCCGAAGGCGGTCGCAGGGTTCTGACCCTGCCCGTCTTGGTCGGTGGAGATGCTCGAGTTACTGGGGGACTGAGACGACACGGCGGTAACCGCCCTCTTCCGCTTCACAAGGTGATGGACAGCGGAAATAAAGGCTACGCCTCCCTGGCCGAGAGGTGCAGGCCGGGCGCTCCAACGTCGCGCAAGTCACACTTGACACGGTGTTTCGGCGCAGGGAATGGCGGGAAACAAGCGTGGTTCTGCCCTCTCGCGGGTAGGCGAGAGCGTGGCTGCCCCCCGCTCCGCGGAACAACCCTGACCACGTCCTGATCACGTCCCGTACAAGGACGCGCAGGACCTGTGCTTCCGGTTCGACCCTACGTCAATCCCGCGCCGGAAGGCTGCCCGGAAGAGTGACCTGGATCCGGCAGCCGCGTGACGATTCGGCCACTCCGATCTCCCCGCCGTGCAGATCCACCGCCCAGCGGGCGATCGCGAGCCCCAGCCCCGTGCCGCCGTCGCTGCCCGGACCGGCCTGGGCCGGCACCTGCCCGCGGTTGAACCGCTCGAAGACCGTGTGCCGCAGCGCCTCCGGGATGCCGGGACCCTCGTCCTCGACCTCCAGCTCCAGCGAGTCCGGCCACGCCCCGCGCCGGGCCCGTACGGTCACCCGGCCGTGCGGCGGCGAGTGCTTCACCGCGTTGTCGATGAGGTTCGCCATCACCTGGTGCAGGCGTTCCGCGTCCGCGTGAGCCGTCAGCTCGGGCGGCGACACGTCGAGGTGCAGATGGACGTCCGTACGGTTGTGCAGGCCGGACGAAGAGGACAGGCCGCGCTGGGACGCGGCGAGATTGGCCTCGCGCAGCACCCCCGAGAGGTACGGCCAGACCTCGAAACGACGTGCCTTGAGCGTGACGACACCGTTGTCGAGTCGTGACAGGTCGAGCAGCGTCTCCACCAGCCGGCCCAGCCGCTCCGTCTGCTTCAGCGCCGTCCGCATGGTCTCCGGATCGGCCTCGGAGACCCCGTCCACCACGTTCTCCAGAACGGCGCGGAGCGCGGCGATGGGGGTGCGCAGCTCGTGCGAGACGTTCGCGACCAGCTCCTTGCGGTGCCGGTCGACGGCCTCCAGGTCGTCCGCCATGCGGTTGATCGTCGACGCGAGGTCGCCCAGCTCGTCACGGCGGTCCGCGCCGCGCACCCGCCGGCTGAAGTCGCCCCGCGAGATCGACCCGGCCACCGTGTTCATCTCGTCCAGCGGCGCCGTCAGGGACTGCGCCACGAACTGGGTGATCAACAGGGTCGCGATCATCGCGAAGATCGTGATGTAGCGGAACTCCGTGGAGGTCCTGATCGCCACGAGCGCGAGAGCCGAGGTCAGCAGCACCGCCCCGACGACCAGCGCGCCCAGCTTGGTCTTGATCGAGATGACGATCCGGCGTCTGGCCCGCGGCTCCGTGGGCGGCCCGGTGCTCGGGCCCCGCCGGCTCATGGCGCCGGGGTCTCCAGCGCGTATCCGACGCCGTGGACCGTACGGATGCGCTCCGCCCCGATCTTCCGCCGCAGTGCCTTGATGTGGCTGTCGACCGTCCGGGTCCCCGAGGCGTCCGCCCAGTCCCACACCTCCGCGAGCAGCTGCTCGCGGGAGAGGACCGCGCGCGGCGTGTTCGCCAGGCAGACCAGCAGATCGAACTCGGTCGGCGTCAGGTGCACGTCCTCGGCCCTGACCCGGACCCGGCGCTGCGCGTGGTCGATCTCCAGCTCGCCGAGCCGCAGGATCCCGCTCCGCGGCGTCACGGCCGCCAGCGCGGCACGCTCCACCCGGCGCAGCAGCACATGCACGCGCGCGGCCAGCTCACGCATCGAGAACGGCTTGGTCATGTAGTCGTCGGCGCCGACGCCGAGCCCGACCAGCATGTCCGTCTCGTCGTCCCGCGCCGTGAGCATCAGGACCGGGACCGGCCGCTGGGCCTGGACCCGGCGGCACACCTCGAGACCGTCGAATCCCGGCAGCATCACGTCGAGCACCATCAGGTCCGGCTGCCACGCCTCGGCCGCGTCGACCGCGGCCGGTCCGTCCGTCGCCGTCTGGACGAGGAACCCCTCCGCCCGCAGCCGCGCGGAGATCGCATCCACGATCGTCGTGTCGTCCTCGACGACCAGCACCCGCCGCTGTGCGCCTGGAGTGGGCGCCGCACCGTGGTGAGTGGTGTGTGTCTGCTCCATTGCCCCGCCTCGCATCGCTGGTGTCGGCCAGCCAGCCTAGAGGCACCGGCAGCGTCCCGGCTACGCAGGCCGGACGCCGAGGTGCACCACGTCAGGGACGCCCCGGGCAACCGGGATCTCTTCCGTCCGTACCCCGCTGAATCCGGCATTCCGCAAGGACTCTTCGAAATCGGCGGACGGCTGAGCGGACCACACGGCGAGGATTCCGCCGGGGGTCAGCCGGGCCGCGCAGGCCGCCAATCCCCGTGCGGAGTAAAGGCTTTGGTTGTCCTCGGTGACCGTCCAGTCGGGACCGTTGTCGATGTCGAGACAGAGCGCGTCGTAGGTGTCGGGGGAGGTGCGGACGTACTCCACTAGATCCGTGTGCAGGATCACGCTGCGCGAATCGGCCAGCGCCGCGCCGGAGATCGCGGCCAGCGGCCCCTCGCGGTGCCAGTCGATGATCGCCTGCTCCCGCTCGACCACCGCGATCCGCGCCCAGCGGGGGTCGGCGGCGGCGTGCGCGAGGGAGAAACCGACACCGAGGCCGCCGATCAGCACGGAGGCACCGGGGCGCCCGCCGAGGGCGTCCATCGCCGCGTCGACCAGCAGCCGCTCCGAGCGCCCGTCGGAGGTGTCCATGAGGAACGTGCCGTTGGCGATGATCTCGTAGTGCTCCTCGCGCTGTCGCAGCACTACTTCTCCGTACGGGCCCTCGCGGCGGTCGAGGGTGACGGGCCTGGACATGTTCTCGCGCTCCGATCGGGCTCTGGGGGTCGTCGTCCCGGCCATCCTCGCGGGGGGAGCGCGGCCGGGACAAACCGGTGGCCGGATACGGTCGCCCGCTCCGCGAGGTCAGTTCCGTACGGGACGGGCGCCGCGCGCGGCGAACAGGGCCGTGCCCGCGGCGAACGCGGTCAGCGCCACCACCCAGGCGCCCGCCTGCGGGCCCGGCTGCACCGGCCAGGCCCACAGCGACGCCGCACCCCCCGGTCGCCCCGGCGCCGCCAGATAGACCGAGCCGAAGTACACCGTGATCGGCAGCCAGCTCAGCCGGGCGCCGATCACCGCCGCCGCGGCGGCGGTCACCCCCACCGCGCCCAGCGTGTTGCGCACGATCGCCGGGCCGCCGAACTCCTCCGGGTGCCCGGGGACCGTGAGTGCGAGGAGCGCCACGGCGAGCGCCGTCAGGGCGAGCGTGTGGACCGAGCGCCGCAGGGGCCAGGGGCGGGCCGCCGTACGGTCCAGCTCGTCGCTCGGTGCGTACAGGCTCGTCCCCACCGCCGACGCGGCGAGCAGCGGGGCGAGCACGACGACCGGAACCCGCGCCGTGTGGTCGAAGCCCGGCTGCGCCTGCAGCCAGGACGCCGCCCAGGCGGCCGCCGCCGCCGTACCGAGGAGGGCGGCGAGGACGCCCGGGAGCGTGCGCGAGCGGGCGTAGAGGGAGAGACCGCTCAAGGGCCCGCGCAAGAAACCGCCCAAGGGGCCGCTCGGGAGACCGTTCAAGAGACCGTTCACGGGATCGGCACCTCCTCGGGGCGGCAGGTGTCGGCCGCCAGATAGCGGGTGAGATAGGCCCGTTGTCCGGCCGGGGACTTGGCCTTCAGCCGGTCGACGTACACCTGAGCTTCACTGATGTCGGGCCCGAAGTCCGGCGGATTCGGCGCGAGCCAGGTGATGACGGCGAGATTGACCGTCATCGCCCGCTCCGCCCCCGGGCCCTCGAAGCTGCCTGACTCGCAGGTGGCCGAGAACAGATGCTGGACGGCGGAGCTCGCGTACACCTCAGGACGCGTCAGCCTGCCCCGTACCGCGTCCAGGCCCGGCTCAGGGAGTTCGGTCTCGCCGGGCCCGGGGCCGTTCGGCGAGCTGACCCAGCGGGTCGGGGCACCGGGCACCCCGCGGAGCCGTTCGTTGAGCGGGGCGAGGGCACGCGACACGTCCGGCAGCAGCCGGCGGTCGAGGGCCGTCACGCAGATCTGCGGCGTGCCGTCGTCGCAGACGAGGCGGGCCGCTCCCGGGTCGAGGCGCCAGGGCCCGTCCTCCGGCAGCCGGAGGATCACCGCGGCGGCGGCGATCGCGGCGGCGAGGGGAACCACGGCGAGCAGCCGGAGCCGCGCGGGGCGGGCGGCGTACGCGAGGAGGGCGGCCAGCGCGAGTCCGCCGGTCCACACGGCCGAGACGGGGGCGAACCACCACACGGGCGCGTGCCAGGCGTAGGAGTGCTCGGACGCCGGGCTGAGCCAGCGGACGGAGCTCTGCATGTACGTGGGCACGCCGAGCCCGACGTAACCGGCCACCGCGAGCAGCGGCGCCGTCAGCCGCCACGGCACGAGCCGGCCCACGAGATGGCCGAGCGTGCCGAGAGCGGCGAGCGCGACGGCGTCGGCGGCGACGAGTTCGAGGTACGGCCGCCCGCCGCCGACGTACGGCCAGGTCGCGAGCAGGCACACGGCCGCGGCCGGCAGGTACCCGGCGACCGGCCAGAGCGCGGAGGGCGCGACGGCGAGGACGGTACGGCGGAGCCGGCCGCGCGGGACGGAGCCGAGCAGCTCGAACACGCGCCGCCGCCGGTCCCGGCCGCCCTGCCAGCAGCCGGCGGCGAGCGCGAGGGGGCCGGCGAGCAGCCCGGTGGCGATGTGCAGCAGGTCGGTGGCATCGGCCCAGCGGCCCTGCCAGCCGGGCGCCTTGCCGTACATCGCCACGAGAATCGTGACGGCCACGGCGGCCCCGGCCCAGGGCCCGGACCCGCGCCGCAGCTCGGTGCGGAGGACGGCCGTACGGGGTGGCGCCTTCGGGGAGCCGGTGCTCGCGGGGGAGCGGGTGGCGGTCGCGGTCACCGGGAGACCCCCGGGGCGGGGGCGGGGGCGGAGGCGGAGGCGGGGGCGGAGGCGCGGTGGGCGCGCAGGGCCGCCGTGTAGCCGCGCTCGATGGCGTTCGCCGCGTCGTCGCCGGAGGATCCCGACTCCTCGCCCAGTGAGGTCAGCGCGGCGGTCGTACCGCGGAAGGCCACACGGCCCGACTCGATCAGCGTGACCTCCGAGCAGGCAGCGGCCACGTCCTCCACCAGATGGGTGGAGACGACGACCGTGGAGGACGCGCCGATCTCCCGCAGAAGTGTCCGGAACTCGACCCTCTGCTCAGGGTCGAGACCGGCCGTCGGCTCGTCGAGAAGGAGCAGCTCCGGCTCGTTCACGATCGCCTGCGCGATCCCGGCCCGGCGGACCATGCCCCCGGACAGGGTCTTCAGCTTGGCGTCGATCCGGCCGGCGAGGCCCACCCGCTCGACGGCGTGCTCCACGGCGGCCGGGGCGCGGTCGGCGGGCATCTCTTTCAGCCAGGCCACGTACGCCACGAACTCGCGCACTGTGAACCCCGGGTAGAACCCGAAGTCCTGCGGCAGATAGCCCAGCCGGCGCCGGATCTCCGACCGCTCACGGTGCGCCCCGGCGTCCCGCCCGAGGAGCTCCACCCGGCCGGCCGACGGGGCGGCCACGGTCGCGAGGACACGGATGAGGGAGGTCTTGCCGGCGCCGTTCGGGCCGAGCAGCCCGTGGACACCGGGGGTGAGGGTCAGATCGAGGCTGTCGAGCGCGACGGTACGGCGGTGCCGGACGGTCAGGCCGGTCGCCGCGACCGTGGTGGTGCCGGTGGTGCCGGTGGTGCCCGCGGTGCCGGTCGTGCCGGTGGTGCCGGTGGTGCCGGTGGTGCCGGTGGTGCCCGCGGTGCCGGTCGTGCCGGTGGTGCCGGTCGTGCCGGTGGTGCTCGGCGTGGTCACAGGGTCTCCAGGTGGTCGAAGGAACGGCGGCGCAGGACCAGCAGGCCCGCGCAGACGACGGCGGCGGCGGCCCAGCCGCCCTGTGCGGCCGGGCCGGAGAGGTAACGGGCCAGTTCGGCCGTGGCCCCGGACCGCCCGAGCAGCGGCCCGGCCACCGCGAGCAGCCACCCGCCCGCGAGCGTCATCGCCGCCGCCCGGCACCCCACGAACGAGCCGAGCGCGAGCGTCGCCAGCGTCAGCGCGAGCCCCGGCAACAGCCAGGCCGCCGCCCCCGGAACACCGGAGACCGGCGGCAGCAGCGCCCCGGCCGCGGTCAGCAGCGGCACGCACACACCGAGCACGGCCGCCGCCCGGGTGAGCAGCAGGCGCAGCCCACCGGAGGGCGTCGCCACCCCGATCTCGTACATCGGGTCGGCATGCCTCCCGTACGAGACGGCCACCCCGCCGAGCGGCACCATCGGCGCCACGGCGAGCAGCACCGGCCGCGCTTCCTGGAACCCCGCTCCGTACGCGAGCGCCACCGCGGCCCCGACGGCGGCGAGGACCGCCACCAGCCACGCCCCGCGCAGCGCCGGTCCGGCGGCCCACAGCGCGCGGGCCCAGCGGGAGGCGGGGGACGGGACTCTCGCCCGGGCCTCCGCGCGTACGGTCTCCAGCAGCGCCGCCCGGACGTCCGCCAGGACCGGTCCCGAGCCGCCCGCGCGGACCGCAGCCGAGACACGGGCCGCGCAGCCGCCGCAGACCTCGACGTGCTTCTCCAGGGACCAGGCGTCGGGTTCGGCCGCCGCGCCCGCCGCGTAGCGGGCGGCCAGGGACTCGGTCACGTGCCAGGGCGCGGTCATGCGGTGCCTCCCAGGGGGTGCGGGCCGAGGGCGGCACGCAGTTCGCGACGGGCCCGCAGGGCGCGGGTCTTGACCGTGCCCTCCGGTATCCCAAGCAGCCGGGCCGTCTCACGGGTGGTCAGGCCGTCGACGACGGTGGCCCGCAGGACCTCGCGCAGCTCCGGCGAGATCCGGTCGAGCGCGGCGCCGACGTCCCCGTACTCCAGGCCGGCCAGGACCCGGTCCTCCGCCGAGGGGGCGAGGGCGACCGGTTCGGGGGCCGCGCGTTCCGCGCGGGCCCGGACGCGCTGGGCGTCGACCAGCCGGCGCGCGGCGACGACCCAGAGCCACCCTCCGGCCTCGCCCCGGCCGCGGTGGGAGCCGGCGGAGCGCCACACCGTGACGAAGGTGTCCTGGAGGACCTCCCGTACGGTCTCCTCGTCGGCGCAGCGCCGGGCCAGCCGGGCGTGCAGCCACCCGGCGTGCCGGTCGTACAGCACGGCCAGAGCCTCGGCGTCTCCCCGGGCGACCGCGCGCAGCAGCGCGGAGTCGTCCTGGTCTCGCGCTGGGTCTTGCGCCGGGTCTCCCCCTGGGTCTCCCCCTGCGGGGCGCAACAGTCTCACGCCCCTCTATCGCTCGGCGGCCGGCCGGCGGTTCACGCGGCGCCCACGGAGCGTACGTATGTCCGGGGTCCGTCAGGGGCTGGTGGGCGGGCCGCCTTCGGGCAGGGCCTCGAACACCCGCTGCAGCGCCGCCGGGCGCTCGCCGTCCGTGGTGACCACGACCCGGTACCGGTACGTGATGACGTACTGGAAGCCGTCGTAGACCGTCTTCCCTTCGCTCGGCCGGGTCGGCACCGCCGCGTACGCCGGGTCCTCCAGCGCCGCGCGCAGTTCCGCCACTTCGGCCGGTGTCATCTGGCCGGTGCGCGGGGGCTTGGTGCCGGAACGGGTCGTGTAGCTGCCGTCGTAACGGACGGTCAGCTGGTTGTCGACCCCCGCGAGGCCACCGCTGACGTTCAGCTCGACGAGGACCTCTTTCGGGGCGGGCTCGCCGGCCTTGACAGTCGTGTCCTGCGTCCCGGACGGGGGAGGCGGGGTCGCCTCACCGCACCCGGTCACCGCCGTCGCCGACGCCAGCACCGCCGACACGAGCCAGAGTCCCCCGTAACGCCTCCTGCGCACCATGCCTCCGAGCATGCCCTCAGCCGATCCGGTTGGCCAGTGCTTCGCGCAGGGCGTCGAGGCGGGGGCCGTGCGGCCCGCCGCGTACGGCCTGATCGACGGCGTCGACACAGGCCCGGCACCGTTCGAGATGGGCCTCGGCGTGGCCGAGGACGTCGTGGGACAGCTCCCCGCGCGCGTAGGCGGCCACCCAGTGCTCGGGCAGGTGCCCAGGGGCCTCGGGAAGGCCGGGGACGGGCCGGGGCGGTGCGGAGGAAGAGAGCTCGGTCATGCGAGGGCTGCTTTCGGGAGTGGGGGGAGGCTACGGGCGGGGGCGGGGGACCCGGGTGCGGTTGCGGTCACGGCTACGGGCATCGCAGGCACCTCCTCCCGGTGCCGGCGTTTCGTCCGGCGTCTCCGTCTTCGCCTCCGCCTCCGTCTTCGCCTCCGCCTCCCGCTGGGCCACGATCCACTCGCGCAGTCGGGCACAGCCACGGGCGGCACGGGCCTTGACGGTGCCCTCGGGGACGGCGAGACGCTCGGCGGTCTCGCGGACGCTGTAGTGCTGGAGGTAACGCAGCTCGATGACCTCGCGCTGCGGGGCGGGGAGCCCGGCGAGGGCGACGGCTATGGCGGCGTAGCGGGGCGAGGAGGCGAGCAGACACTCCTCCGCGGAAGGGGCCGTTCGGGCCGAGGCGGGGGTGTGCTCGCGCGCCCGGTCCTCCAGGGCGCGGTGGCGGCCCGCCGCCCGTTCGAGGTCGATCGCGCGGCAGTGGGCTATGCGCCGCAGCCAGGCCGGAACGCTGCCCTCGTGAAAGCCGGACGCGCTCTTCCACACCGTCAGGAAGGCCTCCTGGACGGCGTCCTCGACCGTCTGGGCGGGGAAACCGCGATTGAGAAGGTGGGCGAAGAGCGCGCCGGCGTGCCGGGCGAACAGCCGGGACAGCGCGTCCGTGTCGCCGTCGGCGACGGCGTGCACGAGATGCGCGTCGCACGCGTCCTCCTCGGCACGGTCCACGTCGCCTGCGGCGGGCGGCCCACCGGGGGCCGTGTCCTCGGTGCACTGCCCGCACCCGGGATAGCTGGTCGTCACGACGACTGAACGCACCGAAGGCGTACGGAGGTTGCAATTCCGCGCACGTTTCCAGCGCGCGGGGGTGGGGTCGGGGCGCGCGTCATGCGCCCCCGCCACGCGCGCCCTGCCCCCCGCCACGCGCGCCGCCGCTACGCGCGCTCCCGCCACGCGCGCTCCCGCCCCCCGCCACGCGCGCCGCCGCTACGCGTCCCGCACGATGCCGGTCAGCGGGCCCTCGTAGCGCCAGTCCAGCGAGTCGTACAGCGCGAGCCCGTCCGTCGTCGCCGAGAGCACTCCCGTCACCGCGCCGGACTGGGCGGCCGCCGCTTCGAGGGTGAGCATGACGTTGGCGCCGAGGCCGCGGCGGCGGTGGTCGGGGTGGGTCTCGATCTGGTCGGCGACCGCCGTCGCGCCCGTCGGGGCCATCTGGCCGCGGGCGGCGAGCGTGCCGTCCGGTGCCACGATCCGGACCCGGATCACGCCGTCGCGGGTCTCCGTCGTCCGCGCGTATCCCTCCGGCGCGGGCGGCCGCGCGCCCGCGTCCAGGCGCTTGCACATCATGAAGCCGGGGTCGTCAGGGACGGTCCACCCCGGGGTGATCCACTCCGCGACCTCCTCCGGCCCCGCCATCACCTTCAGCCAGGCGTACGGCTCGGTGATCTCCTCGCAGAGCTTGCCCACGGACACCGCGTCCGGAGCCGGCAGGACGTGCCGGAACACGTGCGTCGGGAGCCCCACGTCGATCCGGTAGCCCCAGGGCTCGGCGACCGCGGGCGGAGTGCCCCGCGAGACGGTCCAGCCGGCCACCCAGGCGGATGTAATAGACGCCATATCCATGCAGGTATTACAAGGCATCCGCTCGGCCGCCCGCGAGAGTGATCGCTCAGGGCGAACAGACCCCCAGGAACATTCCATGACCCCCGTGCATTGAGTCCACATAGCTCAACTTGACTGCCGAAGGGGAGATCATGGCTTCGACGTCCTCACCGCTCACTCTGCCTGTGCTGCCGCTCGACGACGAGGTCGTGCTGCCCGGAATGGTGGTGCCGCTCGACCTGTCCGACAACGACGTACGCGCCGCGGTGGAGGCCGCCCAGGCCGCCGCCCGCGCCGATACCGGCAAGCCCAGGGTGCTCCTCGTGCCCCGCATCGACGGCACGTACGCCGGGACCGGCGTCCTCGGCACCGTCGAGCAGGTCGGCCGGCTCTCGGACGGCGACCCCGGCGCGCTCATCCGCGGCCGCGGCCGCGTCAAGATCGGCGCGGGGACGACCGGCCCCGGCGCCGCGCTCTGGGTCGAGGGCAGCGTCGTCGAGGAGACCGTGCCCGAGCCGCTGCCCGGCTCCGTGACCGAACTGGTCAAGGAGTACAAGGCCCTGGCCACCAGCTGGCTGAAGAAGCGCGGCGCCTGGCAGGTCGTGGACCGCGTCCAGCAGATCGACGGCGTCTCCGCGCTCGCCGACAACTCCGGCTACTCGCCCTTCCTCACCGTCGAACAGAAGGTCGAACTCCTGGAGACCGCCGACCCGGTCGCCCGCCTCAAGCTCGCCACGGCCCAGCTGCGCGAGCACCTGGCCGAGCAGGACGTGGCCGAGAGCATCGCGAAGGACGTCCAGGAGGGCGTCGACAAGCAGCAGCGCGAGTTCCTGCTGCGGCGTCAGCTGGAGGCCGTACGCAAGGAGCTGCGCGACCTCAACGGTGAGACGGAGGGTGACGAGTCCGACGACTACCGGGCGCGGGTGGAGGCCGCCGACCTGCCGGAGAAGGTGCGCGAGGCCGCCCTCAAGGAGGTCGAGAAGCTGGAGCGGTCCAGCGACCAGTCCCCGGAGGGGTCCTGGATCCGCACCTGGCTCGACACCGTCCTCGAACTCCCCTGGAACGAGCGAACCGATGACGGCGCGACCCAGTACGACATCCCGGGCGCGCGGGCCGTCCTCGACGCCGAGCACGCGGGCCTGGAGGACGTGAAGGAGCGGATCACCGAGTACCTGGCGGTGCGCAAGCGTCGCGCCGAGCGCGGGCTCGGCGTGGTCGGCGGGCGGCGCGGCGGCGCCGTGCTCGCCCTGGTCGGCCCGCCCGGTGTCGGCAAGACCTCGCTCGGCGAGTCCGTCGCGCACGCGATGGGCCGGAAGTTCGTCCGTGTGGCGCTCGGCGGCGTACGGGACGAGGCGGAGATCCGCGGCCACCGGCGTACGTACGTGGGCGCGCTGCCCGGCCGGATCGTACGGGCGATCAAGGAGGCCGGGTCGATGAACCCCGTCGTCCTGCTCGACGAGATCGACAAGGTCGGCTCCGACTACCGGGGCGACCCGGCGGCTGCCCTCCTCGAAGTCCTCGACCCAGCGCAGAACCACACCTTCCGGGACCACTACCTGGAGGTCGAACTCGACCTCTCCGACGTCGTCTTCCTGGCCACGGCCAACGTCCTGGAGGCCATCCCGGAGGCCCTGCTCGACCGGATGGAGCTGGTGCGGCTCGACGGGTACACGGAGGACGAGAAGGTCGTCATCGCCCGTGACCACCTGCTGCCCAGGCAGCTGGAGCGGGCGGGCCTGGAGCCGGGCGAGGTCGTCCTCGAGGACGCGTCGCTGCGGAAGCTGGCGGGCGAGTACACGCGGGAAGCGGGCGTACGGAACCTGGAACGGTCCATCGCGCGGCTGCTGCGGAAGGTCGCGGCGCAGCACGAACTGGGCGACCGGGAGCTGCCGTTCTCGGTCACCCCGGACGACCTGCGGGGCCTGATCGGGCGCCCGCACCACATCCCGGAGTCCGCCCAGGACCCGGCCGAGCGCCGCACGGCCGTGCCGGGCGTCGCGACCGGCCTCGCGGTCACGGGCGCGGGCGGCGACGTCCTCTTCGTGGAGGCGTCGCTGGCCGACCCGGAGACGGGCGCGGCGGGCCTGACCCTGACCGGTCAGCTGGGCGACGTGATGAAGGAGTCCGCTCAGATCGCGCTCTCGTTCCTGCGCTCGCACGGCGCGGAGCTGGAGCTGCCCGTGACCGGTCTGAAGGACCGGGGCGTGCACATCCACTTCCCGGCGGGCGCGGTCCCGAAGGACGGCCCGAGCGCGGGCGTCACGATGACGACGGCGCTGGCCTCGCTGCTCTCCGGCCGCCTGGTCCGCACGGACGTGGCGATGACCGGCGAGGTCTCCCTGACCGGCCGCGTCCTGCCGATCGGCGGCGTGAAGCAGAAGCTCCTGGCGGCCCACCGCGCGGGCATCACGACGGTCGTGATCCCCAAGCGGAACGAGGCCGACCTGGACGACGTCCCGGCGGAGATCCTGGACAAGCTGGAGGTCCACCCGGTCACGGACGTCCGCCAGGTCCTGGAACTCGCCCTGTCCCCGGCGGAGATGGCGGTGAGCGCGGCGGCGTGACGCTCCCTGAGCGGTGGGGCACCCCTGTGCGGGGGTGCCCCACCGTTGTCAGTGGCGGCTGCCATGCTCAGGGCATGGACGAGAACGCCTTCTGGGCACTCATCGAGGACCTGCGCCGGCAGCCGGGCGACCGGGACGACCGACTGGAGTGGCTGAGCGCGGAGCTGCTGCGGCGGCCCGCCGGTGACAGCGTGGCTTTCCACGTGTGCCTTGAGCGGGCGTGCGACGCCGCGTACAGCTGGGAGTTGTGGGCGGCTGCGGAGCGGATCGAGGGCGGCCGGTGCTCGGATGACGGATTCGCGTACTTCCGGCTGTGGCTCGTGAGTCAGGGGCAGAAGGTCTACGAATCCGCCCTGGCCGACCCGGACTCGCTGGCGGACGTGCCGGAGGTCAGGCGACTCGCGGGGCGGCCGGTCGACGACTGGGACGACGAGGACTGGCCCGAGTGGGAGGAGCTCGACTACGTCGCGCAGGACGTCTACGACGAGCTGACCGACCAGGAGGACGACTCCGGCGACGCCTTCTTCGACAAGGTCTCGACCGAACAGGGCGACGACGCCCCGGACCCCACCGCCCCGCCTCGCGGCCGCCGACTGGACGCCGAGGCGATACCGAGGCTCGCCGCCCTCTTCCCCGCCGACGCCCACGCGGTCGCCGCTCCCGCCCGGTCCACGATGGGTGACGCGGACGCGTAGACCGGGTTGGGCCGGACACCGACCGTGCGTCTAGGACGCCCTCCGGCGGCGCGACAGAAGCACGCTCCCCGCGCCGAAGGCGGCAAGCGCGCCCGCGGCCGTGAGGGCGAGGGGGAGCGGGGAGGCGTCCGGCGTGGCGGCCTCTGCGGAGAGGGCCGGGGGGAGCTCGTCGCCGCCGTGGCCCGCGTGGCTGACCGTGGAGCGGTCGGCGCCCGCGGCGATCTTCGCCTCGCTCGGGGCGGAGGCCGCCGTCGTACCGCCGAAGGTGACGTCCGAGCAGCTGTAGAACGCCTCCGGGCTGTCGTTGCGCTGCCAGACCTTGTACACGATGTGGCGGCCCGTGCGGGCGGGCAGGTTGCCGGTGAAGGCGTAGAAGCCGTCCGTCGCCGTGCGGGTCGTGGCGTAGGTGGCCACCGGGGTCGCGTCCAGGTCCGACCACTTCAGGGGCTGCGTGGGGTCGAAGCCCTCCTTCGTGACGTACACCGTCATCGTCCCCGAATGCGGCGCCGTCACCCGGACCTTGAAGTCGAAGGAGCCCGCCGTGACCGCCGTCGCCGGCCAGTCCGTGCGCGCCCAGTCCAGGGCGCGGTACTTCTCGCGGTTGGCCGAGCAGAGCCTGCCGTCCGGGATGAGCAGCTGGTGCTGCCCGTCCGCGTTGGCGATGTTCACCTCGTTCCAGTCGTAGAGCGGCTGGGTGCCCGAGTCGGCGACGAGGTCCTTGCACACCTGCGACTTCGGGTTCTCCGGCCCCTCCGCGTAGCACGCGGCGACCCGGCTCACCGGGTTGAAGACGGCTCCGTGGGCGCCTGCCGTGGACGGGGTGAGGGGGACGAGTACGGCGGCGGACAGTGCGGCGGCGGCTGCGGTGGCAGCGCGGCGGGTGGACGGCATACGAGGCTCTCTCTCGTGCGTGGGGAGTACGGGACGAGCAACGTGCGGGCGGCGTACGGAAGTTGGGCCCGTACGACACCGTCGACCCGAAGCCTCGCATTGGTCCATACCAATACGCAAGAGTGAGGAGCGGCCTCCCGGGTCCGCCGCCGCGTACCCGGGAAGCCGCCGAAAGGGACCGCGCTCAGCCGTTCGCCAGCGCCTGTACCCGCGAGAGGTCACCGTTGAAGTGGTTGTGGTCGCCGACCGTCGGGCCGGACGAGGTGTACTGCCACATCGTGTAGTACGACCAGCCGGCCGGGAGTTCGCCCACCGTCGTCGCGTACCGCGCGATCCACAGCGGGTTGGTGGTGGCGAAGCCGCCGTAGTTGCCGGTGCACTGCTTCCACCAGCTCGTCGCCGTGTAGATCACCGGGTCGCGGCCGGTCCGGTACTTGTACCGGTTCACGAAGTCGCGGATCCAGGCGACCATCCCGGACTGCGTCTTGCCGTAGCAGGTCGCGCCGTACGGGTTCCACTCGATGTCCAGCGCCCCCGGCAGCGTCTTCCCGTCCCGGGACCAGCCGCCGCCGTTGTTCACGAAGTAGTCGGCCTGCGCCGCGCCCGTCGTCGTGTCCGGGGTCGCGAAGTGGTACGAGCCGCGGATCATACCCACGTTGTACGAGCCGTTGTACTGCTGCGTGAAGTAGGTGTTCTTGTAGTACGTGCCTTCCGTCGCCTTGACGTAGGCCCACCTCACCCCGCTGTTCCACAGGGTCGACCAGGCGACGTTCCCCTGGTGGCTGGAGACGTCCACGCCCTCGGTCTGGACCGCCTGGATCGAGATGCCTCCCGGCTTGCCACCCTGACCGTCATGGGCGGGGACGCCCATGCCCATCCAGGCGCTGCCACGGGCGGGGACCTGTCGGGCGCCGGGGTCCTGCGCGGCGTTCGCCGTGCCGGAGAGGAGGAGGGGCAGAAGCAGGGCCAGGGCCGCGAGCGCGGCGCCGGCGAGGGATTTTCCGGATCTGTGCACGGGCATTGCGTGCCTCCGAAAGGCTCGGTGGGGGAGCGATGTCGACAAGTCCTGCTGTGGACATGTCATAGATGCGCTGGGGGAGACGCTACGCACGTAGACCTACCGGCGGAAGAGGGCCTGAGTGCTGCCGTTGGTCTACTCCTGCGAAATACTGGGGGAGCTGCGGCGATGGCCGCGGCCGAAAGAAGCTTTCAGCGACCGGAAAGCGCGCGAGGGGTGCTGACGTGCACGGAAGCGGTACGGGGAGTGAAGGCGAGCCCACCACCAGGATTGGTGTGGACCAGGAATTCCTCGCCCTGGAACGGGAACTGGCGGTCTTTCTGCGCCGTGCCCGCGCTCAGTCCGGCGAGATGGCCCGCGAGGTCCATCCCGAACTGGAGCCCGCCGCCTACGGCCTGTTCGTACGGCTCGACGACGCCGGCCCGCAGCGCGCCACCGATCTCGCCGGGTACTTCGGCGTCGGCAAGGCGACCATGAGCCGCCAACTGCGCGCCCTGGAGGACCTCGGGCTCGTCGCCCGCGACCCCGACCCGGCCGACGGGCGCGCCTCGCTCGTCCGGCTGACGGAGGAGGGGCGGGTCCGCTTCCGGAAGGTACGGGACGCGCGGCGCGGGCGGTACGTCCGCAAGCTCGCGGACTGGGACCGCGGCGAGGTCGCCGAACTGGCCCGCCTGCTGCACCAGCTGAACGCCCGCGCGGAGGGCTGAGGGGCGGGCAGGGCCTCAAAGCGACGCGTACACCGCCGTCGCGTCGTCGTGCAGCTTCCAGCGGTGGGTGCCGCCCGCAGCCTCGCCCGCCGCCTCCAGGGCCCGTACCCGCCGGAGCAGGCCGTGCGGGCCCTCCTCGCGCAGCACCCCGAAGCAGTCCGCCCAGTCGCCCTCCTCGAAGAGCTCCACCCAGCGCGTCGCCCCGTCCGTGAGCGCCGCCAGGGCCCGTACCGCCGAGCGGGGCGTCGTCCCGGCCACCGCCCGCCGCGCCACCTCCGGGTCCGCCGCGGCCGTGAAGAAGCCGCCCTCCTGGTTGCGCAGGCGGTCCGTCGCCTCCAGTGAGCGGCGGATCTCGTCCGGGATCCGGTCGAGCCGGTCGTCGAGCACCGCCCGGACCGAGCCGTCCGGCGCCTCCAGAAGCAGCGCGGCGTCCGACAGGACCAGGTGCTCGACCACGGCCGCGTCCCAGCGGGCCATCGCGACGGTCGCCTGAGGCGTACGTACGTGAGAAAGGTCACAGGTTTTCCGGTGGGCGTCCGCGGTGCGCCGGATTGCCATGGCCAGGATCTCGGGCAGCGTCAAGTCACGCCGCGAAACAGACAGTTCGGTCAAAGCTCCGCCGAGGTGCGCGGTGAACCAGGGCACGTCGTGCACACAACCGTCATGACCGGCCGGCGGTGTCACCCCGTCGAGCACCACGACCGTCCCACCCTCGCCGGCGGCGGGCAGAGCGGCCGCTGCCCAGTCCTCGTTGGGGCGTTCGGGGCTGCCGGGGAGGGTGACCACGTCGGTGCGCATGATCTCCAGTCTGCCCGCGGGCCCATGGAGGCTGCATCACTCCTTCACAGTGCCTCCAAACGGCCGAATCTGGCCTGTACCAAGCCGTCGAGGCCGCTGCGGGAGACGGAACTGGAGGCTCCGGGAAGCTGCGGGCGGGCATCCTGCCAAAGCACGCGCGGAAGATCCAACCGGCGCCCGGCGAGGGCCCGCGGAAGCCCCCATCGGAAGTTGTTCGCCAACTCATGAGTGTTGTTCACTCGTTCGGGTGGCGGAGCGGCCGATGCGCGTCCCCTTCCCAGAAGCGCTGGAATGGTCGGAAGCCGTACCAGGGGTGGGGGCGCTCTTTCATGTGACCGGTCGTCACCTCTGCTTCATGGGTGGACGAGTCGAGAATGCGAGCACCGGTGCAGAAGAAGCGGCCTCGGAGCAACAACGGCACGCGGAGCCAGAGCCCCGGTGACCCGCTGACCACGGGCGACGGCGCCACGGGTCCCGCGACGGCCGGAGCCACCGCCCGATCCACGGCCGGAGCCACCGCCGGATCCACCCCCGGAGCCGCCGGCGTTCCCGCCGGCCGTCCCAAGCGCGTCCGCAACCGCCTGGTCGCCGGTGTCGCCCTCGTCGGTGTCACCGTCCTCGCCGCCGGCGCGCCCGCGGTCCTCACCGCCTCCGCCGAACTGACCGACTCCCAGAGCCTGGTCACTCTCGCCGAGCTCGACCGCCAGGCCGTCACCCTCGCCCACTCCCTCGCCGACGAGCGCGACGAGGTCGTCGCGTACATCGCCGCGGGCCGCGACGAGCAGACGGGCGACGCGAAGGACCGGCTGCAGATCACGGACGCCCGCTCCACCCGCGTCGACCGCCAGATCGACGAGATCGGGCCGGCCGCCCCCGCCGAGCTGCGCCGCGACCTCGCGGGCCTGCCCTCCCTCCGCCGTACCGCGCTCACCGGCAAGGGCACCGCCCTGGAGGCCCACAGGGCCTACTCCAACGTCATCGCCAAGCTCCACGCCCTCGCCGACGAGCTGGCCGAGAAGACCCCCGCCCGCGCCGCCGAGGCCACCCGCGCCCCCGCCGCCCTCGGCCGCGCCGTCGAGCAGGCCTCCGCCGCCCGCGGGCTGCTCCTCGCCGCCCTCGCCGTACCCCAGCCCGAGTCCACCGGCACCCACTACGACCCCGTCACCGGCACGTACGTCCCCGACGAGCCCGAGGGCGCCGACGAGGCCGACCGGGCCCGGGACGCCCTGACGGCAGCCGCCCAGCAGGCCCGGGTCCGCGAACTGACCGCCCTCGCCGACTTCGACCAGGCCGCCTCGGCCACCGCCCGCGACGCGTTCACCGCCACGGTCACCGGCCCGGACGTCAAGAACGCCGAACGCGAGCTGGCCCGGCTCACCGACCAGCCGAGGCTCACCGAGTCCGAGCGCGAGACCGACCGCGAGAAGCTGGAGGCCGTTCTCTCCGCCCGCGTCGAGCAGATGCGCGGCGCCGAATCGGCCCTCGCCACCGACCAGGTGGAGCGGCTCGCCCAGCTCCGCGACGACGACGTCACCGCCCTCGAACTGCGCATCGCCTTCCTCGGCGGCTGTCTGCTCGTCGCGATCGGCATCTCCACCTACGTCGCCCGCACCCTGACCCGCCCCCTCGCCGTGCTGCGCATCGGAGCCGCCCGCCTCGCCGCCGCTCCGGCCCCGGAGACCGAGGAGCCGGTGCGCTTCACCGGCCGTAACGACGAGTTCGCCCAGGTCGTACGGTCCCTCAACACGCTCCAGGGCAAGCTGGCCGCTCTCGCTCAGCGGACCGAGCGGCTCGACGGCGAGCGCGCCGGCCTGGAAGGCTCCCGCGAGGCCCTCGCCGCCGAACTCGCCGTCCAGCGCGCCGAGCTCCAGGGCCACACGGCCCTTCTCACCGCCGAGCTCGAACGGTTCCGCCACACCGTCCACCACACCTTCGTCAACCTCTCGCTGCGCAGCCTCGGCCTGGTGGAGCGCCAGCTCGGCGTCATCGAGAAGCTGGAGGAGCGCGAGCAGGACCCGGACCGGCTCGCCACCCTCTTCAAGCTCGACCACATGGCGACCGTCATGCGCCGCCACAGCGAGAACCTCCTCGTCCTCGCCGGTCACGAGCACGTCCACGGTCACCCCGGGCCGGTCCCGCTGGTCGACGTGCTGCGCGCCGCCGTCAGCGAGATCGAGCGGTACGAGCGGGTCACCATCCAGTCCCTGCCGCCGCACGCCCAGATCGCCGGCTTCGCCGCGGACGACCTCAGCCACCTCGTCGCCGAACTCCTGGAGAACGCCACCTCCTTCTCGCCGCCCGACGCCCAGGTCCAGCTCTCCGGCTGGCTCCTGGAGAGCGGCGAGGTGATGCTCTCCGTCCAGGACGAGGGCATCGGCATGACCGAGTCCCGGCTCGCCGAGCTCAACGCGCGGCTCGCCGAGGCCGACCCGGCCGACGTCGAGGGGGAGGGGCTCGGGATCCGCGTCACCGCCCTGCTCGCCGCCCGCCACGGCGTACGGGTGCAGCTGCGGGAGCAGAAGCAGGGCGGCATCGCGGCGGTGGTCGTCCTGCCGCAGTCGCTGCTGCCGACGGCCCCGCCCGCCGCGGTCCCGCCGGCGGTGCCGGTCGCGGGCGCGGCGCCCACGTTCAACCTCCCGGGCTCGGTCGCCGAGGCGAACTCCAACGCCCTGCCGTCCCGTACCAGGGACCCTCTGGTGGTGGCCGCGGAACAGGCCTTCGCGGCGGCCGAGAAGGCCGAGAAGGCCGAGAAGGCCGAGAAGGCCGAGGAGGCCGAGGAGGCCGAAGCGGACTCAGGCGCTCCCGAGGAGTCCCCGGCGGAGTCCGTCTCCGAGACGACCCTGCAGGTCCGCCTCCCCGACCCGGCGCCCGAGCCGGACACCCACGAGCGCGCCGAGGAACCGGCCGTACAGCAGGTCACCGACAAGGGCCTGCCCAAGCGCACCCCGCAGATCGTCCCCACGGCCGACACCTCCGCCGCCCCGCGCACGGGCAGCGTGGACGCCGAGGCGCTGCGCCGCAGGCTGGGTGGCTTCCACCAGGGGGCCAGGGACGGGCGACGGGACGTCGAGGCGGAGATCGAAGCCGGGGAGGCCGGGGAGGCCGCACAGACCACACAGACCGCACGTACCGAGGAGATGACGGGGGACACAGTCGAGGAGGCACGTAGTTGACTGCGACCGAAACATTCGGACTGAGCAGAGAGGCCCGCAACCTGCACTGGCTGCTGGGCAACCTCGTCGAGGAGGTGCCCGGTGTCCGCTCGGTCGCCGTCGTCTCGTCCGACGGACTGCTCCTGCTCTCGTCCGACCCGTCGGCCCAGAACGCCGCGGTCACCGAGGAACGCCCGCGCGGCCCGCGGGGCTCCAGCGCCGACCTGGCCACGATCGTCTCCGGCATCGGCAGCCTCACCATCGGCGCGGCCCGGCTGATGGACGGCGGCGGGGTCAAGCAGACGATGGTGGCGATGGAGGAGGGCAGCGTCTTCGTGATGTCGATCAGCGACGGCTCGCTGCTCGGGGTCCACGCCGAGCCCGACTGCGACATGAGCGTGGTCGCGTACCACATGGCTCTCTTCGTCGGCCGCGCCGGACACGTCCTCACCCCCGAACTCCGCAGCGAGCTGCGCAAATCGTTGGAGAGCAGCCAATGACGTCCGTCTCGTCGGGGTTTCACGCCCATAAGCTGCCGGTCCGCGGGGAAGGCCGGCGGCCCGCCCGCGTCCGTCCGTACTCGCTCACGGGCGGCCGGACCCGCTTCGGCCACGTCCTGCTCGTCGAGACCTTCGTCGCGGCCCTCGAGGCGCCGGCCGCGCGCAAGGTGCTGACGGGCGGCCGGCCGGGCGCCCGCGGGCTCATGCCGGAGATGCGGGCGATCGTCGAGATCTGCCGCCGGATGCGTACCGTCGCGGAGATCTCGGCGCTCCTGAAGATGCCGCTGGGTGTCGTGCGCGTGCTGCTCAGCGACTTGGCCGACCAGGGAAAGATCCGTGTGTACGGGACCGGTCACGGCACCGGCCAGCCCGACCGCGCGCTGCTCGAAAGGGTGCTGAGTGGACTCCGCCGTCTCTGAAGCCGCTGCCCCGGCCCTCGCCGGAATCCCCGCCCAGCCCGAACCCCGTGAACCCGGTCCCGTCACGGACACCGAAGAGGGCGCGCAGGACTGGCAGCTCGACCACACCCGCGCCCCCATCGCGACCAAGGTCGTCGTCGCCGGCGGCTTCGGCGTCGGCAAGACGACCTTCGTCCGGGCGGTCTCGGAGATCACTCCGCTGCAGACCGAGGCGCTGATGACCCAGGCGAGCGAGGAGACCGACGATCTCTCCGCGACGCCCGGCAAGAGCACCACGACCGTGGCGATGGACTTCGGCCGGATCACCCTCGACGACGACCTGGTGCTGTACGTCTTCGGTACGCCGGGACAGCAGCGCTTCTGGTTCATGTGGGACGACCTGGTGCGCGGCGCGATCGGCGCGATCGTGCTCGCCGACACCCGCCGGCTGACCGACTGCTTCCCCGCCCTGGACTACTTCGAGAGCTGCGGGCTGCCGTACATCGTCGCGGTCAACCACTTCGAGGGCACCGAGCTGTTCGAGCCCGAGGACGTCCGGGAAGCCCTCACGGTGCCCCCGCACGTACCCGTCGTGATCATGGACGCGCGCAAGCGGTACAGCGTCGTCGAGACGCTGCTCGCCATGGTCGCGCACGCGCTCGAAGCCTCTCCCGAATAACGCGATAGGAACCCCGTCATGCGGAAGATACTCATCGTCGGAGCCGGGCAGTCCGGTCTCCAGCTCGCCCTCGGACTGCAGGCGCAGGGCTACGAGGTCACCCTCATGTCCAATCGCACGGCGGACGAGATCCGGTCCGGCCGGGTCATGTCCACCCAGTGCATGTTCGACACCGCGCTGCAGCACGAGCGGGACCTGTCCCTCAACTTCTGGGAGTCCCAGGCCCCGCAGATCAAGGGCCTCGGCGTCTCCGTCGCCGCGCCCGACGCGTCCCGCGCCATCGACTGGGTGGGCAAGCTCGACGGCTACGCGCAGTCCGTCGACCAGCGCGTGAAGATGGCCGGCTGGATGGAGACCTTCGCCCAGCGCGGCGGCCAGCTCGTCATCCACGGCGCGGCAGTCTCCGACCTGGACTTCTTCTCCCGTACGTACGACCTGGTGCTGGTCTCCGCGGGCAAGGGCGAGCTGGTCTCCATGTTCGGCCGGGACGCCGCCCGTTCCCCGTACAGCGAGCCGCAGCGCGCGCTGGCCGTCGCCTACGTCCACGGCCTCGGTCCGCGTCCCGAGCACCCCGACTTCGACGCGGTGCGCTGCAACCTGGTCCCGGGCGTCGGCGAGCTCTTCGTCATGCCGACCCTGACGACCTCCGGTCGCGCCGACATCCTCTTCTGGGAGGGGATCCCGGGCGGCCCGCTCGACGTCTTCCAGGGCGTCAAGGACCCCTCCGAGCACCTCTCGCTCACGCTGGAGCTGATGGAGAAGTTCACGCCCTGGGAGTACGCGCGGGCCACGAAGGTCGAACTGACCGACGCGAACGGCACCCTGGCCGGCCGCTACGCCCCGACCGTGCGCAACCCGATCGGCCGCCTCCCCGGCGGCGGCCTGGTCCTCGGCGTCGCGGACGTCGTCGTCGCCAACGACCCGATCACCGGCCAGGGCTCGAACTCGGCCTCCAAGTGCGCGGCGGCCTACCTCGCGTCGATCGTCGAGAACGGCGACAAGCCCTTCGACGAGGCGTGGATGCGGGCCACGTTCGACCGCTACTGGGACACGGCGCAGCACGTCACCAAGTGGACGAACGCCATGCTGGGCGTCCCTCCGGAGCACGTCCTGAACCTGATCGGCGCGGCGGGCCAGCTCCAGCCGGTCGCCGACCGCTTCGCGAACGGTTTCAACGACCCGGCCGACTTCGAGAACTTCTTCTTCGACCCGGAGAAGACCTCCGCGTACCTCGCGTCGGTCGCTCAGGGCTGAGCCCCGCCGAACGAACAGAGCAACGGCCTCCGCCCACCAGGGACGGAGGCCGCTGCTCGCGACTTTCGGGGCCCGCGGGCCCGCTAGAACAGCAGGTTGAACTGCTGCCAGCCGGTGCCGACCTTCACGCGCGCCGCGTACGGCTTCGCCGCGACCCCCGTGCCCTGGTAGTACCAGAGCGCGCCCGAGGCGTCCCGCGCCACCAGGTCCGCCTTGCCGTCCGAGTTCAGGTCGCCCGGCGCCACGCGTGCGCCCGACGCGGACCGATGACCTTCGAGCCCGCGTCGACGCTCGCCCCGCGCGGCACGTAGACGAGGCCGTAGTAGGCCGTCGTGCCGTCCGCCGCGGTGCTCGACGCCGAGATCCCGGGCGCCGGGTTGCCCCAGCCCTTCAGGTCGCAGAGGTACACGCCGGCGATCCCGGCCTTCGGCGTGCAGCCGTCCGCCCCCTCCGGCTTCAGCCCGGCCGGCAGTCCGCCGCCGGACCAGGTGGCGTCCGTGAGCGGCTTCTTGCTCAGCGCGTAGACGTACGTGCCGTCCGACTCCCCGGTGTTCTGCCCGCCGGTGCTCGGCGGCGCCGGCCAGGTCCAGCCCTCGCCCGGCATGAGGACCTTGTTCTCGACCGGGTCGAAGGAGAACGTCGGATCCCCGGCCGCCACGGCCGTCCCCGCGCCCACGGCGCCTCCGGTGACGAGCGGCGCCGCTGCCACACCGGCCCCCAGAACCCCGCGCAAAGTCACCGCCACGTAAATGATCAGTCGCTGGACGCTGACAGGCCCCACCGACAAAGGGCTTGGCCGGTGCGGCTCAGGCCCGATCGAACCCCTCGTCGGCTCCGTCCGTCGCTCCCGCCGGGAGCTCGGGCGGCGTGAACGCGAGGAGAGGGGCCGCGGTCGGGTCCGGGCGGACCGCGCCCAGGAGGGGGTTGGCGGCGATCGGGGAGACCTTCACGCGGGCGCCCGGGCGCGGGGCCTGGACGACCAGGCCCTGACCGAGGTAGATCGCCACGTGGGTGGCCTCCGGGAAGTAGATCACCAGGTCGCCGGGGCGCAGCTCGCGCAGGGGCACCTTGGGGAGGGTATGCCACTGTTCCTGGCTGGTCCGGGGGATCTCGCGGCCCGCGTTCGCCCAGGCCTGCGAGGTCAGCCCCGAGCAGTCGTACGACTCAGGTCCCTCGGCGCCCCACACGTACGGCTTGCCGATCTGCCGCACCGCGTAGCGCAGCGCCTCTCCGCCCTCCTGCGAAGGGGTCCGGTCGCCGTCCAGGACGCCGGAGTCGAGGAGTTCGCGCTGGGCGCCCGCTGTCTGGGTCCGTTCCAGTTCGGTCAGCCGGGCGAGCTGGTCGGCGGGGAGCGAGGCCAGCAGCTTCTGGACCTCCGCCAGCCGGGTCTGGACGTCCTCCCGCTGCTTCTTCTGCCGGGCGGCGAGCGTCTGCTGCCGGTCCAGGGCCTTGCGGGAGGCGCTCGCGAGCGCGTCGGCCTTCTTCTCCGCCGCCGTGAGCCGGGAGACGGTGGTGGCCCGGTCGCGGGCCGCACGGGCCATCAGATGGCCCTGGTCCAGGGCGTGCCGGGGGTCCTCGGCGAGCAGGAGCCGCAGGTACGGGGAGAACGCCGAGGTCGTCGCGCGCCCCTGGTACTGCTCCCGGGCGAGCCGTCCGGCCTCGTTGCGGCCCTGGGCGAGCGCTTCGCGGGCGGCGGTGAGTGCGGCGGTGACCTTCTTGGTGTCGGCGGTCTGGAGCCTCAGGGCCTCGTCCGTGGCGTTGTAGGTCTCGGTGGCCTGCTCGGCCTGGCGGTAGAGGGTCCGGAGCCGGGTGAGGAGGGTGACGACGGAGTCGCCGCCGGAGGGCGGGAGTTCACCGGCGTCGTCGAGGGGCGTCCCGTCGGCGGGGTCGGCGGGGCCGGCGGGCGCAGTGGGGTCGTCGGCGGGGTCCGTAGCGTCCGTGGCGTCGACCGGGTCCGTCGCGTCCGTGGTGTCGGCGGGGACCTCCACCGGTGGATCCGCCGGGTCGTCGGCCGTGGCCGCCGGCACCCCCGCCAGCGCCGTCGTCGCCGCGAGCACCCCCGTGCAGACCGTGCGCAGCAGCTTTCCTGACACGTCATCACCTCCACCGAGATGATGCGGGGGCCAGGGGGTGCGATGAGCCTACGAAGGGGCGATTCGGGCTAAGGCGCTCACCCGTTCGGCTTGGACCACGGCCACTTCAGCTCGTGCCGCTCGCGGCCCTCGGGGGCGTACTCGTACACCCAGCCGCGCGGGAGCCCGAGCCGCTTGCTGTGCCCGGCCGGCTCGCGGCGGTACGCGTGGACGGTCGGCGGCCCGCCGTCGGCGTCCGGCACCGGTACCTCGTACCACTTCGGCGGATGCCCGGTCGGTCCGACGAGGACGGGCAGGACCCGTCCGTCCAGGGGTCCGCCTCGAAAGGGGGTGTTCTCGCTTCTCACGCCACCAGTCTCACACCCGTACGCACCCGTCTCATATGAGGTGCGCCGCCTCGCTCACCACGGGGGTCACCCGACGCGCCAGCGTCCCCACCGGCCCCTCGGCCGTCTCCTGCGCGAGGAGTCGCTTGACCACCGACCCCGTCTCCTCGTCGGTCGCGGCCGTCGCCGCGAGGAGCGCGATCAGATGGTCGACCAGCCAGTCCCGCAGCTCGGGGGCGGGCGGCCGCTTCTCCTCGTCGAGCCAGATGAGCGAGGCCGCCTCCACCGCCGCGATCCAGGTCCTGACCATCATCCGCAGCCGGGGGCCGGGCCGGTCCACCCCCAGGTGGACGAGGATCTGCTCGGCCGCGGCCCGCCGTACCTCGTCGACGATGGCGGTCGTCCGGGAGGTCTCCGCGACGCTGCCGCCCTGGAGCAGGGCGCTGAAGCCGGCGTCGTGCTCGTCGACGAAGGCCAGATAGCGGTCGAGGACCCGGCCGAGCCGCTCGGTCGGCGGCCCGACGGGCGGCTCGGCGAAGCAGCGCTCCAGCTCGTCGGCGGAGGAGCGCAGCGCCGCCTCGTACAGCTGCTGCTTCCCGCCGGGGAAGTAGCGGTAGACGAGCGGCCGGGAGACGCCCGCGGCCTCGGCGACGTCGTCGAGGGAGACCTCGTCCGGGGCCCGGTGCGCGAAGAGCGTCAGAGCGGCGTCGAGCAGCTGCAGACGCCGCTCCTCGACGCTGAGCCGGCGGTACGCGGGCGAGGCGGCACTGGTCATGCCCCGCAGCGTAACTCCGCGGAGCGACACTCAGGCCGACAGCCCGGAGGCTGTGTGCGAGGTGCGGCTGCGCCGCGTGGCCGGAGTCGACGCCCGGGGTCCCAGGTCCTCACGCCAGCAGGCCCGAGGACCTCCACAGCCGCCGCCCCGGCCCCCGCAGTACACCGATGTCGTCGAGGAAGTCCGTCAGCCGCTTCGCGCCCGACTGCATGACCTCGCGCCGGTGGCCGCTGGCCCTGACCTGGGCGACGGCCTCGCGCCGGTCCAGGCCCACGTTCTCGTACACCTTGGGGTTGACGAAGCAGGTGGAGAAGACGCGGGCCGCCTCGCCGCAGCTCAGCCGGGTGAACTCCTGCTCCCAGCGGGGCGCGGTCACCATCTGGCGCCGCAGCTCCTCGCGGGCGTACCGCACATGGCGGGCCTCCTCCACCACGTGGATGCGGGTCACCCCGCGCACCAGGGTCTGGACGCGCTCGTCCGGGAAGGTCAGGCGCTGCATCCAGTCGAGGATCTCCTCGCCGAGGAGGGTCGCGGCGAAGGAGCCGGGGGTGGTGGAGACGGTCTTCAGGACGCGGGCCAGGTTGTGGTAGATCCGCGGCACCGGGTACGTGGGCGCGCCGCCCTTCTGGATCATCCGGGCGAACATCATCGAGTGCCGGCACTCGTCGGCGATCTCGGTGAGCGCGTACCGCACGTGGTCGCTGGTGAGGGACTTGTCGTAGATGTGCCGGACGAGCAGCTGCATCAGGATGATCTCGAACCAGATGCCGAGCGAGGCGAGCGAGGCGGCCTCGTGCCGGGCGAGGTCCATCCGCTGCTCCTCGGACATCCGCTGCCACAGCGGGGTGTCGTAGAGGGAGACCAGCTCCGGCGGCCAGAACCACTTGCCCTCCTCGACGGGTGCCTCCCAGTCGAGTTCGGTCTCGGGGTCGAAGGAGTGCTTGAGGGAGGACTCGAGGAGTCGCGCGGCGACCTGTTCCCGGTCGCGCAGAGGCCCCAGGGCGTCCCGGAGGAGAGTGAAGTCGTGCTCGGTCACGGCGGTCACGGGGGCACCTCGCTGTGCTCGCGGTCGGGTTACCGGCGGTCGGGTCGAGCGGTCACATCTTATGAGACTGCGCGTCAGTAGGCCCGTCAATCCCCCGTGCGCCACTTGTTGACTCGGCGTCTACCAAGGTGTCAGCCTGCCCATGTCCGCCTGTTTCGAGGCCTGTTGGCAGGAACGAACACAAGGAGGCGTCAGTGTCGACGCGCGACCTCTACACGAAAGCCCCGGCAGACCCCGTCTGGCAGGTCCCGGCGACCGGTTCGGCGCGCTTCAGCTGGGAGTACGAGGACGGCCGCCAACGGCTCCTCGCCCTCTACCAGAAGGGCAAGGACAAGCAGTGGGACGGCGCCAAGCGCATCGACTGGGAGCTGGAGGTCGACCCGTACGACCCCCTCGGCACCCCGGACGAGGTCCTCACCCTCCACGGCACGCGGCACTGGGCGGCCATGACGGAGAAGGACAAGGGTGATCTGCGCAGGCACTACGCCTCCTGGCAGTTCAGCCAGTTCCTCCACGGCGAGCAGGGCGCGATGATCTGCGCCGCCCGGATCGTGGAGTCCGTCCCGGACCTGGACGCCAAGTTCTACTCGGCGACCCAGACGATGGACGAGGCGCGGCACGCGGAGATCTACGGCCGCTTCCTGCACGAGAAGATCGGCATGCTCTACCCGATCAACGACAACCTCCAGGGCCTGCTCGGCGACACGCTCAGGGACTCGCGCTGGGACATGCCGTACCTCGGCATGCAGGTGCTGATCGAGGGACTCGCGCTGGCGGCCTTCGGCATGATCCGCGACACGACGGACAAGCCGCTCCCGAAGCGGATCCTGGCGTACGTGATGCAGGACGAGGCCCGGCACGTGGCCTTCGGGCGGATGGCGCTGCGCGACTACTACAAGCAGCTGACGGACGCGGAGCTGCGCGAGCGCGAGGAGTTCGTGATCGAGGGCTGCTACCTGATGCGGGACCGGCTGCGCGGCGTCGAGGTCCTGGAGAACTTCGGCATCGCGAGGAAGGAGGCGGAGGAGCTCAGCGAGCAGAGCGAGTTCCTGCATTTGTTCCGCAAGCTGCTGTTCAGCCGGATCGTGCCGTGCGTGAAGGACATCGGCCTGTGGGGCGAACGCCTCCAGAAGGCCTACCTGGACATGGGCGTCTTCGACCTCGGCGACTCGAACCTGGACCTGCTGATGACCCAGGACGAGGAGATCGCGGAGGCGCTGGACCGGGAGCGGTTCGCGGCGGAGGAGACGGCGCGGGTGGCGGAGGTCGAGGACGCGATCGCGCAGGGTGCGGCGGAGGGGTAGGGCCGGGACCCGGGGGCGTGGGCGTTCGCAGGTGTGACGTAGCGTGACCGGCATGACCATGCCGCCTCCGCAGAGCCCGCAGCCCCACAACCCCTACGGCGGGCCCGTGCCGCCCCCGCAGCAGCCGGGGTTCTACGGACCGCCCCAGCAGGGCTTCCCCCAACAGGGCTTCCCGCAGCAGGGCGTCCCCCAGCAGTACCCGGGGCCGGGGGCCTGGGGGCCGCCGCCCAAGAAGGGCCTGTCGGCGGGGGCCATCGTCGCCATCGTCCTCGGGTCCCTGGTGCTGGTCGGCGGTATCGGTTACGCGGCCAAGCTCGGACGTGACGGGAGCGGGGCCGGCGGCTCCTTCCCGGCGCGGACGCACGAGCTGGTCGTGCGCAAGACCCTGCTGGACGGCGAGTACACGCTGGTCAGCGACCTCTCCCAGAGCAAGGGGAAGGAGATCGTGGACAGCTACGACCCCAACGTCAAGGATGCCGAGGCGGCCGTCGCCGAGTACAGCGGCAAGGACGGCGCCGTGCTCGTGGTCTCCGGCCTCCACGGTCGCATGAAGAACCCCGACCGCACCCGCACGGCCATCCTCGGGGGAGCCGCGAAGGACGAGGGGTCCACGCTCGCCGTCCCGCCCAAGGACGTCACCCCCGCCGGCCACGACGTGACCATCACCTGCCAGGTCACCCGGTCCAAGGACGCGACCGGGGCCACCATCAACCTGCCCATGTGCGCCTGGGGCGACGACAACACCGCCTCCGCCGTTGCCCTCGTCACCGCGGAGTCGGCCGTCGCCGACCCCGAGGACATCGACCTCGCCGAACTCGCGGAGACCACCGCCAAGGTCCGCGCGGAGATGCGCGAGCCGATCAGCTGACGGCCCGGGCCCGCAGCGCCTCCTCCATCACCGCGCGGGCGATGGGCGCCGCGCTGCCGCCCCCGCTGATGTCCGTACGGCTGGCCTCCGCGTCCTCGATCACGACCGCCACCGCCACCGCCGGCTGGGCCGCGTCCGAGGCCTGCGCCCAGGCGATGAACCAGGCGTACGGCGTCCCTGTGTTGCCGAGCCCGTGCTGCGCCGTGCCCGTCTTGCCGCCGACGCGCGCCCCCGGGATCGCCGCGTTCGAGCCCGTGCCCTCCTCGACCGCCTCGACCATCAGCCGCTGCAGCTGGGTCGCGGTCGAGGGGCGCATCGCCTGGCGGTAGCTGCGCCGTCCCGTCGAGTCGACCGTCGTGCCGCCCGCCGTCGTCGTCCGGTCGACCAGATACGGGTACGCGATCTCCCCGTTGTTGGCGACGGCCGCCGCCACCATCGCCATCTGCAACGGCGTCGCCGTCGTGTCGAACTGACCGATCGACGACAGCGCCAGCTGGTCGGCGCTCATCTCCCGGTCGAAGTTCGACTTCGCCACCCATGACGGGATCCTCAGCCCCGTGTCGTCGAAGCCGAACCTCTCCGCCGCCTCCACCATCCCCGCCAGGCCCACCTCCACCCCGAGCCCGGCCATCACCGTGTTGCACGACCACTGGATCGCGTACGCCAGCGAGGCGTTCCCGCACCCCTTCGCCGCGTTCGGCAGCACCTGCCTCGTCCCCGGCAGCACGAACGGGTCCGGGGTGTCCGTGGGCGCGTCGACGTCCGTCACCACGCCCGCGTCCAGCGCCGCCGCCGCCGTCACGATCTTGAAGGTGGAGCCGGGCGGATAGGTCTGCCGGATCGCCCGGTTCAGCATCGGCTGGTTCGGCGAGGAGTTCAGCCGCGCCCACGCGCCCTTGACCGCCGGACCCGTGCCGGACAGTTCCCCCGGGTCGTACGAGGGCGAGGAGACCAGCGCCAGGATCCGCCCGCTCGACGGCTCGATCGCCGCCACCGCCCCCCGCTTCCCGCCGAGACCCCGGTACGCCGCCTCCTGCATCGGCGCCCGGATCGTCGTCACCACGTCCCCGCCCGGCAGCCGCCCCCGGCTGATGTCGTTCCAGAACGGCAGCGGGGCGAGCAGCGGACTCGTACCGGACAGGACCCCGTCCTCGGCGTTCTCCACGAGCGTGGTGCCGTACGTCTGCGAGGCGTAGCCGGTCACCGGCGCGTACAACGGCCCCTGCTTGTACGTCCGTTCGTAGCGCAGCTGCTGGCCGCTGTCGCGCGAGCCCGTCACCGGCCGCCCCTCGACCAGGATCTCGCCGCGCGGCTGGCCGTGGCGGGTGATCGCCAGGCGCCGGTTGGCCGGGTTCTCGTCCAGCGACTCCGCTTCGAGGATCATCACTCGCGCCGCGTTGACCAGCAGCGCCACCAGCAGGACGAGACAGAGCGCGGCCGCGCGCCGGATGTACGGGATCACCGGGCGTCCTCCACGACCGGGGCGATGACCCCGGCCTCGACGGTGTCCGGGCGCGGGGCGCGGGCCGAGTCGCTCACCCGGATCAGCAGCGCCACGATGACCCAGTTGGTGACGACCGACGAACCGCCCTGCGCCAGGAACGGCATCGCCATGCCCGTCAGCGGGATCAGGCCCATCACCCCGCCGGCGATCACGAAGACCTGGAGCGCCAGGATCGAGGCGAGGCCGATCGCGAGGAGCCGGCCGAAGGGGTCGAGCAGGGCGAGACCGGCCCGGTAGCCGCGCGCGACGAGCAGCCCGTACAGCAGGAACAGGGCGGTCAGCCCGGCAAGGCCGAGCTCCTCGCCCGCCGTCGCGAGAATGAAGTCGGACTTGGCGGCGAACCCGATCAGGATCGAGTGCCCGAGCCCGAGCCCGGTGCCGAACATCCCGCCCGCGGCGAAGGAGAAGAGGGACTGCGCGAGCTGGCTCGGCCCGTCGCCCGCCTCGATGGACGCGTACGGGTTCAGCCAGTCCTCGACCCGGCTGTGGACGTGTGGTTCGAGGGAGCCGACCGCGAACGCCCCGACGGCCGCCAGGAGCAGCCCGACCGCGATCCAGCCGGTCCGGCCCGTCGCCACGTACAGCATGATCACGAAGAGTCCGAAGAAGAGCAGCGAGGTGCCGAGGTCCCGCTCCAGGACCAGCACGCCGACGCTCAGCACCCAGATCGCCACGATCGGCCCGAGCACCCGGCCGGTGGGCAGCTGCAGCCGCCAGATCCTGCGGCCGGTGTACGCCAGCGCGTTGCGGTTGGCCGCCAGGTACGCGGCGAAGAAGACGGCCAGCAGGATCTTGGCGAACTCGCCCGGCTGGAAGGAGAGTCCACCGAGCCGGATCCAGATCCGGGCCCCGTTCACGGCCGGGAAGAAGATCGGCACGAGCATCAGGACGAGGGCGGTGGCCACCGAGAGGTACGCGTACCGCTGCAGTACCCGGTGGTCGCGCAGCAGGACGACGACCGCGATGAAGAGCGCCACCCCGAGCGTCGACCAGACCAGCTGGGGCAAGGCGGCCTGGTCCCGGGGCGTCTCCAGGTCGAGCCGGTAGATCAGCACCAGGCCGAGGCCGTTGAGGAGGACGGCGATGGGCAGGAGCAGTGGATCGGCGTACGGCGCGCGGAAGCGGACGGCGAGATGCGCGAGGAGCGCGAGCGCACCGAGACCGCCGCCGTAGCGGGCGGCGTCCGGCGGCACGGCGCCGTTCTCGGCCAGGCCGACATCGGCGTAGCCGAGGACGGAGATCAGGACGGCGCAGACGAGGAGGGAGAGTTCCACGCCGCGGCGCTTTGCGGTCATGGTCCGCAACGTAGCAAGCGGTATGGCTTATATCCCTTATGTGTGACGGTGCGCCGTCAGGGGGCGAGCGGCTCACTCGTGAACCGTACGTACTCCGGCAGCGTCAGCCGTGCCTCGGCGCCGCCGTCCGGCGCGTTGGCGAAGACCAGCTCCGCGCCGATCACTTGGGCCTGGCCGACCGCGATGGTGAGCCCGAGCCCGTGCCCCTTGCCGCCGCTCTCCGTACGGAACCGCTGCGGCCCGGACGCCGGCAGGTACTCCGGGTACCCGGCGCCGTGGTCCCGCACCGTGACCACGGGACCGTCCACGGTCAGGACGACCGGCGGCGCCCCGTGCTTGTGCGCGTTGGCGAGCAGATTCCCGAGCACCCGCTCCAGGCGCCGCTTGTCCGTCTCGACCGTGGCGTCCCGCACGATCCGCACCTCGGTCCCGCTCCCGGTCCCGGTCCCGGAGGCGTGCACGACCCGCCGCGCGAGCGGGCCCAGCTCGTGCACCGCCAGATCGACCGTCTCGTTGCGGGCGTCGAGCCGCGAGATCTCCAGCAGGTCCTCGGTCAGCCCGCGCATCGCCTTCACCCGGTCCCGTACGAGCTCCGAGGGGCGTCCCTCCGGCAGCAGTTCGGCGGCGGCCGACAGGCCCGTCAGCGGGGTGCGCAGCTCATGGGCCACATCGGCGGTGAAGCGCTGCTCGGCCTGGAGCTTGCTCTGCAGCGAGGAGGCCATCGTGTCGAGCGCCCCGGAGACCGTGGCCACCTCGTCCTCGGGGCGCGAAGGGTCCTTCGTACGGGGGTCGTTGACGCGCGCGTCGAGATCGCCCGCGCTGATCCGCCGGGCCACCTGGGCGGTCAGGTGCAGCCGCCGCGTGATCCGGGTGACCGCGAACGCGCCCACGAGCAGGGTCGCCCCGATCGCCAGGACCGAGGAGCCCAGGATCGACCGGTCGAGCTCGTCGATGGTCTCCGCGCTCGTCGAGTAGTCCACGCGGACGGCCAGCGCCCGGCCGTCCGCGGGCCCCGCCGCCCACATCGTCGGCCGGCCCTCGTGGTTCTCGACCACCGTGCCGCGCTCACCCTTGAGGGCGAGCGCGCGCAGCGGGCCGGGCAGTCCCTCGGGGTCGATCCCGGCGAACCGGGGGAGCGGGTCGCCCGCCTCGTAGGCGCGCGTGGCGGCGGTGAGCCGGGTCAGCGCCCTCTCCCGGGAGTCGTCCACGGTGTGCCGGGCCACCGAGACATGGACGAGCACGCCGAGCAGCGCCGCCAGGGCGCAGCACATGACGGTGATGAAGACCGCGGACTTCCAGGTGAGGCTCGCGGTCCAGGCGGGCGGGCGGAGCTTCGCGCGAGGCCGGCGGCGCTTCACGGGCCGTCCGTCGCAAGGTCGGCGGCCGTCTCGGGGGAGGGGGAGGGCGAGGAGGAGGAGGGGGACGAGGGCGAGGGCGAGGGCCCCGTCGGCTTGACGCGGACGATCTCGTCGCGGGTCGGCAGCATCGCGCGCTGCTGCTCGTCCCAGGACCAGGCGGTCCGGTACTCGTACCCCGGAATGCCGGCCGAGGCGGCCCGCACGATCACGTCCCGGCCCGCCAGGTCCACGCTGATGACCTGGTCGGTGGTGGCCATGATCCGGGTGAGGCCGCCCTTCTCGGCCGTATAGACCCGCAGGCCGACCTGCTGCTCGGGCATCCGGATGCCGACGATCAGCTCGTCACGGCCGTTGCCGGTCAGATCGCGGTAGTACGGCCGCATCACCGGGCACGCGGCTGGCTGGGTGCCGCACCGGCCGATCTGCCGGGCCGTCTCCTCGTACATGCCGTCCGCGCCGGAGTACGTGTCGGGGTGGGCGTTCACCTCGGCCTGGACCACGGCCACGGGGTCGACGCGACGCACGTCGTCGCCCGGGGCCTTGATGCCGGGCACGGTCTGGGTGTCGGTCTCGCCGTAGTCGAGGGGCGGCTCGGACGCGGGCGGCAGGTCGGGCCAGAGGCGGACGGGGCCGATGGCGGTGGGCGTGGCGCCCGCGCTCTCCAGCTCGCCCTCGGCGTCGCAGCCGGAGAGCACGAGCGGCGCCGCCGCGGCCAGGGCCACGACGGCGACGAGCGGCACTCCGCGCGGTCTCACACTGCTCCTCGGGGGTCGAGCCGGAGCTCGGGACGGTCGGTCTTCCCCTAGACCTTATTCGTACAGACCTTATTCGCAGGGAAGTCCTCTTTGTCCACCTGTGCCGGCCCGGCCTTCAGAGCTCCATCCGGTCGAGGGCGGCACGGCAGAAGGTCAGGAGCTTCTCGTCCTCGTGGATGGCGTGGCTGCTGTAGCCGCCCTCGCGCGCGTTGTGGCGGCGGCGCCGGGCCAGTTCCGTACGGATCACCCACTCCGCCCCCGCCGCCGCGGGGCCCATCTCCGCCAGGTACTCCGCGATGTCCACGCGCGCGTGCCGGTTCTCCTCCCAGGCCGCCAGGAGGACGGGGAGCGCCGACGCCACGTCCCCGGACACCCGCCACAGGGCCGCCGCGCTGCGCACCCGTACCCACAGGTCCCGGGCCGTGAGGCCGGGCAGCAGGGCCGGCGCGCTGCCCGCCGCGGCGGGGCCGATCGCCCCCAGCGCACGGGCGGCCGCGCACCGGTCCGGATCGGCCGCATCCGGACCGAGGCGCGCCTCGAGGGCCGGCAGCACGGCCCCGAGGTCGCCCTCCACCGACCAGAGCGCGAGCGCCGCCTCCGCCGCGACCGCGGCCGAATCGCTCCCGAGCAGCGCCCGCATGTCCGCGGTCGCCTCCCGCGCGGCCGGGCCGAAGGAGGCCAGCGCCCGCAGCGCCGCCTCGTGCACCCAGTCCCGCCGGTTCGACGGCGCCCCGCGCAGCACCCGCAGCACCTCGGGCAGGGCCTGGACGCCCCGGACCGCGGTCAGGGCGAACAGCAGCGGCGCCGCCTGGTCGTACAGCCGGTCGTCCAGCTCGACCCGGGCGAGCCGCCGGCGCAGCGCCGGGGCGAGCGGGACGGCGGCGGGGCCCAGGGTGGGGACCGCGTACAGCAGCTCACGGCGCACCTCGGGCTCCTCCAGGGCCCGGGCGAGCAGCGGCACCGCCCGGGCGTCCCCGGAGCGGGCGAGGGCGAGCAGCGCCCGGCAGCGTCCGTCCCGGGCCCGGGTACCCCCCTGGCCGCCCAGCGGCCCGTCGGGTCCCTCGGCGAGCCGCGCCGCGAGGGCGTCGGCGGCGGGCACGGTCAGCTCGAAGAGCCCTTCGAGGAACGCGACGGCGGCCTCGCGCAGCCGCGGATCGGGGTCGGCGAGCTGCGCCCCGACCAGCCGCACCACCTCCTCGTACCGGCCGCGCCACACCCGTGTCAGCCCGCCGCACAGCCAGATCGCGTCCGACCTCTGACACCGGTCGGGGCTGCGCAGCTGGGCGAGGATCAGCGCGATCCGGTCCTCGACGCGGTCGTCGAGCGCGGTGTGCAGGGTGCGCATCAGCTCGTCGGTCCACGGGGTCGGCCGGCCGGCGGAGTGCTCTTCGAGCAGCTCCCGGACCTGCCCGATGAGCGTGGGCGTGGACGGCCGGCCGTTCTCGGGGAAGGCCGGCTCGGGCGGCGCCGTCCGTACCTGGTCGAGCAGCTCCGTCACCCGCTCCACGACGTCCTGCGGGACCTCGCCCGGCGCGCACCGGGCCAGCTGGGCGAGGGCCGCGAGCCGCAGCCCGGGCGCCTGGGCCGCGCGCGTGAGCCAGCCGAGCCACTCCACCGTCTCGGCCCGCAGCGACTCGTGCCGCCGCGCGATCCTCCCGACCGCCTCCACCAGGGCGAGCCGTACCTCCGTGTCGCACTCGACCGTCAGCCGCTCCCGCAGCAGGGTCAGCACGCGCGCCGGGTCGGGGTGCAGCGAGGCGAGCGCGCACGGGGCGGCGAGGCGCACCTCGGGGTCCGGGTCGCCCACGAGCCCGAGGAAGACGTCGGCACCGGCGGCGACGGCCGCGGCCGCCATCGCGTAGTTGGCGGCGGGGATGAACTCCTCGTCGTCCGGGTCGAGTTCGTCCAGTTCGTCGTCGCCGCTGAGATCGATCCCGCCGATGCTGGTCAGCAACTCCACGATGCCGCCACGGTCCTGGACCTCGGGATCGGCGACGAGTTCGAGCAGGAAGGGGATGCAGGCGAGCGTCGAGTCGTACACATCGCCCTGGTGGTGCACGGCGCCGTACATGGCGTCGAGCGCGACTTCGCGCTCCGCCGGATCGTCCGAGGCGAGGCCGCGCAGCAGTCCCGGCACATCGTCAGCGGGGCCGTACGCATGCCCCAGCGAGGCCCAGTCGACCTCCTCGATCCCCGTCAGCATGCCGGCCGCCGCCTTCCCCGTGAGCGCTGTACCAGGCAGCAAGTGTGCACCACCGCACCGTCAACAAGGACCCGCTGACCGGACGCGGTCCGCCAAGGGCCCGCGGGGCGCTCGCTTTGCGCCAACTGCCGTGCGCGGCCCCATCGGACGTGCCGTGGGTCTTGCCGTGGGCCTTGCCGTCGGGCCGATCGCCGGGCCGACCGCGAGGCCAGGTGTCGGGCCGACCGCCGGGCCGACCTCCGGGCCAGGTGTCGGACGAGCCGTCGGACGAGCGGTCGGACGAGCGGTCGGACGAGCCGTCGGACTAGCCGTCGGACCGCACCCGTACGAACCGCGCGGTCTCGTGGCGCCCGGCCTGCTGGCTCAGCTCGACGGGCAGGGGGTCGGCGAGCATCGTCACGGGCCCGTGGTCCGGATGGTCCGCCGGCGCGCCGAGACGATCGCGCACCAGCTCCCCGACCAGCCGCGACTGCGCCGGGGTCAGGCGGGGCGAGGTCTTCACCGTCCGGTCGTCGGGGAGCTCCACGAGCAGCGCCCGCGGTCGGTCCACCGGCCCGAAGACGCCGAGAAGGGTGCCGTCCCGTGTGTCCGAATGCCGCACCTTCCGCCAGGCCCAGGTGCCTCCCGGCCGGTAGGGCGAGTTCAGGGCCTTCGCCACGACCCCTTCGACACCCACGGCCCTCAGGTCGCGGAACCAGGCGCGCGCGGTCTCCTCGTCCTGCGTCGCCAGGACGCGCTGGACGGGCGGGCCGATGCCCCGCAGCGCCGTGCCGAGCAGCTCCCAGCGCTCCCTGAGCGGCAGGGCCCGGACGTCCCGCCCCGGCACGGCGAGGATGTCGAAGGCGATGTACGACACCGGCACCCCCAGCCGTTCGCGGTCGGCGCGCGAGCGCAGCAGATCGGTGAAGCTCAGCCGCCCCTCGCGGTACGCGCACAGCTCGCCGTCCAGGACGACGCCGGCCGGCAGATGAGCGCCCAGATGCGCGGCGATCTCGGGGAAGTCCCGGGCGAGGTCCCGGTGCGAGCGGGACTGCAGGAAGACCCGTCCGTCCTCCAGGACGAAGGCGAGCGCCCGGAATCCGTCGAGCTTGAGCGTGTACTGGAGGCCTCCGGGAGCGCTGCCGTGTGCCGGGATCTCGTCCGCCGGCCGGGGGCGCATGACGTCGACCGGGGGCCGCAGGACGGGGGCCGCCGGGCCAGGTGTCCGCTCAGGTGCCGGCTCAGGTGTCGGCTCCGGTGTCGGCTCCGGTGCCGAGGCTGGTGTCGGCTCCGGAGTCGGTGCCGGTGTCATGGCAGCCCCCCGGCCCGGGCGGGGTCGAAGAGCGGCCCGAGGAGATCTCCGTACCGCTCCAGACGTGGCGCGATGTCGCCCATCAGCAGAACGAGCCGCTCCGGTTTGTCACACCCCTCCACCTCCTCCCAGGTCACGGGTGCGGAGACGGCCGGAAGCGGCCGGGCGCGCAGGGTGTAGGGGGTGGCGGTGGTCTTGGCGGCGGCGTTCTGGCTGTGGTCGACGAAGACTTTGCCCGGCCGCAGGGCCCGTGCCATCCGGTGGACGACCAGATCCGGATGGTCCGCCTCGGCCCGGACGGCGAGCTGCTTCGCGTACGCCGACACCTGCTCGGACGGCGTCGGCTCGAGCGGTACGAGCAGATGCAGGCCCTTGGCGCCGGAGGTCTTGGCGAAGGCCTCCAGGCCGTCCGCCGCGAGCCGCTCGCGCAGCCAGAGCGCCACCCGGCAGCACTCCACGACGGTCGCCGGCGGCCCCGGGTCGAGGTCGAACACGAGCCGGTCGGCGACGGCCTGCGAGCCGGCCCGCCACTGCGGCGTGTGGAACTCCACGACCAGGTTCGCCGCCCACATCAGCGAGGCCAGGTCCTGGATCATCACCTGCCGCGCCCGCGGATCCTCGGAGCGGGGGACCGGGGTCGTCTTCACCCAGGCGGGCGTGCCGGGCGGCGGATTCTTGGTGAAGAAGAGCTGCCCGTCGGGGCCGTCCGGATAGCGCAGGAAGGAGACCGGGCGGTCGCGCAGATGGGGGAGGATCGCGTCTCCGACGGTGGCGTAGTAGTGCAGCAGCTCGCCCTTGGTGGTGCCGGTGGCCGGGTGGAGAACCTTGTCCAGATTGCTGAGCGCCAGGCGCCGCCCCTCCACCTCCGTGATCGGCGTCATACGATGAGAATCCCACGATTCCGGAAATCCCGTGCGAAAGGGATGAAACGTGCGATCCATATGGAACGGCGCCATTTCCTTCGGCCTGGTCAGCATCCCGATCAAGTTGGTGAACGCCACCGAGAGCCGGTCCGTGTCCTTCCGCCAGATCCACACCGAGGACGGCGGCCGCATCCGCTACCGCAAGGTGTGCGAGCTGGACGGCGAGGAGATCTCCCAGGCGGAGATCGGTAAGGCGTACGAGGACGCCGACGGGACCATGATCCCGATCACCGACGAGGATCTGGCGGCCCTGCCGCTGCCGACGGCCAAGACGATCGAGATCGTCTCCTTCGTCCCGGCCGGCGAGATCGACCCGCTCCAGATGGACAACGCGTACTACCTGCAGCCCAGTGGCGTACCGGCCGCCAAGCCGTACACCCTGCTGCGCGAGGCGCTCAAGCGCAGCGACAGGGTGGCGGTCGCGAAGTTCGCGCTGCGGGGGCGGGAGCGGCTCGGGATGCTGCGGGTCGTCGACGACGTGATCGCCATGCACGGGCTGCTCTGGCCGGACGAGATCCGCTCCCCGGAGGGCGTGGCCCCGGAGACCCCCGTCGCGGTGCGCGAGGCCGAACTCGACCTGGCGGACGCCCTGATGGCCACCCTCGGAGAGGTGGACATCAACACCCTGCACGACGACTACCGGGAGGCGGTCGAGCAGATGATCGCCGCCAAGGCGGAGGGCGGCGCGGGCCTGGCGCCCCCGGAGCCGGAGGCGGCGGGCGGTGGCCAGGTCATCGACCTGATGGCGGCCCTGGAGAGCAGCGTCCGCGCGGCGAAGGAGGCGCGCGGGGAGGGCGAGGTCGCCGAGGTGACCGAACTCGCGCCGCGCAAGGCGGCGGCGCGGACGCCGAAGGAGACGGGCACGCGGAAGTCCACGGCGAAGACGGCGGCGAAGAAGACGGCCGCGCCCGCACGGAAGTCGACGGCGAAGACGGCTGCGAAGAAGACGGCGGCGAAGAAGACGGCCACGGCCACGGCGAAGACCGCGGCCAAGACCACGGCGAAGACCGCGGCCAAGAAGCAGCCGGCGAAGAAGGCGACCCCGCGCAAGCGCACGGCGTAAGGCGCGGAGGCGTCTGCGCAACTCACCGCCGCAGCAGGGTCTCCATCACCGAGGCCAGGTAGTCCGGGTCGTCCGGCAGTGCCTGCGGTACGGCGTGCATCAGCTGGGTGTGCCCCAGATAGCTCGTGTACGCGAGGAGCCCCCGGCGCCGCGCCTCCGCGGGCGGAAAGCCCAGCCGCTCGAAGAGCCGGGCCACGTACCCGACCCGGCGCTCCGTCACCCGGGCGAGCACGGCGGCGACTTCGGGGTGATCGGCGGTCGCGAGGAGCGAGACCTCCAGCGGGTCCTCGGCCGCCAGGGCCGTGGCGCGCAGGAAGAGCGTGCGCAGCCGGGTCTCGGGGTCCGCCTCCTCCGCCTCCAGGGCGACGATCAGCTCCTCCGTCGAGATCTGCTCCCAGCGCGTGAGCGCCGCGGCGACGAGGGCGTCGCGGTTGGCGAAGTGCCAGTAGAAGCTGCCCTTGGTCGTGCCGAGCCGGGCGGCGAGCGGTTCGACGGCGACCCCCGCGAGCCCGCGCTCCCCGATCGCCGTCAGGGCCGCGTCGGCCCAGTCCTCGGCGGTGAGCCTCTTGCGTTTCTGTCCGGACGCCATCTCCGTACGGTACCGTATGGAGAAACATACGCTCCCGTATGGAGGTGTGCGCCATGCGCACGGTACGGACGGTTCGGAATGTTCACCAGCGGGTCGTCGCGGCCCCGGCCGACACGGTCGGCGCCCTCCTCGACCGGCTCTCCGCCGCGGACGACCCCCTCTTCCCCGCCCCCGCCTGGTCCTCGATGCGACTCGACCGCCCGCTCGGCGTCGGTGCGGACGGCGGCCACGGACCGGTCCGCTACCGGGTGACGGAGTACGTCCCCGGCCGCTCGGTCCGCTTCGGCTTCCCCGGCCCCGGGGGCGCGGGGGAGCGGGGCTTTCACCGCCTGGACGTCGAGCCCGTCGGCCCCGACCGCTGCCGGGTGGTGCACACGCTCGAACAGTCGCAGGGGGCAGGGAAGTTCGCCGTGTGGGCGACGGTCGTGCGCCCGGTGCACGACACGGTCGTCGAGGAGCTCCTCGACAACGTCGAGCGCGCGGCCCTCGGCTCCCTCGCAGGGCCCCGGCCCGTACGGCGGAGCGCGTGGGTCCGCCTCCTCCACCGCCTGACCTGGCCCCGCCCCGAGGCCGCCGCGATCCCGCCGGGCGCCCGTCTGGTCCGCGAGGCGTTCGAGGGCCGTACCGACTTCGCCGACGCGTGGCGGATGTCGCTCGAACCCGGCATGGACCGCGACCCGCGGGCCTGGCGGGACGTGCTGCCGTTCCCGGTGCTGGGCGCCGGCGAGCACGAGCTGATGCTCGGCGAGGACGCGTCCCACCTGGACTTCCGCGCCTCGGTCCTGATCGACGCGGCCGGCACCTCGGTGACGCTCAGCACGGTGGTACGGATCCACAACGCCCGCGGGCGCCTGTACTTCGCGGTGATCCGGCACCTCCACCCGTACATGGCCCGCAGGATGCTCCGCCGCACCCACCGCCGCCTCGCGCTCGCGGCGCCGCCGGCGGGTGAGCGCAACCGACTCCCCGCCGCCACGGCCACCGCTACGCCGCCAGCTCCCGCAGAGAGCGCTTCATGGCGGCGACGAACGCCTCCCGCTCCGCCTCCCCGACCAGGTCGAGCGAGAGATACGGATTGAGGTCCTCCAGCTCCACGAGCAGCAGCTCCCCGCCCGGGGCCCGGCAGGCGTCGACGCGCTGGATGCCGTACGCGAGGTCGTTCCAGTCCACGAACCGCTGCGCGAACTCCAGGTCCGCGGGCGTCGGTTCGTAGGGCCGGAGGACCCAGCGGGCCTCGGGGTCCGGCGCGTACAGCGCGTACTGGAAGCTCCGCCCGACGAAGTAGAACGACACCTCGTACGCGAACGGAACGCGCGGCTGGACGAGCATCCCGGCCGGGTCCACGTCGGCCAGCCGCTCCCTCGGTACGAAGGTCAGCCCCACCGAGTCGGCGCCCAGCAGCGGCTTGACGACGTACTCGTCGGCCTCCGGCAGCCGCGCGAACTCCTCGCGCCGCCCGGCCGTGGGAATGACCGGAAATCCCTCCCTCGACAGCTGGAGGAGGTACTCCTTCCCGGCCATGTCGCCCTTCCCCGAGAGGGAGTTGAAGACCCGGACGCCCTTGTCGAGCGCGGCGGCGCGGAAGGCGTCGTACGCCTCCTGGTAGTGGATGACGGGCCCGCTGTTGCGCACGACGACGGCGTCGAAGCGGTCCATGAGCGCGGCCGTGTCCAGGGGGTGGCAGAGCGCGACGCCGAACTCCTCGCGGAGCCGGCCGCTCAGCCAGATGTCCTCGTCGCAGTAGCGGCGCCCGCGTGCCTGGTATCCGAGGTCGGTGACGTACAGAAGGTTAGCCATAGCGGGCATCTAAGCAGGCCGAATCGGTCGCATAACGGATAGGGTTGGCCGCCCTCCGGACAACTGATGGTCAAATCCTTGTTGCAGACCTGTCAAAAAAGCTCTTTCGCTGGCACGCTCGCTGCCGCGTCATCCCCCACAGCTTCAGCGAAGGAGCCCGCGTGACCCGCCTGCAGTCCTCGCAGCACCGCACCACCACGACCGCCGCACGTACCACCGCACGTGCCGCGGCCCTGCTCGCCTCCGCCGCGATGGTCGTCGTCGGCGTGCAGAGCGCCCCCGCCGGCGCGGCCGTCGACCGCGAGAACGGCGCCACCAGCGCCGACCGCGCGTACGGCGCCACCGCGCTCGCCCTCTCCGCCGGCGAGCGCGCCGCCGCGATCAAGGGTGCCCAGGCCGAGGCCGCCACCACCGCCAAGGCGATCGGCCTCGGTGCCCAGGAGAAGCTCGTCGTCCGGGACGTCGTCAAGGACGCCGACGGCACCGTCCACACCCGCTACGAGCGCACCTACGAGGGTCTCCCCGTCCTCGGCGGCGACCTCGTCGTGCACCGGAAGAAGAACGGCGCCCGCTCGACCACGAAGGCGACGTCGGCACGCATATCCGTCCCCACGACGAAGGCGGCCGTCGCGGCGGCCGAGTCCTCGGCCCGCCAGGTGATCTGGGCGGCCACGGGCAAGCCCACCCTCGCCTGGGAGACGGTCGTCACCGGCGTCCAGGCCGACGGCACCCCGAGCGAGCGCCACGTCATCACCGACGCGGCCAACGGCAAGGAGCTGTACGCCTACGAGGCCATCGAGACGGGCGTCGGCCACAGCCAGTACAGCGGCGACGTCACCCTCGGCACCGCCCCCTCGTACACGCTGACCGACACGCTCCGCGGCGGCCACAAGACGTACGACCTGGGCGGCGGCACCAACGGCACCGGCACGCTCTTCACGAACAGCACCGACGTCTGGGGCAACGGCCTGGCGACGAACCGGGAGACCGCCGCCGTGGACGCCCACTACGGTGCGGCCATGACCTGGGACTTCTACAAGAACGAGCTCGGCCGCAACGGCCTGCGCGGCGACGGGGTCGCCCCGTACACCCGGGTCCACTACGGCAACGCGTACGTCAACGCCTTCTGGTCCGACCAGTGCTTCTGCATGACGTACGGCGACGGTGCGAACAACCTCAAGCCGCTCACCTCGATCGACGTGGCCGGCCACGAGATGACCCACGGCCTGACCTCCTCCACCGCCGGCCTGCGCTACAGCCGCGAGTCGGGCGGCCTGAACGAGGCCACCTCGGACATCCTGGGCACCTCGGTCGAGTTCTTCGCGAACAACGCCTCGGACGCCGGCGACTACCTCATCGGCGAGAAGATCGACATCCGCGGCAACGGCACCCCGCTGCGCTACATGGACAGGCCGAGCCGCGACGGCAAGTCCGCCGACTACTGGTCGAGGACCGTCGGCCGCCTGGACGTCCACTACTCCTCGGGCCCGGCGAACCACTTCTTCTACCTGCTCTCCGAGGGCAGCGGCGCCAAGACGATCAACGGCGTCAGCTACGACTCCCCGACGTACGACGGCACCCCGGTCACGGGCATCGGCCGGTCCGCCGCGTACAAGATCTGGTACAAGGCCCTGTCGACCTACATGACCTCCTCCACGGACTACGCGGGCGCCCGCACGGCCACCCTCCAGGCGGCCACGGACCTCTACGGCGCGGGCAGCGCGGAGTACAACGCGGTGGCCACGGCCTGGACCGCGATCAACGTGAAGTAACCCCTCGGGAAGCTGGGGCCGCGTGGCAAGTGGGGTGCCGCGCGGCCCCTTCCTCCTAGAGGCGGTGGACGGTCCGCAGACTCACGGCGTAGAGGCCCGTACCGTCGAGAAGCGAGGCGCCCGCGAGGTCGGCCATCGTCGGGCCGTTGCAGCTCTTGCGGCTGGAGAGGAAGCGCCGCCGGCCGTCCCCGTCGACGCCGAGGTAGATGCCGACGTGGTCGACCGTGTACGGCTCGCCGGCGTCCACCGGGTCGTTGGCGTCGAACAGGACCAGGTCGCCCGGCTGGATCGGGGTCGCCTGCGGCAGTTCACTGTTGTCGTCCGGCTTCGACGCGACACGGACACCCGGGGCGTACTCGACCATGGCACCGGACTTGCGGGGCAGCGCCCGCTTGGCGGGGTCCACGTCCTCGTACATCGGGATGCCCATGTGGTAGCCGTAGACCATCCGCACATAGCCGGAGCAGTCCAGGTTCCCGGCCTGGCCCTCCTCCGGGGGCTTCGGGGAGGTGCGGTCGGGGAACGACCACGCCTGTCCCATGTAGTCGTGGAAGTCGGCGCCGACGGGGAGCAGCCCCTGCGCGTCGGGCTTGCCGTAACGCGCCGCGCCGAGCACCTGCGCGCCGAGGGGTTCCTTCCGGCCGCTCGTCACCGCGGGCGCTCCGGGCAGGAACATCGCGGCGTAGGAGAGCGCGTCGGGCGCCAGCGATCCGGCCCAGCCCCGGATGACGTCCTCCAGGGCCGGGGTCCACGTCCCGTCGAAGGGCTCGTCCAGCAGCCGGACCCAGTGGGAGTGGGTGACCGACGGCGGCCTCTCCCAGGAAGCCTCCCTGACCTCGAACCGGGTCACGCTCAGCTTGATCGGGAGGTTGCTGCAGCCGGAGGAGGCGAATCCGCGGACGCCGACGCGGCCCTTGGCGTAGCCGGCGTCGCTGTCGGTGAAGTCCAGGGTCCAGGCGGTGGGTTCCGTGGCCGCCTGCTTCCAGGCCTTGATCTGGATACGGGCCCCCTCACGGCGCACCCGGATCGTCCAGGCGGTGTTCGCGGGCACACCGGTGGCCAGCGGCCCGGCCGACCTCAGGAGCGTGGCGTTCCCGTCCAGCACCTTCTCGGCCCGCAGATCGACCTCGCCCTGGGTGGTGAAGGACAGGCGCGCCCGGTAGTGGACGTTGCTGCGATAGGCGAAGACCAGGGCGAACGAGCAGGCGTTGCCGGTGGGGACCTTGTCGAACCGCCCGGTGGCACGGACGTCGACGTCGGTGATCTCGTCGTCGCGCACGGTCGCGTACCGCCCAGAGGCCGTATCACTGAGGACCGCGGTACCGGCCCCGGGCTGGGCCACGGCGAACTCCACGTACCGCGGATCCTCGGTGGTCCCCGCGTTTACCCCACCGAACACGGACCAACTGCCGCCGCCAGGCGAGCTACCCCAGCTCCCGGAGGTGGCGAGGGTGCGGTTGAAGACGTCGTCGAAGGGCCGCTTGTTCTCGGTGAACGTCCGCTCGGGCCCCACCATCACCACGGTCCGCGCCCCGGCCGTCAGCACGGCCAACGGCTCCCCACCACACCGAACCTCGGTCCGCGCCGGCGTCCCGGGCACCACGGTCGCGGTGAGCGCCCCGACGGAGGCCCGGGTGAGCGCGGCTATGTCGTACGGCCCGCCACTGAGCACGACGGAGGAACGGGGCCCGGCCATACCGTCACCTGGCACGCCCACAACGGCGGCGGTGGCGGTGCCGGCGGCGGCTGGAGCGGCCGCGGAAGCCCTCCCCCCACCCAACCCGACAAGCGGCGCGGCAGCAGAAACGGTCAGCGCGGCGAGCAGGCTACGCCGAGAAGTCTTGATCATGCGCCACATGATTCCCTGCCCCGGGCACGGCCCCCACCCCCGGGCCCCGCCTCGGTCGTCGCCCCAGGCCGTGGATGCATCCGACGCCGGACCGACCCTTGCCCCTAGGGGGCCATCGACCCGCTGCGCGCCTTTAGCCGACACGGCGACCCGGGGCCGTGTCGCTGCGCCGCATACAGAAAAGGCCCATGATGTCCGAGTGTCCCAAGCATTCTGGATTGCACTGGTCGGCGTAGTTCCAGGAACCCTATGGGTGGCGTTCGCCATGTTCGTCTTTCTGACGCTTCGAGAGCCGATCATTCAGCGCTTCCCTCAGGTCAAGACCTTCAAAGGCTTCGGCATTGAGGTTGAGCTCGCCGAGGAGCTGCTTGAACGCGCCGCAAGAGGCGCCGAGACCCCTGTCAGGACCAAAGCCAGCAAGGGCGTTGTCCGCAGGCTGGACCACGCGGCCGAGTTCCTGGTTGGCGGCAGAATTCTCTGGGTTGACGATCAGCCTGGGCTGAACAGGCCCCTGGCCGAACTGTTCCGTGCTGTCGGCATGACCGTGGATACGGCTCGGTCAACGGAGGAGGCCCTCGTGCTGCTCAAGCAGGGGACGTACGACATCATCATCAGCGATATCGAACGGAGTGGCGATCCGCGAGCGGGGATCAAGATGCTGAGGGATCTGGAACGCCATCGGATCCTCACTCCGGTGGTGATCTACGCCATGAGATTCAACCCGGAGTTGGGTGTCGATTATCGGATCTTTGCCGGTACGAATAACCCCAACGAGGTGGTCCACTACGTGATCGACCTGATGGAGAGGGCCAGAATGAGTCTGAAGTGACCGGTGCGACACGGGCCCCTGGCCGGGGAGTCAGCGCTGTGCTGGCATCTTGGTGGAACAGGCAGCCTGCCCTCGCCCCGGCGTGGGACAGCCCCGCGAGTACGCGCGATCAAGCGCGGCGCATTGTCGGTGCCGTCGCCTACTCTGGCGGGCTCAGGAAGAAGCGTTGGCGCGGGACCACCACGGTTTCGAAGGCCGATCCATCGAAGAGCTCGGCACGGGTACCGATGACGGTCCGTTCATGCGGCCGCTGACCGACGGTGAGGTACGTGCGTGGGCTCCCAACGGCCAACCCGCCTACGCCCGCGGCGCACCCACCGCAGCGCCTCGCGCCAACGCTCGCGCTCTTGCACCGCCCCACGCGGGCAGTCGGTCCGCAGCGCCAACGCGACGTTGATTCCCGTGTATGACGTGAGCTTGCGAAGCCTCGCGCGCTCAACGAGGAAGTCCCCGCTACCTGGCCTGTGTTGCCCCGCCCGCATTGGGATTCCCGCCCGTATGAAACTTGTTGACCGATCCACCTTGGATCGCATTAATCATTGAACGGTGCGCAATTGAGACATTCCGACTTGCGGTCAGGATCTGAGGGTGTTGGTCTGGAATGGGTAGGGGGTACCACGGGATCCCGTGCTGCCACCCGCTACCGGAGGTTCACGATGACACCCGCCTCTTCTGCCCGCAGTCCACTACGCCGGATCATGGCCCTGTGCGTGACGGCCGCCTTGATGCTTTCCCTCTCGGTCATGATGACGCTCACCTCAGCGAAAGACGCATCCGCCTCGTGCGCTGCAAGTCCGTTTGCAGGAAGGTGGCGTTCATCCGATGACAGACTGAGTCGTATCGACGTGTGGCATGGACAGGACTGCCGCCTTTACGCCAAAGCCTGGTCCACCTGCAAGCACGACGCGACGCGTGACTGCAGCTGGGGGACCAAGCAGCTGGAAGACACTCCGTCGAGGAACTTCCGGTTCTTCTTCTACAACTGGAACAACGCGAGCGAGGTGCTGCAGCTGACCCTGAAGGACAGGGACCGCTTGTCGGTGTGGGACCACATCGATTACACGTCCGGCAAGAAAGTCAGCTTCACCGTGTCGATGGTCAAAGATCGCTGAGGGTGTGAAGGGCCGGGGCTCGCTCCTGGCCCTTCACGCTGCTACTCGTCTCGACGCACCCGACGGACCGGAGAGTCCGCCGCCGTCCTGGGCCTCGACCGAGCTCCTGCCCCACGCCGTCCAGATGCCGCCGCGGTCCCGCAGTCGGCGACCAGCCGTTACGCCGCCTTCGCTGCGGCTCACGCCTGCGCATACGACAAGACCCCGTCCTCAGCGTCTTAGCTGGTGGCGGGGTCTTTAGGCACTTCCTGCGAAGTGCCCCCGGCAGGATTCGAACCTGCGCACACGGCTCCGGAGGCCGTCGGTCTTTCCGGCGTTTTCCCAGGTCAGCGGCCTAGCTGACGCGTTGTCAGGGACTCGGTCCCGCGCATGTCCCGTGAAATGGAAATGTCTCGTTTAGTCGTCATGTCGGAATGGATGCGCCGTGTTGGCCGGATGGTGTGACGTGATGGAGGTTACGAGGCTTCGACAGGCGTAGGGGGGTATGGTCCCGGCTTCAATCGAACGAGCGGCCGGCCGGGAGCGCGCGGGCGGCCGAGTGCGCCCGGCGTGCGCTTGGGCTCCGATGGCTCCAACGCGAGCCAACGCCGGGGCGGCCGGTTGAGGGCATGCGTCAGCGCCTCCCGTGGATCGTTGGGGAGGTGAGCAGCTGCCTCGACGAACAAGCCATGGCCACCCTGAAGGGCTGGCGCTCCTGCGGAATCTCCGCTGCGGCACCAATCGGATGACCGGCATCGTGAAGGCCGCCGTCGCCCTTCACCGCCTCAACCTGAAGCTGGAAAAAGGATCCGTGACGGACGATCACCTGTTGACGATCTCGCCTGGACCGGCCGGAGCATCTCACCCGTCGCTCAGACCGACGATTTCTAGCCGGAATACGCTGAATTTGTGGCCAGAATCACATTGACCGAATTAATATGGCCGCCAATAGTGATCCCCGTCTCGACATGAACAATTCAAGAGACCGTGGTCCCTACGGGCTACGGGTGTGCGGGGGCGCGACGAGATGGTGCGGCGGGGTGGCCACGGGGGCCTCCCGCTGCTGATAGCCCACGCCTGCTCTCATTCCCTCCGCACGGCTCGACCGGCCTGCGGCTCGCATGGAAGTGAAACGCGTGGCTCTAAGAACGAGGGGGGCAGCCGCGACCGGCGCAGCCTCCTTGGTGGTCGGTGCCCTGATCACCGGACTGATATCGGGGTCTGCCGTGCCTGTCGGCGCGGCGACGACTCCCCGCGGCGCCGCTTTGGCGAATTCAAGTATCCCGCCCGCCTCCGCCGGGTCCCCCGCTGACGCCGTATCGCGTGCCAGGGACGAGGCCAAACGGACCGGTGAGCGCGTCGAGGTCGAGACCGAACGCGGCCCGACCCGAGAGGTGTACGCCAATCCAGGCGGCACCCTCACTGAAATCACCCACCTGCAACCGGTGCGCACCCGCAAGGGCGGTACCTGGGTGGACATCGACACGACCCTCCGCGCCCGACCGGACGGGGGTCTCGCACCCGTGGCCACTGCCACGGACATCGTCTTCTCCGGCGGTGGCACCGGTCCGCTGGTCCGGATGAACCGGGCCGGCCGTGAACTGGCGCTGGACTGGCCGGGTTCCCTGCCCGCCCCGGTGCTCTCCGGATCCTCGGCCACCTACCCCGACGTGCTGCCCGACATCGATCTGCGAGTGTCCGCCGACGCCGACGGCTTCTCCCAGGTCCTCGTGGTCAAGAACGCGAAGGCCGCCGCCGATCCCCGCCTGGCCAAGCTACGGATGCCCGTCTCCGGCAAGGGCCTGACGGTCCGCGGCACGCAGGAGGGCGGTCTGGAGGCGGTCGACGCCCAGGCCGGCGGCGTCGCCTTCGAGGCCCGCCGCCCCACGATGTGGGACTCCGGAAGGCAATCGTTCGACACCTCGGCAGCCCCTGACACGACGAACAAGGCAGCCGCCGCCCGGACCGCCGAGTCCGACTCCACCGCGCCGGCGGAAGCCGGCCCCGTGGACCCCGAACTGCTCGACGGCCCGGCCGAGAGTTCACGGATCGCCCCGGTCGGTGCGACCGTCGGTTCCGGGGCCGTGGAGCTGACCCCGGACACCGCCCTGCTCCAGGGGGCCGACACCCGCTACCCGGTCTTCATCGACCCGACCTGGAAGTCGCCACGAGCCACCGGCTGGGCGATGGTCTCCCGCGCGTATCCGAGCTCGTCCTTCTACCAGTTCGACGGCAAGTACGATGCGGGCCTCGGCTTCTGCCCGCCGAACTTCACCGGCATGCAGTGCGCCCCGAACGACGCCAAGCGCCTGCTCTACCAAGTGCCGGTGACCAGCTTCGCCGGCAAGAGCATCGACAGCGCCGAGTTCGTGGTCCGCGAGACCCACGCCTACAACTGCACCAAGCAGCCGGTCGAGTTCTGGCGGACCAAGCCGCTCACCAAGTCGACGACCTGGAACACCACGACGGCCTCCGGTTTCTGGATCGACCAGATGCCGACGGTGTGGGCGGCCAAGGGCGCGACGGCCTCCTGCCCCGACGGTGATGTCGAGTTCAACGCGAAGGACGCGGTCGTGTGGGCCGCGGCGAACAAGCAGACCTCGCTCACCTTCGGTCTGAAGGCGCCGAACGAGAACGCCGAGCAGATGTGGAAGCGGTTCTCCTCGGCCGCCTTCCTGCGGGTGGAGTACAACAACCCGCCGCAACGACCGAAGCAGAGCCAGCTGACCATGAGCCCGGGAGGCGCCTGCACCCTGGCCGCCAAGCCGGTCAACGTCATCCCCAAGGCGACCGCGGTACTCACCGACCCGGACAACGACCAGGTCTACGCCGAGTTCAAGGTCGACTGGGACGCCGGTGACGGGTGGAAGACACACTGGAGTTCCGGCCGGATAGGACCCAAGGCCTCCGGCTCGTCGTTCACGATCACCCTGCCGTCCACGATCCCGCAGAACAAGACCGCCGCGTGGAGCGTGAGGACGTCTGACAACCGGCTCTGGGGCCCGTGGAGCTACGAGGGCGACGACCAGACCGGGTGTTACCTCACCTACGACTCCAAGGTCCCCGAGGCTCCGACCGTCACCTCGCAGCAGTACCCTCTGCCCGACTCCTCCAATCCGCTCGATCCCTGGCTCGACGGGGTCGGCCGGTACGGTCGGTTCACCATCGACTCCATCGCCTCGGATGTGGCCAAGTACCAGTTCGGCCTGAACGCGGAGCCGAGCGCTGCCAACGAGCGCAAGCCCGCGACGCCCGGCGGTCCGGTCACCGTCGACCTGATGCCGACCCGCGTCGGTGTGAACCACCTCTACGTCAAGGCATGGGACGCCAACAACAACGCCAGCACCATCGGGACCTACACCTTCAGGGTCTCCGCCGGTCAACCCGAAAGGGCGGCCTGGAGCCTCGACCCGGCGGCCGGCGCGACCGCTGACCCGGGGACCGGCGGTGCCCGGCCCGCCGCGCCCGTCGGCGGAGCCGTCCTCGGCGAACCGGGCACCGCGGGCTCAGCGGTCCGGCTCAACGGAACCGATGCCGCCGTCGAGGCCGGCCCGAACCTCATCGCGTCCGACGGCGACTTCACCGTCTCCACCTGGGCCCGCCTCGACGCGCTCACCGGCACCCAGACCGTGGTGAGCGCCGACGGCTCCAGCCACGCCGGGTTCTACCTCGGCTATGAGGGGTACACGCAGCGCTGGGCCCTGCGCGCCCCCACCAAGGAGGGCGCGGGAGCCGTGTTCTCCACCCAGCAGGTGCTCTCGACCGCCGCGCCGGAGACCGGAGTCTGGACGCACCTGGTCGCGGTCCGCGACAGTGCGGCCAAGGAGTACCGCCTGTACGTCAACGGCGTCCTTCAGGGCAGCTCCCCCATCACCACCCCGTGGTACGCGGCCGGCCCGCTCCAGATCGGCCGGGCGAAGTACAACGGGAGATACGTGGACCTCGTCAACGGCGCCGTCGACGAGACCGCCGTCTTCGACCGCGCGCTCGGCACCTCCGATGTGACGCTGCTGGCGCAGGGCCGGACCGTCACTACGGGGCGTCCGGCCAAGGCCGTCTGGCACTTCGACGACGCGGCCGGATCCTCCGTCATCGCGGGTTCCAGCCCCGTTCACCCGCTCACCCTCAAGGAATCCGCGACCTTCGGCGCACGCGGCCCGGTCGGCGGTGCTCTTGACCTGAGTGCTCCGGCCGCCTCGTACGCGAGCACCACTGGGCCGCAGCTGAACACGCTGCGGAGCTTCTCTGTCTCAGCGTGGGCTCGACTCCCGGAGACGGAGTCCGGCGCGGCGCAGATCATCGCCACCCAGGCGGCCACGCAGAAGAGCGGCTTCGAGCTGTACTACTCGGGCTACTACCGCCGCTGGATGTTCAACCGGTACAACACCGACACCGCCGACGCACAGGGCACTCGGGCGATGGCCAACCTCGGCAAGCCGCCGGCCGAGCAGGTCTTCCCCGGCGATGAGTGGCACCACCTGGTCGGCGTGTACGACGCGACCGCCAAGCAACTGCGGCTGTTCGTCGACGGAGCCCTGGTCTCCCAGGTGGCGTACACCGCCACGCCGATCGACGCCACCGGCCCGGTGATGGTCGGGGCCGGTTCCTACGGCGGCAAGCCCGGCTCGTTCTTCAAGGGGCAGATCGACGACGTCCGGCTGTACGACCGGGTGATCGCCCCGGAGGAGGCCGGCGACCTGTTCAAGCAGCACCCGCAGGTCAAGGGCCGCTGGACGTTCAACGACGCGGCGGGCACTCCGCCGGCAGCCGCTGATGACAGCCCGGGCAAGCGCCCCGCCGTGCTCGGCGGCCAGGCGGCCGTCACTCCCGGTCTCGGCTGGGTCGGCGCCGGCGGCCTGGTCCTCGATGGTGTCGACGACTACGCGGCAACCGCCTCGATGCCCGTGAACACACGGGACAGCTTCACCGCGACCGCCTGGGTGAACACCGCCTCCCGCCCGCAGAAGAAGGTGACCGTCCTGTCCGGTGAAGGCGCCTACAACAGCGCCTTCACCGTCCGGTACGCACCCGATCCGGCCGATCCCGCCAACAGCGGCGGCTACCAGCTGGAGGTTCCGACGGCGGACGCGGCGGGCGCGTCACGACCCGTCGTCGGCCACAGCGCCTTCCAGAGTGATTTCGACTGGGACCATCTCGCTGTCGTCTACGACGCCTTCGCCGACGAGATCAGGCTCTACGTCAACGGCCGGCTGGAGCAGGTCGAGGCGGCCACTTCCTGGCGGGGCAACGTCAGGACGTTCCAGGCGACGAAGTCCCTCCAGTTCGGCCGGAACAAGGAGAACGGCGTCCTCGGCGAGTACTGGCCTGGCGTCATCGACGACGTCTGGGTGTTCTCCGGTGTCGCCGGAGACGCGCAGATCGCCAAGCTCGGCAATGGCGAGGAGCTGGGAACCGTCCCGGGGCCCTGACTCAGTCGCCCCCTCACCCGACCAGGCCCCTTCCGCACGGCCCTGATTCCGCACTCCCGGCCCCGGACGCCGACGGCACCACTCCTCGGCGTCCGGGGCCGGACCCGTTACGGCACCACGAAAGGAACCACCGGGTTGTCCAGACCCACGAGGCTGCCCCGAGCGGCCCGTATCCACCGGTATGTCGCCCTGGCGGCGGCCGCCTTGATGGCGGGCTCGCTCATACAGGCGGCGCCCGCCACAGCCCTGCCGGCCGGCACCGACCGTCCCGGCACGATCGACACGGACAAGCCCGTCGCGGGCCGCGCCCAGGGCATCGAGTCCCGGCGCGGCTCCGGTCTGCCGACCGGACCGCGGCGTGCCGCGCGCGACGAACTCCCGCGGGCCGGCTCGGCCACCGTCCACCTCGACGGTCCGACGAGCGCACAGGGCGTGATCGCCGGCGCCATCCTCGGCCGGTCCCGCTCCACCGCCCCGCTGCTCTCCGCCGCGAGGCCGGACGCCGTCGCCGCCCCGGGCCTGCCGGTCGGCCTGCGCCGCACTCCCGGAGCCGGCTCGACCGGTCCCGGCACCGCCGCCGTCCGCGTCCACACGTCCGAACAGGCCCGGGCCGCCGGCATCGACGGCCTGCTCCTGTCCCTGACCGGAACGTCCGGCACCACCGGCCGCGTCGACGTCACCGTCGACTACTCCTCGTTCGGCGAGGCCTTCGGCGGCGGCTACGGGCAGAGCCTGAGGCTGGTCTCGCTGCCCGCCTGCGCACTCACCACCCCCCAGCGGTCCGCGTGCCGCGAAGGCGTACCCCTGCCGGGTGGCAACGACACCGAGCGGCACTCGCTCTCCGCGACCGGGGTGCCACTCAAGTCCGCCGGCGCCCCGATGGTGCTCGCCGCCGTCGCAGCCGGCTCGGATTCCGGGACCGTCGGCGGCGACTACGGGGCCACGCCGCTGTCCTCGTCGGCGGCATGGCAGACGAGCCTGCAGACCGGCGACTTCTCCTGGTCGTACCCGCTCGCCCCACCGACCGTGCCAGGCGGGCTGGTGCCCAAGCTGGCTCTGGACTACTCCTCGGGCAGCGTGGACGGGCAGACCTCCGCGACCAACAACCAGGGTTCGTGGGTCGGCGCCGGCTTCGACATGAACACCGGATTCATCGAGCGGCGCTACAAGGCATGCTCGGAGGACGGAACGTGGAGCAAGGACGATGCCCCCGGTGACCTGTGCTGGGGCTACGACAACGCCACGATCTCCTTCAACGGGCGTGCCGGCGAACTGATCCCGACCGGCGCGGACACCTGGCGGATCCGCAACGACGACGGCACCCTGGTCCAGCGCCTGCGGGACGCGGCCACCACCGGGAACCGCGACGACGACGGCGAGTACTGGAAGGTGACCACCACCGACGGTCTCCAGTACTTCTTCGGCCGGAACCATCTGCCCGGCTGGGCCTCGGGGAAGCCCGAGACCAAGTCCACCTGGACGGTCCCGGTCTTCGGCAACAACACGGGCGAGCCCTGCAACAAGGCCACGTTCGCCGCGTCCTGGTGCCGTCAGGCCTGGCGGTGGAACCTGGACTACGTCGTCGACACCAACGGCAACGCCATGTCGTACTGGTACACGCCGGAGACCAACTCCTATGGCCGTAACCGGGTCGCCGCCGACGACACGCCCTACGAGCGGGGCGGCACCCTGCACCACATCGAGTACGGCCAGCGGTCCGACACCATGCTGACCGCCAAGGCCACCGGCCGGATCGACTTCGTCAATGCCGAGCGCTGCCTCGACACGGCCCCCGGTGCCTGCGATTCCGGCGAGATCGAGACGAACCCGAACCGGTGGGAGGACACGCCGTGGTA